>JBECKY010000049.1:0-46120 GCA_040235475.1 Pseudomonadales bacterium
TTGATGTTGCCCGAGCGTTAACCTCGGACCCAGATAATCGGGTGCCCCATCTTGCATTTCATCCCGATGCGTTATCCAATGATCGAATCCTTCCCATTGAAGAAGTTGAAACAGCTTATTATCTGCGTTTGTCCGCCTTACCTAAGCCAGGTGTGTTGGCAGAAGTGGCGACTATCCTGAGTCATTATGGCATCAGTATTGAGGCGGTCTTGCAGCCGGAACTAAAACAAGCGGGTGGCACTGTGTCTATTGTAATGCTAACTCAGCGGATTAAAGAAAAAGATATGAACTCGGCTTTGGAAAAAATCGCCGCCCTTGATGATATTGTTGAGCCGGTGATAAGAATTCGCCTTGAGAAGCTTAACAACGATTAAGATGCTCTCGCAAAGGTCACAGGGTGGTGATAAAGCCGGGTGATGGTAGTACAATAATTACTCAACCGCCTTTTTAGCGGCGTCTTTCACGTGAATTTCAATAAATCGATACACAACCAGCGTATTAAGCGGAAAATATTATGCCATTTAGAACACGTTACACCGGACTGATAGAAAAATACCGTGACCACCTGCCGATCCATGATGACACCCGGATTATCAGCCTGGGGGAAGGTAATACACCCTTAATACGCCTAAGTAATATTCCTAAAACGTTGGCGAAAGACGTTGACATTTACGTTAAATATGAAGGCCTGAACCCCACTGGATCCTTTAAAGACCGGGGCATGACCATGGCGGTCACCAAAGCTGTGGAAGAAGGCAGTAATGCAATTATCTGTGCGTCTACCGGTAATACCTCGGCTGCGGCAGCGGCCTATGCAGCCAGAGCCGGCATCAAGGCATTTGTACTGATACCTGAAGGTAAGATCGCCATGGGCAAATTAGCCCAGGCGCTGATGCACGGTGCCGTGATTATGCAAATTAGAGGTAACTTTGATCAAGGCATGGCGTTAGTCAAACAAGTTGCCGAAGAAGCACCGGTTACCATCGTTAACTCTATTAATCCGTTTCGTTTACAAGGACAAAAAACCGCCGCCTTTGAAATTGTTGAAGAGCTGGGTTGTGCGCCAGACTTTCATTGTTTGCCTGTAGGTAATGCGGGCAATATCACCGCTCATTGGATGGGGTATTCTGAATACCATAAAGACGGCATTATTAACCAGCGGCCTAAAATGTTGGGCTTTCAGGCTGCGGGGTCTGCGCCTTTTATGCGTGGTGAGATGGTCGAAAACCCTGAAACCGTTGCCACAGCTATTCGTATTGGTCATCCTCAATCCTGGGACAAAGCCTGGGCCTTGCAAAAAGAATCCCAAGGTTGGTTCGATGAGCTATCCGATGACGACATCCTGGCAGCACAAAAACTGCTGGCAGAAAAAGAAGGGGTGTTTTGCGAACCGGCTTCAGCTGCCTCTATTGGGGGTGCGATAAAGGCTATTAAAGAGGGTAAAATCCCCGAAGGAAGTAAAGTGGTGTGCACTCTAACCGGCAATGGTCTAAAAGACCCTGATACGGCCATTCAACAATGTCAAAATGCCACTATGGTGACCATAGATGCGCAGTTGGATGCGGTTAAAAAATCTATCCTGGATAATTTATAATACCTGATAAAGCAGACTGCGCATAAGCTGATGGACACAATGGTCAATCAGTTTACGGCTTTGACTATGATGAGCAAAGAACAGATGCGTAAATACATTGTTCGACGCACCTTGCCAGAGCAGATTGAATACTCTTTCAGTGACGCGATTCCGCCGTTATTACAGCGTATTTATGCGCACCGCGGTGTGTCGTGTGATGCTGATATGCAGCGCGAGCTAAGTGCTTTATTACCAGCGGATACACTGAAAGGCCTTAAGCCATCGCTTGTTTTGTTGCAAGAGGCTTTGGCAAATCAACAAGCTATTCTTGTAGTGGGTGATTTTGATGCCGATGGCGCTACCAGCAGTGCTTTGGCGGTGCTGGCGTTACAAGCCATGGGTGCGCAGCGGGTGGATTACCTGGTACCTAACCGTTTCGAATACGGTTATGGCCTTACCCCTGAGATCGTCGAAGTGGCTAAAAGCAAGCATCCGGATTTAATTATTACCGTCGATAATGGTATTTCCAGTGTTGACGGTGTGCTGGCAGCAAACGCGGCTGGTATCAAAGTACTTATCACCGACCATCACTTACCTGGGCAGATCCTGCCCGATGCCGCTGCTATCGTAAATCCAAATCAAACAGGTTGTGATTTTCCCAGTAAAAATCTTGCCGGTGTTGGCGTAATTTTTTATTTGATGTCGGCACTGAGAACTGCCCTCAATGACGCAGGCTGGTTTGCGTTGCAAAACTTGCCAGTGCCCAATATGGCTGATTTCCTTGATCTGGTAGCCCTGGGTACGGTTGCCGATGTGGTACCTCTGGATCGTAATAACCGCGTCTTGGTTCACCAGGGGCTGCGGCGTATTCGGGCCGGTCGCTGTCGGCCCGGTATCAGTGCCTTGATTGCGGTGGCGGGGCGTAATCAGCAGCAATTAGTGGCCGCCGATTTAGGTTTTACCGTGGGACCACGATTAAATGCTGCCGGCAGGCTGGATGACATGTCTCACGGCATCGAATGCCTGCTCACTACCGATACAGCTTTGGCTGCTGAAATGGCACAAGAACTTGATGCCCTGAATCGAGATCGTCGTGCGATTGAAGGCAGCATGCAGCAGGAGGCGATGGCAAGTCTCAATGAATTGCAGCATTCTCTTGCAACAAATGAGCTTGATGCGCAAACTTTTGGCTTGTGTTTATTTGATAAAACCTGGCATCAGGGGGTGATTGGTATTCTGGCGTCGCGAATCAAAGACAAATTTCATCGCCCGGTCATTGCCTTTGCTTTGGCTGATTCCGGGCAGCATGGAGCTGACATGGCTGAACAGGAAATAAAAGGTTCTGCCCGCTCCATTCCAGGCTTCCACATTCGTGATGCCTTGGACGCCATAGCCACCCGGCATCCCGGGCTGGTCAACAAATTTGGTGGTCATGCCATGGCTGCGGGGCTTACTATCCAGCTGAAACACTACCAAGCGTTTCAACAGGCTTTTGATCAGGAAGTGCGTCGTCAATTGAGCCTTGAAGATTTGAGAGGCCAGATATGGTCCGATGGAGAGCTTGAGGCAAGGGATCTGACCCTGGCGCAAGCAGAGACCCTTCGCGAGCATGGCCCTTGGGGGCAAGCCTTTCCAGAGCCGGTATTCGATGGTGAATTTAAGCTGGTTCAGCAACGTATTGTGGGCGAAAAACATTTGAAAATGGTGCTGGCATTGCCGGCATCCAATACTGTTATCGACGCTATTGCATTTAACGTGGATTTAAACCAATGGCCAACAAGCTCAGACAAAATAAAACTGGCGTACCGCCTCGATGTGAATGAGTTTAGAGGAGAAAAAAGTGTGCAGTTTGTTGCTGAATATTTGGAGAGCGTGAAAGCATCTTAATCCGTGGCAGTATTACTGCCTATATGGGCTTCTAATCAGCTTTAGTTTTTAATACCATGATGCTTCGTAATAATATAAGCTATTTAGGCCTGCCATTGAATTACCAAAGGGTATGAAAAGATGAAAACCATACATAAGTACGAAGTACCTGTTTCCAAAGCAACTGTCGAAATTAAAATGCCTCTTCATGCGGTGATCAGAAATGTAGAGTTTATAACAGCCTCTCATTCTGTGTTTATTTGGGCTGAAGTAGAAGCCGGTGCCGATTTTAAAGAAGGCCGGGAGGTTCGTGCTTTTCGAACATTTTGTAGCGGTGATGGTGTACCTGAAGGTTCAGTTTATGTGGGTTCTACTGTTGATCAATATGTCCCTGAGGCTTACCATGTTTATGAAGTTACCGAATGTGGAGACTGCCGATTATAAGTATGTGGTTAGATTAGCCTAAGCTGTTTGGCTACTCAGTGAGTGTGGAAACGTCTTTGCAAGGCAATAGTTTTCATGCAGCCCTCCATTAGGTTTTTGCTATAGCGTTTTTTATGGCAATTATGCGGGTAAAACCCGTGTCAACTCCAGGCGCAATCAGTTAAAATCCTTTCAAGTTATTTTCATTTTGTCTTACAGCTGGGTAAAAAGCGCACAGTTTTACGCTTTTTACCTGTTCTGAAGCACTCTAAAGAAAATATAGAACAGCTTTTTCAGTTCTCATCCGTTGTGTGTTCGTCATTATTTGTTAGTCGTTATTTGGTGGTACCTAGTTAATGGAAATTAGTCCGATTCAAACTCGTATTAAAGAACTTGCCCATAGAACAGATGCCCTTAGGGGGTATCTTTGACTATGAGCATAAGAAAGAACGTTTGGATGAAGTTGTCCGAGAGCTAGAGGACCCTAATATCTGGAATGACCCTGAAAAAGCCCGGGCGGTGGGTCAGGAGCGTTCCCAACTGGAGGCCATCGTCGGAACTCTGGACAAAGTCAGTGGCGGAGTTTCAGAGGTCGGTGAGTTGCTGGCTTTGGCCGTAGAAGAAGGTGATGCAGGCATGGTTGCGGAAGTGACTGTAGAGCTGGATGCTTTGGAAGAAGCCATTGCTGAACTAGAATTTCGCCGCATGTTTTCCGGCAAAATGGATGGCTCCCATGCCTACCTTGATATCCAGTCTGGTTCCGGTGGCACAGAGGCTCAGGATTGGGCGGAAATGTTATTGCGGATGTATTTGCGCTGGGGCGAGCGCCGGGGTTTTAAAACCGATCTTATTGAAGTGTCTGCGGGTGACGTAGCGGGCATTAAAAGCGCGACCATCCGCTTTGAAGGCGAATACGCTTATGGCTGGTTGCGAACCGAAACCGGTGTGCATCGGCTGGTGCGCAAATCCCCTTTTGATTCCGGTAATCGGCGCCATACTTCATTTGCCGCAGTGTTTGTGGCACCTGAAATTGATGATGATATAGAGGTTGATATCAACCCCGCTGATTTACGCATTGATACCTACCGTGCCAGTGGTGCGGGTGGTCAGCATGTTAACAAAACCGACTCTGCCATTCGTATTACTCACTTACCTAGCGGTGCTGTGGTGCAATGTCAAAATGACCGGTCGCAGCATAAAAACAAAGCCCAGGCGATGAAATTGCTTAAAGCCAAGCTGTATGAACTGGAAGTTCAGAAACAAAATGAAGAAAAACAAGCCCTGGAAGATACTAAATCTGATATTGGCTGGGGTAGTCAGATTCGCTCCTATGTATTGGATCAATCCCGTATTAAAGACTTGAGAACAAATGTGGAAACCAGTAATCCTGGGCCTGTGCTTGATGGTGATATTGATTTTTTTATCGAGGCCAGCTTAAAAGCGGGCTTGTAAATATAAAACTGTAAACGCATAGACGTAAACTCGCAACGCAGAAAACCAAGAACAGGAAAACAATGACAAACGATAAGCAGACTGATCACGCTTCAGATGACAACACCAGTGACAATGAAGAAAACAAACTGATCGCCGAACGACGTGGCAAGCTGGCGCGCATTCGGGAAGTTCGTAATGCCTTCCCCAACACCTTTCGCCGCGAACAGTATTGCGAGGAATTACAGCAACGCTATGGTGACAAATCCAAACTCGAGCTTGAGGAACTGGGTGTATCAGTTAAGGTTGCCGGGCGGGTGATGCGTAACCGTGGTGCCTTTATCGTGATTCAGGATGTGAGCGGTGACATTCAACTTTATGTGAACCGTAAAACCTTGGCCCAAGAGGTGCTTGATGATATTAAAACCTGGGATCTGGGTGATATTGTTGGTGCCGAAGGTTTATTGCATAAATCCGGCAAGGGCGATTTGTACGTTGATATGGACGTTGTTCATCATCTGGTGAAATCATTGCGGCCACTGCCGGATAAGCACAAAGGCCTGGCTGATCAGGAGCTGCGTTATCGCCAGCGTTATGTTGATATGATTGTCAATGATGAGGTGCGGAATAGGTTTCGGATCCGCTCAAAAATTGTCGATGGTATTCGGCGTTATTTGAGCGACAGGGATTACATTGAAGTGGAAACACCGATGATGCAGGTGATTCCCGGTGGCGCCACCGCCAAACCGTTTGCAACCTATCATAATGCCCTGGATATGGAGTTGTTTCTGCGCATTGCCCCGGAGCTGTATTTAAAGCGTCTGGTAGTGGGTGGCTTTGAACGAGTTTTTGAAATTAACCGCAATTTTCGTAATGAGGGCTTGTCGACCCGGCATAACCCTGAATTTACCATGGTGGAATTTTATCAGGCCTATGCTGACTACCAGGATTTGATGAATTTAACCGAAGATATGTTACGCACCCTTGCTCAGGAGGTGTTGGGTAAAACTGTCATTTCCTATCAGGGTGATGAATATGATTTTGGCAAAGCCTTTATTCGCATGACGGTGGTGGAATCAATTTTACATTTTAATCCAGACGTGAGTCCTGAACAGTTGGCTGGTCTTGATTCAGCCAAAGCCCTGGCTGAACAATTACAAATTCCATTAAAAGATATCTGGGGCCTGGGTAAAGTTCAGATCGAAATTTTTGAAAAAACCGTTGAACATCGTCTGCTGCAACCCACGTTTATCACCGAGTACCCCACTGAAGTTTCGCCTTTGGCGCGGCGTAACGATGACAATCCTTTTGTCACCGACCGCTTTGAATTTTTTGTTGGCGGCCGGGAAATTGCCAATGGTTTTTCAGAGCTCAATGACCCCGAAGATCAAGCCGAAAGGTTCAAGGCCCAAGTGGCAGAAAAAGATGCCGGTGATGATGAGGCCATGCATTTTGATACCGACTACATTGCGGCACTGGAATATGGTTTACCACCTACCGCCGGTGAGGGCATTGGCATAGATCGCCTGGTGATGTTATTTACCGATTCAGCTTCGATACGTGATGTAATTTTATTTCCTCATATGAAACCGCAATTCTGATAATAAGCTAAACCATGTCTGAACAGATAAAGCTCGAAGCAAGCTGGAAACAAAGACTTCTGCCTGAGTTCAGCAAATCCTATATGGCGGACTTGGGGCAGTTTTTGCGTGCTGAAAAACAAATAAGCAAGACCATTTTCCCTAAGGGAGATGAGTACTTCAGTGCCTTGAACAGTACACCGTTTGATAAAGTAAAAGTGGTGATTCTCGGGCAGGATCCCTATCATGGTCCCGGTCAGGCCCATGGCCTGTGCTTTTCTGTGCAGCAGGGGGTGCGACCACCGCCTTCGCTAAAAAATATTTTTAAAGAGCTGTATGCTGATTTGGGTATTAATCCTCCCAATCATGGTAATTTGCAGTCCTGGGCGGAGCAGGGCGTGTTGTTGCTGAACAGTGTGTTGACGGTTGAGGCAGGAAAGGCGGGGTCGCACCAAAATCGTGGTTGGGAACAATTCACTGATAAGGTTGTTCAGTGTTTAAATGAGCAGCGCGAAGGTTTGGTCTTTATGCTTTGGGGTAGTTATGCGCAGGCAAAAGGTCAATTTATTGATCAAAACAAACACCTGGTACTGAAAAGCCCTCATCCATCACCGCTTTCGGCTCGTCGTGGCTTCTTGGGTAGCAAGCCCTTTTCCAAAGCCAATAAATACCTGGTTTCAAATGGTGAGCTACCTATTAATTGGTCGCTTTCTTAGGTTACAGCTCCCCTGGGCAGCCGTAGCCATTCTAAAGTGTGAGTAAATTCGGCGAATATACTCATAAAAGCTTGTAGGATCAGATCGTTAGTGTTGAAAACTATCGATTTCAAAGAGAATTATACATTTCACCATCAAGTTCACTACCTAGGGTCATTGAATGGCTAGTATCGGTTTTATCGGATTGGGCAAAATGGGTTTCCTCATGCTGCAAAATTTGTCCAAATCGGGTCATTTTATCAAGGTGTTTGACAGCTCACCTAAAGCAATGGCCAATCTTGGCAAATTGCCGGTGACTCAAGCCAAAGATATCTATGAAGTGGTTAAGGGTGTTGAGTTTGTCATATCAATGTTGCCGGATACGAAGTCGGTGAGTGATCTCTACTTTGATCAGGCTGGTTTGCTGCACCATATCTCTAAGCAGGCAGTTGTTATCGACTGTTCTACGGTTGCACCCGAAACTGCTCGATACCTGGCAAAAAAAGCCAAAGAGCGTGATATTTTTATGTTGGATGCCCCCGTTACCGGTGGTATTAACAATGCCTTAAAGGGCGATCTTGCGTTTATCCTCGGCGGTGAAAGAAGTATTGTTGAAAAAGCCCGACCATTGTTAATGACTATGGGTTCGTTTGTGATTTATGCCGGAGGCAACGGCGCTGGCCAAATGGCGAAAATTTGCAATAACATGTTGCTCGCCATACAAATGGTGGGTACGGCAGAAACATTACAGCTAGGGGTTGATCACGGACTTGATCCAAAAGCCTTATCGGATATTTTATTACGCAGCTCAGGTAAAAACTGGGTGCTGGAAAATTATAATCCTTATCCAGGAGTGATGAATGAAGTGCCGGCGGCCAATAATTATGAGCCGCGGGTTTCAGTTGAAGTGCTTGGTAATGATTTAAATTTGGCTATCGATGCTGCCCTGGCTTCGGAATCATTAGCGCCTATGGGTACATTGGCGCGGTCATTGTTTGAGCGGCACCGCAAAGAAGGCAATGCACAGTTGGATTTCTCCAGCATTCAAAAACGCTTTATGGCCCATCAGGCAAGTAAGAAAACCGGCGACGATAAGTCTGAGTAAGCACAATATAGAGCGTGTTTTTTAGGATTTTCCAGGTTTAATGACTGCCAGGGATTTCATAGGGCAGATCCAGAATTTTTATGGGCAAAGCCTGTTCTTCATCGCCTGTGTTTGTTAAAAACAGGGGTGTTTTTTCCGGGTTTGATACGGGTAGTAATGCCAGCATCTGGCAACGATAGCGTTGCCCATCTTTGCCAGAAATAGCAATATTGACCAGCTCTGCGTGGTGCTTGAAACCACCCTCATCCTTAACAAATAAGCTGGCACCTGGCTTAGGTAGCTCTACCAATTCAGTTTCGGCGAGAAATAATCGCGACTTCAGTTGACCACGGTAGTGCATTCTGGCTACCACCTCTTGCCCAGTGAAGCAACCTTTGGTGAAACTCACCGCATCAATGCTTTGGTAGTTGAGGTTATGTGGTAAAAATTGCTCAACGCTGGTTTTTTCCACCTGGCCATAACCTGCCAGTATATCCAGCAAGTGCCAGGCATTTTGGCCCACAGGAATAGCCCGTTCAGCAAATTGCTGCCAAAGGGTATAGGCAGCATCGCCTTGGCAAAATAGAATAAATCTCGAATGAGGTTGTGTCTCTGAGGCTGGTCCAGCTCCGGCAATGCGGGCACAAATTATCTGCCCCTGTTGGGTAACGGAATTGATTTGAGTGGGAACCGGGCAAACCTGGGCTAATAGCTGTTCGGCTTCTGGGCCAGCCAGGCCCAAAGTAATAAAGTCGTTTCTGGCGTTTTTGATTTCTGCTTTGGAAAAAATAATATATTTGCTCAGTGCTGACTGGCTTGGTTCAAACAGGTCGGGCTCCATCAGCAGGTAATAGATATTGTCAATGTTCAGCGCCCGAAAGGAATTGACCATGCGGCCTTTGGGGGTACAGTAGCTGCCCAGTTGCAGCGACTCTGCGGTCACCTTCGACAAGTCGCAGCTTAATTGACCTTGCAAAAAAATTTCTGCTTCATCTCCTTGCACAGACAATAAATCGAGGTGAGACAAATCGCAGATAACGGTTTTGTCCAGGCAGTTTTGTGCTTCTTCTTCAAGGCTCGAAAACCTTAGCACTGCATTAGACTCAATAATGGCGCCAGCCTGGGATAAAAAATCTAGCCATTTTTTTTGCATGAGAAAGCCTTTCATTGGAAATGAAGGTGTTTGAAGTTATGAATGATAAGGCTGTTCGACTTCTTTGTCAGCCTTTTTAACCGGCTTTCAATTGCTATTTTGGTGGGTATTCAAGCTTGTAGTTTTGAAGGCTAGTGTTGTAGTATTTGTTGTCATTGCCCAGGTTTAATCAGAGGCTCCAAGAAATTCAACAACCAATGCAGGTTTAACGTCATCTCAAAATGAACCAGTCCAGTGAAGCAAGAAGACTGCAATGGCAATGTCGCCGGGGCATCAAGGAGGTTGAGGTCTTGTTAATGCCTTTTTTTGAGGCGTACTATGCTGAGCTTGGCCCAAGTGATCAGCAGATATTTGAGCGCTTACTTGCTTGCCAGGATGTGGATTTATTTGAGTGGTTTACCCAGCGAGCCAGTCCCGAAGACGCAGAGTTATCACGGCTAGTCGATGCCATCCTTCAATCTGTGGGCGCCTGAATTACAGTTAAAACCCTCTCCCGTTGTTGGTGTAATGTCCATTGCTTTGACATTATTGGCTTTAGCCACCTTATTGTTTCTTCCCCTGCAGGGTTTTTTGCTGTTTATGTTGGCCGGGTTGATTGTGGCAGCCGCCGTCCTGGTGATGTTAGAGAGGGTATTTCTTGTTAGCGATAGTGCTATTACCCGAGTCTACTATCGAGACAAGGTCTGGTGGTTAAAAACCAGGAACGGTGTTGAATATCCGGCTAGCTTACAGCCAGATTCGGTGGTAAGTCCCTGGTTTGTGTTATTGAATTTCAGTTTGGATAAAACCGCAGAGAGCACGCCAGAGAACGTTGTTAAAAAAACAGACTTGCTGAAATTAAATGCCATCCGTCGCAGGAGAAGGTCGGTATTAATCCTGCCGGATGGCCTGCATAATCAGATTGATTCAGGTGATATTTCTCCGGCCAATATTGAAAACTTCCGCCGCTTAAGGGTTTTTCTGCGCTTTGGTAAGGGTCTCTAAAAACGCTGCCTGCTTCGGGCGCTAAAAACCGGAATGTTTGGCGGTGTTAGTATGGTGTTGCGGGCAACAGCTAAGGTATTTGGATAGTCTAGAGTATAGTGTAAGCCCCGGCTCTCCTTTCTTTGTAATGCCGATTGAATGATGATCTCAGACACCAGTACCAGGTTTCGCAGCTCAATCAGATCGTTACTGATTTTGTAATTACTATAAAAATCCAGGATTTCCTGTTGTAACAGGTCAACTCGATGCTTGGCCCTTTGTAATCTTTTTGTAGTGCGGACAATGCCAACGTAATCCCACATAAAATGCCGCAACTCATTCCAGTTATGGGCGATGACAACATCTTCATCAGAGTTGGTAACCTGTGATTCATCCCATTTGGGGATCTCTGGCCAGTTAAAGTCTGTGTCCAATGCCGATTTAATTTTTTTAGCGGCAGAGTGGGCAAAAACAAAACACTCAAGCAGGGAATTGCTGGCCATGCGGTTAGCACCGTGTAATCCGGTAAACGAAGTTTCACCAATGGCGTAGAGCCCTTCTATGTCTGTCTGGCCGTCAAGGTCAACGACAACGCCGCCACAGGTGTAATGTGCAGCAGGTACTACGGGCATAGCTTCCCTGGTGATGTCGATGCCCAAAGTCAGACAGCGTTCATAAACGGTGGGAAAATGGCTGGTGATAAAATCTGCCGGTTTATGAGAAATATCCAGGTAGACCGAATCGATGCCAAGGCGTTTCATTTCGTAATCAATGGCTCGGGCGACAATGTCCCGGGGTGCGAGTTCCAGCCGCTCGTCAAAACGGGCCATAAAACGCTCACCATTGGGCAGGCATAAGTGCCCACCTTCACCCCGAACTGCCTCCGTAATCAAAAAGCTTTTCGCCTTGGGGTGAAAAAGGCAGGTGGGGTGGAACTGATTGAACTCCATGTTGGCGACCCGACAACCCGCACGCCAGGCCATGGCAATGCCGTCGCCGGTGGCAATATCCGGATTGCTGGTGTACAGATAGGCTTTGCTGGAACCGCCGGTTGCCAGGATAATAAAGCGGGCAAGATGAGTTTCCACACTGCCGGTTTGTGTATTGAGCACATAAGCCCCCAGGCATTGATTACCGGGCAGACCCAGTTTAGCCAGGGTGATCAGGTCAATGGAGACATGATTTTCAAAAATGCTGATGTTTTCTTCTTTCTGCACACGCTCGACCAACGCGCTGGAAATGGCTTTCCCGGTAGCGTCTGCCGCATGGATGATGCGCCTGTGGCTGTGCCCGCCCTCCTGAGTAAGGTGGTAATCAATGGAGCCGTCAGCCTTGGTTTTACCGGTAAAATTCACCCCTTCATCAATAAGCCACTGGATACTGGCAGGGCCATGTTCAACGGTAAAGCGCACACTTTTTTCATGGCAAAGTCCTGCGCCGGCAGTCAAGGTATCCTGAATATGAGCATTCATGGAATCCTCTTTGTCTAATACCGCAGCGATGCCACCCTGGGCGTAAAAGGTACTGGCGGCGTTGACGCCACCTTTGCTTAAAACCGCCACCTTGCCGTGGGCTGCCAGATGCAGGGCTGCGGTTAAGCCTGCAGCACCGCTGCCAATAATGAGCACATCATGTTGGTGAAATTCACACATCGTTTATCCATAAGCCCTAATGCTGACTTTAGTTCTTGCTGTAAGCTTAGGCGAGTAGATGAAAAAGCGGGTATTATAAGCTAATTTGTTGCCGAGCAGTATTAATCAGATGGCCATGGCTGTTTTGGGAGTTAAACTGTAGGGTAGGGGACAATCTTAAAAGCTGCCTGGCATTATTAAAAACTCGGAACTTATTGTTTCTAAGACCTGAGTCATACTTTATATCAATCACTTTAGCCGGCTGTGGAACTGTAAGCGGGTAAAATGGTCTACTTGCTACTAATTGCAAAGAGTATAAATAAAAAAACGGCCATTAAATAAATGGGCGCATTACCAGCAGCAATACGACTGCCTACATAATACTAGCCAGTATTGAATAACATTATATAAACCGGCTAGCGCCATAAACAGGAAGGGTGGATGGGCGATAATAATACAGACCAATTGCTGGTGGAACGTGTCCAGCAGGGGGATAAGCGGGCCTTCGATATGCTTGTGTCTAGGTATCAGCATAAATTGATGTCGCTGGTGAGTCGATACGTAAGCGATTACCAGGAAGCTCAGGATGTGGTGCAAGAAGCCTTTATAAAAGCTTATCGGGCTTTGCCAAAATTCAGAGGTGACAGTGCTTTTTACACCTGGTTGTATAGAATTGGCGTAAATACTGCAAAAAATCACCTGGAAGCCAAGAGGCGTAGACCCAGTGCCAGTGATGTTCAGGTTGAGGATGCCGAAAATTTTGATGAAGCTTACCGGCTTAGGGATGCCAATACCCCGGAGCGTCAGATGTTAACCACAGAAATTGAAAAAACGATTTTTGCAGCGTTGGATAGCTTGCCTGATGAGTTGCGAACTGCCTTGAGCTTAAGAGAGTTTGAAGGACTTAGCTATGAGGAGATCGCTGACATTATGCAATGCCCGGTAGGAACAGTGAGGTCAAGAATTTTTAGGGCCAGAGAAGCACTGGATCAAAAAATCAAACCCCTGATGGAAGATGGCTGGGGTCGGCAATCTTCGCAAAGGTGATATATATGAGTGAGAAAATGAAAGAAGAACTTTCCGCAATGATGGATGATGAATCCTCAATGTTTGGTGTTCGCCGGGTATTAGCCGAGATCGCAAACGATAATGAGTTGAATGGAAGTTGGCAGCGTTACCATTTTGCCAGGGCTGTATTACAGCAAAGCAGTCTTTGTCATGCCTCTCTGTCTGAGCGGGTTCGCGCTACGCTGGAAAGTGAACCGGCGGTTACTGCTGATGCCTTTGATCCAACACCACAGAGCCCTGTGCTCGAGAGAAAACAAAAAATAGGTCAGTATGCCGGTAGTATGGCGATTGCTGCAACAGTTGCTTTTATGACGGTTTTTGGCTGGCAGCAGTACCAGGGGCTGCATAATAATGGCTTAAACAATGGTCTGGGGACTCCAGCCGCTGTGCTTGCCCAGAATAACGTTTCAGTGCCCGTTACAGCCATAGCGAAAGACCAAAAACCTTTGCTTGATGTGGGCGATGCATCAATACTGTCTGATATGCCAAAGTCTGGTATTCAGACGGCCAGTGCCGGCGCTGATTCGCGAACCCAGAACAACCTTGTTCGTTTGCCGACTTCAAACGTAGATGCCTTGGCGCTGGAAAAGTTAAATATATTCATGTTTAACCATGCTGAGCACGCTGCGTTGAATACCAGTCGTGGGATGCTGCCCTTGGCGCGGACAATAAACTATGCAACTGTTGATGGTGCCAAGCAGCCGTGAGTACCGTGAGCAAAAAAAAAATACCAAAGTGGTTTTTTTTAAATTTTGTGCTGCTGCTTTCCGGCTGGTCTGGACTTGCTTTAGGCGCAGGGGAGAGCAATGACGAAATTAAAATACTGCTGGATAAAATGTCCAGGGCTTTTCACGAGCTATCCTATGATGGTTATTTTGTTTATGTAGGTGACGGCAATGTTCAGTCGCTGCGGATTTTGCATACAGTAAGAGGTGACAAGGAGTTTGAGCGGCTTTCGCATTTGAATGGCGCCGCCTTGGAAGTTATTCGTAATGGGCATGAGTTGCTTTGTGTGCACCCAGGTGACCATCTAGTGCGCCTTGAGCATACTTTACCTTCTGGACCTTCTGGACCTTCTGGGCCTTCTGGGGCTTTTGCCCGGCAGTTTCTTGAAGTGCATTCCCGGCTGGATCAATTCTATAATTTTTTTAAATCAGGCTCTGATCGTGTTGCCGGGCGAAAAGCGTTACGAGTTGCGGTGGAACCGGTCGATATTTATCGTTATGGTTATGATCTCTGGATTGATCAAGACAGTGGCTTGCTATTAAAATCGGTGTTGTACGGTGAAAATAAAAAACCTCTGGAGACCTTTGAGTTTGTTCAGCTTGATATAGTTGAAACCTTGCCTGAAGCTTTGTTTATTCCGACAGAAACGACTCAGGTCCATTCCGCTCATTACTCTCTTGACTCAACCTCAAGCCCGTTGAACCCTGAAGAAAAGAAAGCCATGGAGTGGTCTCCCCAATGGATGCCACCAGGGTTTTATATGGCAGATCAGGTTATAAAATACTTTCCGATAAGTAGCCAGCCGATTAATACCCTGATGTATACTGACGGTCTGGCTGCCTTTAGTGTGTTTGTAGAAAAAAGTTCTGATACCAGTGCCGATGCTTCTGTTAACGATATCAAAGGTGCTAACGATAGAGCAAAGCAGGCAATAGAATCCAGTCCAGGGCCTTTGGCTGATAATGAATATCAAAAAGCCAACTCTAATCAAGTTAGAATTCGGCAGTCAGGAGGAACGCTTGCTTATAGTCGTCAAGTAGAGGTGCTTGACCGTGCTTATGCTGTAACAGTGGTCGGTGAATTGCCTGTAGGAACCTTAAAGCGCATTGCCGATTCTGTTAAAAAAATTCGTTAAGGACATTTGCTGTTAATTTTTTAACCCTGAGCTGCCAACTGTTATGATTGAAGAGTCCGGAAAAGTTGTTGCCCTCGAAGGCGATTATGTTTGGGTGGAAACTATGCGCGAAGCTGCATGCAATGCCTGTACGGCTAAATCTGGCTGTGGGCAAAGCGTGCTTGAAAAGGCTGCTTTGGGTAAAAAACATCGTATCAGAGCCTTGTCGACCTTGAAAGTTGAGCTCGGTGATGAAGTTGTTATTGGCATTGAAGAGCCAGTGATTCTATTCAGTGCGGTGATCATCTATTTGCTGCCCTTATTATCGCTTTTTGTTACGGTTGCGGTCGCGGTAACTTTCTGGGGTGGCAGCGATGTTGTAGTGGCTGTCAGTGGTCTTGCTGGCTTAAGTCTTGGCCTTTTTGCCGCTCGTTGGTACAGTTATCGGAATCGCTTTAATCAACGTTACCAACCCGTCATTTTGCGTGCACCTAACCATCAGCAGTTGTTAAGGCATATTTGATTTTATTGTGTTTTATATTTCAATTATCGTTTGGGGTTGTTATGAGAAGTAAATTTTCAGATTTGTTTTTATTTGCAATGTTCTTTTTTTGCTTGCCGCTAAGCAGCATAAACGTTGCTGCTCAGGAGCTGCCTGATTTTACCGGACTGGTGGATCAATACGGGCCAGCGGTAGTGAATATCAGTACAGTACAAAAAACCAATAACAGAAGAGCTCTTCAGCCGGGATTCCCCAATGAAGAAATTCCAGAAATTTTCCGGCATTTTTTTGGTGACCCAGGTGCGGTGCCCAGAAGCGAGCGTGCGTCACTGGGTTCGGGTTTTATTATTTCAGAAGATGGTTATATTTTGACGAATAACCATGTCATTCAGAATGCCGAAGAAATTATAGTCAGTTTAAGTGACCGCAGGCAGTTGGAAGCCGAGCTGGTAGGTGCAGACAAACGCAGTGATCTGGCCTTGTTAAAAATCAAAGCAACAGATTTACCCCTGGTTAAGCTCGGTAGCTCACAGAATTTGAAGGTTGGTGAGTGGGTATTTGCCATTGGCTCGCCTTTTGGTTTTGATCATACGGTAACGGCGGGCATTATTAGTGCCATTGATCGTAGTTTACCTCGGGAAAACTATGTGCCGTTTATTCAGACCGATGTGGCCATTAATCCGGGCAACTCAGGTGGTCCGTTGTTCAATATGCAGGGTGAGGTTATAGGGATTAACTCTCAGATTTATAGCCGTACCGGCGGTTTTATGGGCTTGTCTTTTGCTATTCCAGTGGATGTGGTCGTCAACGTTGTCGAGCAACTTAAATCCCAAGGGTATGTGGATCGGGGTTGGTTAGGCGTGGTGATTCAGGAGATAGACAGGGATCTGGCAGAGTCCTTTGGTCTGGATAAGCCCGTTGGCGCCCTGGTTGCCGAGGTGCTTAAAGGCAGCCCTGCAGAAAAGGCTAACTTAAAAGCAGGGGATGTGATTCTTGAATTTAATGGGCACAAAATACAAGAAGCCTCTGATTTGCCCAGCCGCGTCGGGCAAACCACCATTGGCAAAAAAGTCCCGGTAAAAATAATGCGAGCGAAGAAAGCCAAAACCTTATCGCTGACAGTAGGCGCCTTGCCAGAAGATGAAGCTGTTGCGGCTAAACCATCAGCGGGCAGAGCTTCTGAAAGTAATCGTATTGGTGTTGAAGTCAGCAATTTAAGCGCTGCGCAAGGTAAGCAATTTGACGTAGAGCAGGGTGTGATTATTTCTCAGGTGTTTGCAGGCGTAGGCATGGAAGCAGGCTTACGGAGGGGGGATATCATTATCATGATTAATGGCATGCCTGTTGCCGATACGCAAGCCTTTGATAAAATAGTCACTGAACTGCCGGCTGGCAAAACCGCTAATTTATTGGTTAAACGTAGCGGGCATTCACAGTTTGTCACCATACGGCTTAAAAAATAGCTGGTTTATATTTTCTTAGCTAGCATTTAGCCTAAAGTGTGCACCTGCCCAAGATTTGCAAAGGGTTCATGGTCGTTGGCAGTGAAATGCTGTAGAATCGCTGCCTTGATTCATTGCTGTTGTTACCTAAAAGGTTATTTTTTAGGTTCTTCTAAGGCATGAATAGGGCTGGCCTTAAGTTAAGCTGTTAAGTAAGCCAGTTGTACCCTTCTAGCTGTATCAAGTGACTGGCTGTATAAAGTGACAAGAATCGATCATATCCGCAATTTCTCCATCATTGCTCACATAGACCATGGCAAATCAACGCTTGCCGACCGCTTTATTCAAGTTTGCGGTGGTTTGTCGGAGCGCGAAATGAGAGCCCAGGTACTTGATTCCATGGACCTGGAGAAAGAGCGTGGCATTACCATTAAGGCTCAAAGTGTTACCCTCTATTACGAAGCTTCCGATGGTGAGACTTACCAGCTGAATTTTATTGATACCCCCGGTCATGTGGATTTTTCCTACGAGGTGTCCCGTTCTTTGGCCGCCTGCGAAGGCGCTTTGCTGGTGGTCGATGCGGCTCAAGGAGTTGAGGCCCAGTCGGTTGCCAATTGTTACACCGCTATTGAGCAGGGCCTGGAAGTCATGCCGGTGCTGAATAAAATAGACCTGCCCCAGGCTGAACCTGAGCGGGTGATGCAGGAAATTGAAGAAATTATTGGTATTGATGCCACTGACGCCTGTCAAGTCAGTGCCAAGTCGGGATTAGGCATTAAGGAGCTGCTTGACCGGCTGGTGAGTATTATTCCGCAGCCCACAGGTGATCGGGAAGCGGATTTACAGGCACTGATTATCGATTCCTGGTTTGATAATTACCTCGGTGTTGTTTCCCTGATCAGGGTGAAAAACGGTGTGATACGCAAAGGCGATAAAGTTCTGGTGAAATCAACCGGCCAAGCTTTTGGTGTTGATATTGTTGGTGTTTTTACCCCGAAAAGAACCGAGACCGGGGTGCTGCATGCCGGCGAAGTCGGTTTTATGGTTGCCGGTATTAAAGATATACTTGGTGCGCCCGTGGGCGACACCCTGACCCATGCTAAAACACCGAATGTCGCTGCGCTGCCTGGCTTTAAGCGCGTGAGCCCCCAGGTTTATGCCGGCCTGTTTCCAGTGAGCGCAGATGATTTCGAAGCCTTTCGTGAAGCTCTGGCAAAATTAACCCTGAACGACGCCTCGCTTCATTATGAACCCGAAAGCTCTGATGCCCTTGGTTTCGGCTTTCGCTGTGGTTTTCTTGGCATGTTGCACATGGAAATCATTCAGGAGCGTTTGGAACGGGAATATAACTTGGATTTAATCACTTCCGCGCCTACCGTGATTTATCAGGTGCTGACCAAGCAGGGGGAAGTGCTTGAAGTGGATAACCCTTCCCGATTACCAGAGTCGTCTGTTATTGAAGAGCTGCGTGAACCCATAGCGCGGGTTAATATTCTTGTTCCCCAGGAGTACGTGGGCAATGTTATTACCCTGTGCATTGACAGAAGGGGTGTTCAGAAAAATATGCAGTACCTGGGTAAGCAGGTATCGCTGAACTACGAGATTCCGATGTCGGAGGTGGTGTTGGATTTCTTTGATCGGCTTAAATCAGTGAGCAAGGGCTATGCTTCACTGGATTATGCCCAGGATCGATTTGAGCATGCGCCACTGGTAAGAGTGGATATCCTAATCAACGGTGAAAAGGTTGATGCCTTGGCCATTATTTGCCATGCAGATCGGGCACAATCGCGGGGCCGGTTGTTGACAGAAAAAATGAAAGAGCTGATTCCAAGGCAAATGTTTGATGTTGCTATACAAGCTGCCATTGGAGGTCAGATTATAGCCCGCCAAACTGTGAAGGCGCTACGCAAAAATGTTACCGCAAAGTGCTATGGTGGGGATGTGAGCCGAAAACGAAAATTGCTCGAAAAGCAAAAAGCGGGCAAAAAACGCATGAAGCAGGTGGGTAGGGTTGAAATCCCGCAGGAAGCTTTTCTGGCGGTTTTGCAAGTCGATAAATAATTAAAGAAGAAAATAGAGAAGAAACGTTACATGGATATGGATTTTGCGCTGGTTTTGGTGTCGATCGTCTTTTTAACAGGCCTTATCTGGTTAATAGATCATCTATTGTTGCTGCCAAATCGAAAAAAAGCTCTGGAAGGTTTTCAGACCACCGGAGGTAAGACTGTAGGGTACTTATACGAAGAGCTGGGTGAAGAAGCTTATCTAGAAGGTGTTTCAGATAAGGACAGGCTGGCCATAGAATCCTTGAGCAAAGAACCGATATTGGTTGAATATGCAAAATCCTTTTTTCCGGTTTTCTTTATCGTTTTAATCTTAAGATCTTTTTTAGTAGAACCCTTCACCATCCCATCGGCCTCAATGGTACCCACTTTGAAAATAGGCGATTATATTCTGGTTAATAAGTTTGCCTACGGCTTACGCTTGCCGGTAATAGGGACAAAAGTTGTCGCGCTGGATGACCCGAAACGGGGGGATATCATGGTGTTTAAGTTTCCTGAAAATCCAAAAGTGAATTACATCAAGAGGGTGATTGGCTTGCCAGGGGACAGGATTCGCTATGAAAATAAAATGTTATTGATCAATGGTCAGGTTGTGCCGCACGAACTGGTAGCAAAACTGCCTCCGTCAGCGCCCAGAACCTTTGTTTATGAGGAAGATCTTGATGGAGTAAGGCATCAAATACAGCATATGCTTGAGCGCCCAAGCTTGAGAGCCAAAGACTGGATCGTGCCTGAAGGGCATTACTTTGTCATGGGGGATAATAGAGATAACAGTAATGATAGCCGTGGCTGGGGAACTGTGCCGGATAAAAATGTTGTTGGCAAAGCATTTGCTATTTGGATGAATAAAGAACCAGGCTTGCATTTGCCGTCATTTAATCGCAACGGATTGGTTAAATAGGACATACTGAAAAATGCTCAACGGACTGAATTTGTGTGAAAAAATCTATTCGCGCTTCAGAGTCAACTAAATAAAATATTTAATCAATTTGAACTTTTCATTGCAAGTTAAAGTGTTAGCTGGGTATAAGAGGGCTTTAATGTGAAGACAAAATACTTTCAAAAAGGCGCTTCAATGCAAGGTGTATTGTTTGTTGTAGCGGTGGCCGCTTTCTTTTTAATGACGGCTTTCAAAGTGGTTCCGGTTTATATTGAAGCGGGAAATATTAAAACCGCAATTCAAAGCCTTGATGAAGTGCCAGGTATTACCAAAATGAGCAAGCAAAAAATTAAATCCACAATACAGCAAAAGCTTGACATGAATGCCCAGCGGGACGTTGATTTAAGCAGTCTGGAAGTAAGCTCTGAAAGCGATAAGATGATTATCACTTTTAATTATGACAGGCGTGTACCGTGGATCCAAAATATAGATTTAATGTTACATTTTGAAAACGAATACATCGCGGTGAAGCATTGAAGCAAAAACTGGAAGCACTTAGTCGGCGTATTGGCTATTCATTTGCAGACCTTTCCTTATTGGAATTAGCCATGACCCATCGCAGTGTGAGCGGCGCTAAAAATAATGAGCGGCTTGAGTTTCTGGGTGACGCTATTGTGAATTTTATTATTGCCGGGGAGTTGTATCGGCAATACCCGCAATTAAAAGAAGGTAAGCTGAGCCGCCTTAGAGCGCAATTAGTTAGAGGTGAAACCCTGGCGGAGCTGTCACGCAACTTCAATCTGGGCGACTGCTTGGTTTTAGGCAGTGGCGAGCTGAAAAGTGGTGGCTATCGCCGAGACTCGATTCTTGCCGATGCCATGGAAGCCTTGATCGGCGCTGTGTACCTGGACTCAGGCCTTGATAACTGCCAAGTTTTAGTGCTTGCCTGGTACCGTGATTTGCTGGCAAATATTGCCATAGACGAGCCGCAGAAAGACCCTAAAACCTTACTTCAGGAATACCTTCAGGCCCATAAAAAGTCTTTGCCTCAATATACTGTAACCTCCTTGGACGGAGCTGCTCACGAGCAGGTTTTTACCGTAGAATGCTTCGTGGCAGGGCTTGCTGAACCCACCTGCGGTAAAGGTTCCAGTCGCAGGCAGGCTGAACAGGAAGCTGCGGCAGAAGCACTGCACTGTTTACAATCACCCTGATTTTACATTTACCAGGTCTAAGAAACTTCTGAACAAGTCAGGAACGGGAAGTTTGAGTCTAAAATATCCAATTACGCGTCGCCTAAAGCGCCTGCTTTTGGTGCAAAGCTTCGCAATAGCATGATGCAGGGATGCTCACCATTGGTCAAAGACCAGTGCCAGGTTAATAGAGCCAGCCCAATGAAGTGTATTGGGTATTACGCGGGTTTCCGCCCAGACTTATTCAGAGGTTCGCCAATAGAGAAATGAATTTAAAAGAACCGTCCGAGCATTACTGTGGTTACGTCGCCATTGTAGGTAGGCCCAACGTGGGTAAGTCTACCCTGCTAAACTATATCTTGGGGCAGAAAATTGCCATTACCTCGCGCAAGCCGCAAACCACCCGGCATCGAATGCTGGGTATTAAAACCACTGAAACTGCCCAGGTCATTTATGTCGATACCCCGGGTATTCATGGTAAGACGCCACGTGCTATTAACCGACATATGAACAGAACAGCGTCCTCGGCTATTGTTGATGTCGATGTGGTGGTGTTTATGATAGAAAGTACAATGTGGACTGACGATGACGAATTGGTGCTGGATAAACTTAAACAGATAAAAAGCCCGGTTTTTTTGGTGATTAACAAGGTCGATAAATTAGCTGATAAAGAACAGTTGTTACCGTTTATTGAGAAGATCAAAAGTAAAATGGCATTTGCAGAAATTTTCCCTGTTTCGGCCTTACAAAAGGATAACCTTGATCATCTTGAGCAGGCCATTATGAAACGCTTGCCAGCTGGTGAGCGTTTTTTCCCTGAGGATCAGATAACCGATCGCTCTCAGCGCTTTCTGGCAGCAGAATTAGTGCGGGAAAAACTCATGCGTCAGTTGGGTGAAGAAATACCCTACGAATTGACCGTGGAAATTGAAGAATTCAAACAAGAGGGTAAAATCCTTCATATTTCAGCTTTGGTTCTGGTTGAGAGGGACAGTCAAAAAGCTATTATTATTGGCAACAAAGGCCAGCGATTGAAAAACATTGGTAAGGACGCCCGGCTTGATATGGAAACGCTGTTTGATACTAAGGTTATGTTAAACCTGTGGGTGAAAGTTAAAAGTGGATGGTCGGATGATGAACGAGCACTTCAAAGCCTGGGTTACGAAGACTTTAAATAGTTAGCAGTCTCTGATTAAGTCTGGGCATAAAAGTGCCTGCTGTGGCAGGCTTGATGGATACAATGGATAGACGAGTTGAGTTAGCAAAAGCTTTTATCCTCCATACCCGGCCCTATCAGGAAAGCAGCCTGATTGTAGACGTTTTTAGTCGGGATCATGGCCGATTCAGTGGCGTGGTAAAAGGTGCGCGCAGGAAAAACTCACGAAAACAGGGGTTGTTACAGCCTTTTATACCGTTATTGATTTCCTGGCAGGGAAAGAGCGAATTAAAAACCATTACCCAGCTTGAATATTACCAACCACCGATTGTTTTACCAGGCGCAGCCGTTTTTAGTGGTTTGTACCTCAACGAACTGCTGATCAAGATACTGCATAAATTTGACCCCCATGAAGCTATTTTTGACCGCTACCGATTATGCCTGCAGGCTATCGCGGATCATGATGCCATAGAGGTTTCATTACGCCAGTTTGAACGTTTTATATTGCATGATTTGGGCTACGGTTTTTCTTTTAGTACAGCTATAGGTACTGAAGCCGGTGTTGAGTTAACTATACAGCCAGAAAAATTTTACCAGTTTGATCCCCAGCAGGGGTTTTTGGCACTGCATACACAGCCCTCGGAAAAACTTCAAGCTTATTGTTTTACTGGCCAGGAAATACTGGCAATTGACCGGAATGACTTGAGCCAAAAGGAAGTAAGGCGTTCAGCCAAACGCTTGTTGCGAATGGCATTGGCGCAGCATTTAGGGAACGAGCCGCTAAAAAGCGTGGCAATGTTTCAACCAAAAAAATACGACAGCTAAAAGAATGCTGAGGAATTAAAATTGGGCTTAATCAATAACTCAATAAGTACCCCCTTGTTGCTGGGTATTAATATCGACCATGTTGCGACCTTAAGGCAGGCTCGTGGCACACGGTATCCAGATCCGGTGTATGCTGCATTAGAGGCGGAGCAGGCCGGTGCTGATGGTATTACCGTGCACTTAAGGGAAGATCGTCGCCATATACAGGATGATGATGTATGGGCCTTGAAAAGCCGCCTGCAAACCAGAATGAATCTGGAAGTCGCCATCACAGAAGAAATGTTACATATAACTGAGCAGCTTAAGCCTGAACACTGCTGTTTTGTTCCTGAACGACGTGAAGAGTTGACCACCGAAGGGGGTTTAGATGTTGCTGGGCAAATAGATCAGGTTAAACAGGCTTGTGAACGGTTAAAAAACATTAGTCAAGTTTCGCTGTTTATTGATCCAGACATGCAACAAATTGACGCAGCAAAATATGCCGGCGCCCCTGCCATTGAAATTCATACAGGTCGTTATGCCGATGCAAAAACGGCAACAGAAATAAACAGCGAGTTACTTAGAATTTATCAAGCGGTTCAGCATGCCTGTGCCCAAGGCTTGATTGTTAATGCCGGCCATGGTCTGAATATTCATAATGTAAAACCCATAGCACAGATGATTGGCATTAATGAACTTAACATTGGTCACAGTGTTGTCGCCAGAGCGGTGTTCGTGGGTTTGAAAGAAGCCGTTAAAGAAATGAAAATATTAATGGCACAGGCTCGGCAGGCATGATTAAAGGTATTGGTACCGACATTATTAAGATTGAGCGCATAAAAAAAGTGATTTCTCGATCGGGTGACAGGCTGGCAGAACGCATTCTCTCCGAAGCAGAATTTGCTCAGTACCTGGTTTGTAATGGCAGAGACGTGTGGCTGGCGAAAAGGTTTGTGGCAAAAGAAGCGGGGGCTAAAGCCTTGGGCACCGGATTCAGGCAAGGTTTAAGGTTTGAGCATTTGCAAATTGAACACGACGAGCTGGGTAAGCCGTGTATTGCATTCCTAGGCTTTGCCAGCGAGCTTGCCAGTAAACTGGGTATTGATCAGGTTTATTTAAGCGTTGCCGATGAAAAAGATTATGCTGTTGCCTTTGTAGTGCTTGAGGGTGCTGGTTAGTTCAGCTTAATTTATTCCTTTACCCTGTTAGTGCCGAATAGAGTCCGAGTCATTGGATGCGAGCATACTGAAAAAGCTTTCCTGATTTTCCTGATGCCATGCCAGTAATTGATCAATAGCCGATATTAAATCACTCAGCGCGTGTTCTATCTTCGGATTATTTTTTTGTTTAATATGTGTTTCCAATTGCAATGCAGCCATGCGCAATCTGGGTACCCCGCAGTAGCGGGTGCCGCCGTGTAACTTATGCACCCTTTCAAGTAAATCACCCAAGTCAT
Source organism: Pseudomonadales bacterium (assembly GCA_040235475.1). Classification (GTDB taxonomy): domain Bacteria; phylum Pseudomonadota; class Gammaproteobacteria; order Pseudomonadales; family UBA3067; genus JBECKY01. The sequence continues at coordinate 24,804 of JBECKY010000049.1, forward strand.
TTTTCGCGGCAAGAATAACTGATTTGTTCTCTTCAAGCTCACTGATTAATTCCAGATACAAATCTTTGGCCAGGTCGTGCTTGCCACCGGCCAAGCGGACGCTTTCGTCAAAATCTATAATCTTGGTTGCGTTGGATTTAGCTATTGTTTCTATTTTTGTAAAATCAATATCAGCCCGTCTCGGTTTTGGTGTTGGTAAGAATGAAGCACGATTAATATCGCAGGCCGAGGTCCACTTGTTGATCATGTGCCGTAACTGTATTTCGTCGATTGGTTTGGTAATATAATCATTCATGCCATTGGAGAGCAGGTTGATTTTTTCATTAGCCATAGCGTGGGCGGTGACCGCTATAATAGGCACATGTTTGCCATTGGGTTCTGCACTACGAATTTGTTTTGTGGCCTCCATGCCGTCCATGTCGGGCATTCTTATATCCATTAATATTAAATCAAAGTTGGTTTTTTTAGCTTCTGAAACTGCTTTTTCGCCGCTACTAACGGCTGTTACTTCGGCACCCAGATCATTTAAAAAACTACAAATTAATTTCAGGTTTGAGGCGTTATCGTCAACTGCCAATACCTGGCAGGGAAAAGTAAAACCATCATTGTTATTAATTGCATCAGAACCTGGCGCTGTTGGTGATAATGTCACATGGGAACTATTTTCTTCGCAAAGCTCAGTGATGCTGTTAATGAACTTGCGGTAGGTGACAGGCTTAAGAAGGTACAGGCTTGAGCTTTGCTCAAGAAGTTTTTGATAGTTGGATTCATTATTGATGTTCGATAGAATCACGACTTTGCAGTTATAATCAGCTTCAATTTCCTCAATGACGGCTATTAGCTGATGGTTATTTTCATAACTTTGATTAATGCCTATGATGGCATAATCATAGCCAAGCTTATCATGATATGCCTGCTTTACACCCCGGTATAATGCTTCAATGGTTTCGTAGTTGGTATGCAGAAAATTATCGTTTTCGAGTAAATGGGATACCGACAAGGCGGTTACTTTGTTGGCATCAAATAATGCCACTTTTATGTTGCTGAAAACTCTTGTTTCATCGGTGGTTATTTTTGCGTGATCAATTTTAAGTCTTGACGTGAACCAAAAAGTTGAGCCTTTACTGGGCTCGCTTTCGAAACCAATTTCCCCACCCATTTTTTCGACCAGGTGTTTTGAAATAACCAGGCCCAATCCAGTGCCGCCGTAGCTTCGCAAGTGATTGGTGTTGACCTGGGAAAAAGCTTTAAACAGGTCTTTTTTTTGTTCTTCGCTAAGACCAATACCTTTGTCACTGACGCTGCAGCGGACGACGACAGAGGTATCGTTCTCTGATTCCAGAATGACTCTAACAACAATGGTGCCTTGATCCGAAAACTTAATGGCATTGTTGATCAGGTTTGTTAGCACCTGTTTAATTCTTTGAGCGTCACCGATTAGGTCATTGGGTACGTCAGAGTAAAAAATTATCACTTGTTCCAGATTTTTCTCATGGGCCAAAGGTGAAAGCAGATCAATCACATCATCGACGGTGTCGCGCAAGTTGAAAGGGGCCTGTTCCAATACCAGCTTTCCTGCTTCAATTTTAGAAAAGTCTAAGATTTCATTAATGATGGTAAGCAAACCATGTGATGATTTTCTTACCGTATCGAGATGATCTTTTTGGCGTGGAGTTAATGGGGACTTTAGCAGCAGCCTGGTAAAGCCGATGATGCTGTTTAGAGGCGTTCTTATTTCGTGGCTCATGCTTGCCAGAAATTCGGATTTTATTCGGCTTGCTTCCAGAGCTTCCTTTCTTGCCATATCCAATTCAATATTCTGAATTTCGATGGTCTCCAGGGTTTCCCGAACATCTTCAGTGGCTTGTTCCAGGGTTTCTTTAAGTTCATTTTGGTACTGGTTGAGAGTGCTTCCCATATTATTGAAAGCTTGCTGTAGCGGTTCAAGTGGGCCACGTTTGGTCAAATCAAGCTGAGTGTCGAGCTTACCTTTAGTGATTTCTGTTATCGCATGTTTAAGTTTAGCGATTACTGTTTCAGCCCAGGTACTTAGAAAGTAGGCAATCAGCCCTTGGGCTATCCAGCATAGGAGCAGTGCCGCTGCAACCAGGCCAACAGTTTGATATTTTTTAAGAGTATTGCCAAGGCTGCTAACTTCAATTTCCACATAGCCAATTTTAGGTCGTGTTTGACCGCCGTCGACATACTCCGGGTGGAAAATGGGGCTTGAAATTCGAATGCTTTCTTCTGTTTCGAAAATCTGTTCATGGGATGATGGTGAGGCGTTTTTTGACGTTAACAGTGGAATGGGGGCCATGTCTGGGCCGACGTGGCTTATTAACTGATTGTCAGTGTTAAAAACAGCTACGGCTCTTACATCAGGTTTGTTCAGTTTTGAGTTAGAAATCTGGACAATTTTGTTGGTTTCGTTGTTAACAAGGAAGCGGCTTATCTCCTGGCTTATTTCTAAAGAAATATCTTTGCTGTAGACAGTGAGCTGCTGGTTAAGAGTTTTAAAGTAAGCAGTTAAAAACAATCCTGCCAGTAACAGTGTCAGCAATACTGTCGGAAGCGAAACCAGTAAGATGATTTTTGTTTTTAATCCGCCATTAGTCATAGGTTTTAGCCACGGGTTTTAGCTATAGATTTTGTTGGGCAGCTACGCTGAAGCATAGCGCAATTAATCAAGGCTTTCTTAATAATTGTCTCAAATAATCATTTCTGGAATAAAAGTTTTCCACGAGGCTGAGGTAATAATACTGATGCCGCCGGTGCTAAGGAAAGCTCTATAAATACTTTATTAAAGAGCTTTGCACAACCACTTGGTAAAAATCTCAAGAAAACCTAATAAAATTTAGGACTTACATGAACTGATCATGACTATTGATGATTTTTATAATATTCAAACAATGGTTTGCCAGTACTAATTTGGTTACAATAAAGGCTATGCAATTTCCTACCATAGAAGACTACATCGGCAATACACCTTTAGTGCGCCTGCAACGCTTACCAGGAGAAACCAGCAATAAGGTGTTGGTTAAGCTTGAGGGTAACAATCCGGCCGGCTCGGTAAAGGACAGGCCCGCACTTAGCATGATTAACCATGCTGAGCAGCGTGGAGAAATTCGGCCAGGTGATGTGCTGATTGAGGCAACCAGTGGCAATACCGGAATTGCCCTGGCAATGGCTGCAGCCATTAAAGGTTATAAAATGATCTTGATTATGCCTGCCCATATGAGTGAGGAAAGGCGATCGGCGATGTCTGCTTATGGCGCAGAACTGATCCTGGTGAGCAAGGAAGAGGGCATGGAGGGCGCAAGGGATTTGGCTGATAAAATGCAGGCGGAAGGTAAGGGCAAGGTGTTAGATCAGTTTGCCAATCCGGATAACCCAGTTGCTCATTATGAGGGCACCGGGCCTGAAATATGGCAACAAACTGCAGGCACGGTAACGCATTTTGTCAGCTCAATGGGTACCACCGGCACTATTATGGGGGTTTCACGCTTTCTGAAGGAGCAAAACCCTGATATCGAAATAATTGGCTTGCAGCCAACCGATGGTTCTGCCATTCCGGGTATTCGGCGTTGGCCCGAAGCTTACCTGCCGCGTATTTTTGATCGCCAAAGAGTTGATCAGGTTTGGGATATAGACCAAATCACAGCGGAAAAAACCATGCGTTTATTGGCTGAAAAGGAGGGCATTTTCAGTGGTGTCTCTTCAGGTGGTGCGGTAGCTGCGGCACTGGAGTTATCAAAACAGGTAGAAAACGCTGTTATTGTTGCTATTGTTTGTGATCGTGGTGATCGTTACTTATCTACCGGCGTATTCAACACTTGAAAGCTAAACGCTGCTTGCTCAAACATTTCCAGATTAAATCATCCCAGGTTTGATAAACGCCCGCTAAATTTTATTAATAGTGTTTTTTATATGGCTAGAAAGCGACCCAAAAAAATCCCGCAAGAGCTTATTACGCTCACTATTGAAGGTTTAAGCCATGATGGTCGAGGTATTGCCCGTCAGGAAGGCAAGACGGTATTTGTTGATGGCGCATTAACTGGCGAAACGGTTAGCTGTCAGTACACCGCCACGCATCGAAATTTTGATGAAGTAAAAACCATTGAGGTAATCAAGGCGGTTGCGCAAAGGGTTCAGCCACAATGTGAATTTTTTGGTTTGTGCGGTGGTTGTAGTTTGCAGCACATGAATGTCTCGGCACAAATGGATTTAAAGCAAAGCACTTTAATGGAGCAGTTTGCCCACTTCGGTGGCATTGAAAATGTCAAAATAGAACCACCATTGTTAGCAGATGCCTGGCATTATCGTCGTAAAGCCCGGCTTGCGGTTCGTTATGTGCATAAAAAAGGTAAAGTGCTGGTGGGGTTCCGGGAAAAGCGCAACCATTTTGTCGCCAACATTAATGACTGTGCCATACTGGATAAGAGAATTGCCTGCTTGATTGCGCCTTTGAGTGAAATGATTGGAGAGCTCGAAGCAAAGGATCAAATACCGCAAATAGAGGTGGCTGTAGGCGATGACGCTGCAGCTCTGGTGTTTAGACACCTTGTGCCTCTGGCCGACGGCGACCGGAATAAGTTATTAAGTTTTTGTAAAAACAACAAAGTACATTGTTATTTACAGTCAGGTGGGCCAGATACAGTGTTCAAAGCCTGGCCAGAAGCCGGCGAGGAGCGGCTGAAATACAGTTTGCCGGAACAGCAGTTGAACTTTGGTTTTCATCCCATGGACTTTACCCAGGTTAATGCCGGTATCAACGAAGCAATGATTGCAAAAGCATTGAGCTGGCTGGATTTGAAAGCCAGTGACCGGGTGCTGGATTTGTTCTGTGGTTTAGGCAACTTTACTTTACCCATTGCCCGCCATTGCCGGCAAGTTATTGGTATTGAGGGCAGTGAGGAGATGGTGCTTAGAGGGAAAGAAAACGCACGTTTAAATGGCCTGGAAAATGCCCAGTTTTACGCAGCAGATTTATATCAGAGCTTTGATTCCGCCGCTGCTTTTAAGACCTGGGCAGAGCCTGGTTTTGATAAAATTTTGCTCGATCCGCCCAGATCTGGGGCAATGGAGCTGGTCGAAAATATAAGACAATTTTCCGCACAGCGGATTGTTTATGTATCCTGTAACCCTGCGACCCTGGCCCGGGACGCAGGTATCCTGCAACAGCAAGGTTACAGGTTGCTTAAAACCGGCGTAATGGATATGTTTCCCCACACTACCCACGTAGAATCCATTGCTCTATTTGAATGCATTGATCGCAAGCCGTTTAAGCAGGCGGTGTGAAGAAAGGTAAAAAAGCAGAACAAATTATTAAGGTTTCCGGGTAATTATTTTTCAACTCGGATGATTTAAAAGTCGATAGCATGGTTAATGATGGTTAAAGTCAGAGAAGATCAAGACTACATTATTGAAGGATCTGATGGCGTTGAAGGTGCCTTGGACCTTGGTTTATGGTTGCGCCATGTCAAAGAAAAAGCCGGCAAACTGGCCGATGAAAATGCTTTGGCCCTGCTGCACCAGGCTGCTGAATTAAGCCAGGCCGCAGAGGCTGAGGCCATTCTGCGAGGCAATGCCTCGGAACAAGGCTTCAGCAGTTTTCAAGTTGGGCTGAAAATGGTTGATATCATGCTCGATTTGAGTATGGATGTTGATTCCCTGGTTGCAGCCTTGCTGTACCGATCTGTTCGGGAGAAAAAGCTCTCCTTGTTGGAGGTTGAAAAACAGTTTGGCGAGGTTGCTGCCAGGCTTATTCAGGGTGTACTTGATATGGCGGCTATTAGCATTTATGTGAACGCTGATAGAGAGCCTTTTGTTGGCGAGCAACAGCAGCATCTCGATAATGTTCGTAAAATGCTTGTGGCCATGGTCGATGACGTTCGGGTGGCCATCATCAAGTTGGCCGAGCGAACCTGTGCTATTCGTGCAGTTAATCAGGCGCCCAAAGAAAAGCGTCGTAAAGTAGCCAGGGAAGTTTTTGATATTTACGCCCCCCTCGCCCACCGTCTCGGCATTGGGCATATCAAATGGGAGCTTGAAGATCTATCGTTTCGATACTTGCAGCCAGAGGCTTATAAAAAAATAGCCAAATTACTGGCTGAGCGGCGCCTGGAAAGAGAGCATTACATCGATCAAGTGCTGGAAACCCTGGAACAGGCTTTACAAGACGTGGGGGTTAAAGCAGAGCTTTCAGGCCGAGTAAAACATATCTACAGTATCTGGCGCAAAATGCAGCGCAAGCATATCGATTTTCACCAAGTGTATGATATTCGTGCGGTAAGAGTGCTGGTGCCCAGTGTTGCTGACTGCTATGCGGCATTAGGGGTTGTCCATGCGTTGTGGAAGCACATTCCCAAAGAATTTGATGATTACATTACGTCACCAAAAGAAAATGGCTATCGTTCATTGCATACTGCTGTGATCGGCCCAAAAGGCAAGGTGCTGGAAATACAGATTCGAACCCAGGACATGCACGACGAGGCAGAGCTGGGTGTGTGTGCACACTGGAAATACAAAGAGGGTACCACCAGCAAGTCAGAAAAAAGTTACGAAAATAAAATCAGCTGGCTGCGTCAAGTATTGGAATGGCAGGAAGAGCTGGAAGGCAATGTGCCTGGCCATGTTGCGAATTTACTGAAAAACAATATTATCGATGAACGGGTCTACGTATTTACCCCAAAAGGAGATGTGCTTGATCTGCCTTTAGGTGCTACTCCGGTTGATTTTGCCTATCGTGTGCATACAGACGTAGGCCATCATTGTCGTGGCGCGCAGGTTAACGGGCGTATTGTGCCTCTGAACTATCATTTAAAAACCAGCGACCGGGTAGAAATTATTACTGCAAAATCCGGCGGCCCCAGCAAAGATTGGTTGAACCCAAACTCTGGCTACATTATTTCTCCCCGCGCCCGTTCCAAAGTTCAGCATTGGTTCAAGCTGCAGGATCGGGATCAAAATATTGCCGATGGCAAAGCCTTGCTGAATGCAGAGCTGAAGAGATTGGCCATTAAGGTTGACCTTGATGCGGTTGCCTTGGAATTTAATCTTAAAGCGGAGGAAGATCTGTTTGCTGCGGTGGGTGCAGGGGACATCAAACTTGGACAAATCCTGACTAAAATCAATACCACCTTGCAGCCGGAAAAAGCTTTTGAATTCCATGCGTCAGAATCCAAAGCGCCAGGTGATAAAGCCGATGACGGTATTTATATTCATGGCGTTGGTAACTTGCTTACCCACATTGCTGGGTGCTGCAAGCCCGTGCCGGGTGAAAATGTTATCGGCTATGTTACCGTGGGCCGAGGTGTTACCGTACATCGCCAAGACTGTGCACACTTAATTTCATTAATGGAAAAAGACCCTGGCCGTATTATAGATGTGTCCTGGGGGGAAACCCGGGATAAAATTTACCCGGTTGATATTATGATTCATGCCTACGACAGAGAAGGCTTGTTAAGGGATGTGATTACTATTCTGAGCAATGAAAAAATTAATGTCACCTCAATGAACACCCGGTCTAATTTCAAAAATAATACTGCCGATATGCAGGTAACTTTTGAAGTTTCCGGTATTGTTGATCTTGGCCAGATATTGTCGAAAATCAACCAGCTGCAAAACGTTATTGAAACCCGGCGTATAGGTCAAAGCTAACGTGGATAGTGGTAATGATTGAAAAACAATATGCTTTAAAAGATTTGCTATACCTTATGGAGCGCTTAAGGCATCCGGAATCAGGCTGCCCCTGGGATTTGCAACAAGACTTTCAAAGCATAGTTCCTCATACTCTTGAAGAAGCTTACGAAGTGGCTGATGCTATTGAAAAAAGGGATTATCAGCATTTAAAAGAAGAACTGGGTGATTTGTTGTTCCAGGTGGTATTTTATACCCAGCTTAGTAAAGAGCAGAACCTGTATCAATTTGATGAGGTGGTTGATCAGCTGGTGAAAAAATTACTCCGGCGTCATCCTCATGTATTTCCTGATGGGCAGCTTGAAGCATCCAGAGCTATCGAGGCCGAAATCCCCATAACCGTAGCTGCGGTTAAGCAGAACTGGGAGGAAATTAAAAAAGCAGAAAAAGTTGCGCAACAAAAAAATATTGAAGCACAAAAAGCCAGTGTATTCGATGGCCTGCCATTGGCTTTTCCGGGCCTGAGCCGGGCAGAAAAGCTTCAGCGGCGAGCGGCTGGTCTGGGGTTTGACTGGCCCGACAAAGCCCCTGTCTTTGCCCAGCTGGTAGCCGAAGTTGCGGAATTGCAGGAAGTTCTTGCTCAGGGTGCGGCACAAAATGATGCAGTAGAAAAATTCAATGATCGTGTCGCCGATGAGCTAGGCGACGTGCTGTTTTCCTCAGTAAATCTTGCCAGGCATTATGGCTTGAATGCTGAACAGGTGATGAGAAAAGCCAACGATAAATTTGAACAGCGATTTCGTCTGGTGGAACAATTTATCCATGACTCCGGTAAGGCAGCAGAGACTTTTAGCTTGGCTGAACTGGAAACCTTTTGGCGCCAGGCAAAAGCAGAGTTGGGGAATTAACACTTAATTAAGCATAGATAATAAGCTATGGGTTTGAGTCATCAAATAAATCAACAAGCAGATCTGACAGCAGGAAAAAGCCAGCTAATTGATGGTTTTCAGCGCCGGGTTAATTACCTGCGCTTGTCTGTTACCGATCGTTGCGACTTTCGCTGTATTTATTGCATGAGCGAAGAGATGACATTTTTGCCCCGGCAAGAAATATTAACCTTGGAAGAAATAGCCTTTGTTGCCGAAGCATTCACCCAGTTAGGTGTGACTAAAATTCGTATTACCGGTGGAGAACCCCTGGTGCGAAACAATGTGATGTCGCTGTTTAATCGTTTGGGCAAGCTCAATAGCCTTAACGAACTGGTGATGACAACCAATGGTTCGCGCCTTGAAAAATTTGCCAGGCCGCTGAAAGAGGCTGGAGTAAAGCGCATTAATATCAGTCTCGATAGCCTGCGTGAAGACCGCTTCAAGGCAATCTCCAGAACCGGCAATCTCAGGGATGTGCTAAAGGGTATTGAAACCGCCAGTGAAGTCGGCTTCGAAAGAATCAAAATAAACAGCGTCATCATGCAAGGTAAAAATGCTGATGAAATCCTTGATCTGGTCAACTTTGTCAGAGAAAAAAATCTCGATATCGCCTTTATTGAAGAAATGCCTTTGGGCAATATTTCTGACCATCAAAGAAAACAAAGCTATATTTCCAGTGATATTATTCGGGAAAAAATTAATCAGGTTTTTCCTTTACAATCGCCTTTGGCAATAATGCCCTCGTTAGCAGCAAGCAGTGCCGGCCCAGCAAAGTATTTCACCATGGCGGACAGTGATTCCAGAATTGGTTTTATCTCACCCCACAGCCATAATTTTTGCGCCACTTGCAATCGGGTTCGAGTTACTGTCGAAGGCCGTTTACTATTATGTCTGGGTAACGAGCATTCAGTGGATTTGCGAGCTGTGCTCAGGGAATATCCCGGTGATATGGCGCAACTCAAAGCTACGATTATGACAGCCATGAAGATTAAACCTAAAAGCCACGAATTTGACCTTAACGATGAACCTCAGTTAGTGCGATTTATGAATCACACAGGGGGTTAGTCGGTGGCCCCATGGCAATAGATTTGTAAGTTATAAGCTTGTGCTGAAAATCCTGATCTTATTGTGAAACCGCCTGCAGTGTTACACAACTACAGCATTATACCGTTGAGTTTTCCTGCTGTTTACCTGCATACTATTTAGAGGGAGACTTAAACAATACAGTGAGTAACAGTGGCGCTTAAGATTCCTGTCTTTTGTGCTGGTCTTATTGCATCTGTTTGGAGGTGTAAATGTCATCCAAACACTGGCCCATTGAATTAGTTGGCGCTGCCTGCAGTCTTGGCGGTAAGCACGTTGGCTGTCGTTATGGGCCCGATGTGCTGGTGAGAAACTTTATGCAAGCCAATGAGCCGCTGCCACCCTGGCGAGCCATCATCAGGGAATCTCAATCCCGGCTTGTCCACTCTGAAATTGGCTCCATTCGAACTTTTTCCAAGCGCTTAAGCTCTGCGGTTTTAGCCGTTTGCAAAGCCCGGCATATGCCGGTGGTGATTGGCGGTGACCACTCCTGCGCAATAGGCACCTGGACCGGCGTTTCTCATGCGCAAAGTGGTTCAATCGGTATGCTCTGGGTGGATGCGCACCTGGACAGCCACACCCCGGAAACCAGCCACAGCGGTGCTATTCACGGTATGCCTCTGGCCTGTTTATTGGGTCATGGGGATAAAAGCTTAGTGCAACTGGAACCCCGGCGACCTGTGTTAGACCCCCGATACACCGTTGTTATCGGTGCCAGAAGTTTTGAACCAGAAGAGTATCAGCTGCTGCTTACGCAAGGTGTTAAAATTTATACCATGGCTGATATTGAGCAGTGCGGTTTAGATGCGGTGTTTAGCGTGGCCATGGAACGGGTAACGCAGTGCCCCCATGGTTACGGTATTAGTATTGATCTTGATGCCTTTGACCCCAAAGAGGTGGCGGCAGTTTCTGTTCCCGAGCCTGGCGGACTCTGTTTTCAACGTTTACTGGCCTGTCTTTATCCTGCCACCAGAAACCATAAACTCTTAGGCGTTGAAATTGCAGAATTTAACCCGAGTTTTGATGCCACAGGCCGAACTTCTCGCTCGATCCAGAACCTGATTCAACAGCTATGTGAGGCAGATCAATTCAAAGCGGCATCAGATGCTGTTATGTTTTAAGCCATGACTAAATCAACTATTGATCTTGAGAATACGTATTGTGCGCAAAATTATGCGCCTTTGCCCGTGGTCTTAAGCAAGGGCGAGGGTATTTTTGTCTGGGATGAGCAGGGCAATAAGTACCTGGATATGATGAGTGCCTATTCAGCCGTTAGTCATGGTCATTGCCACCCGCGCTTGGTTAAGGTGCTGCAACAGCAAGCTTCCCGCTTGGGCGTGGTGTCGCGGGCTTATTATTCGGATCAGCTGGGGGCCTTTTTACAAAAAGCCTGTGAGATGACCGGCTTTGAAAAAGCCTTGCCGATGAATACCGGCGCTGAAGCCGTTGAAACCGCTTTAAAAGCGGCAAGAAAATGGGCTTACACTGTTAAAGGTGTCGCCGAAAATCAGGCTGAAATTATCAGTTGCGAAAATAATTTTCACGGCCGCACCATTGCCATTGTGGGCATGTCTTCTGAAGCACAGTACCAGCACGGTTTTGGTCCTTTTCCTGCCGGGCTAAAACAGATTCCTTTTGCCAATGCTGCAGCATTGGAGCGGGCAATCAACAAAAACACCGCAGCGTTTATCGTCGAGCCGATTCAGGGCGAAGGCGGTATTGTTATTCCTCCTGCAGGCTACCTTAAAGAATGCCAGGCTATTTGCCAAAAACACAATGTGCTCTTGCTTTGTGATGAAGTGCAAACGGGTTTGGGCCGTACGGGCCGCTTTTTGGCATATGAACATGATGGTGTTAAACCCGATGGCTTGATCTTGGGCAAAGCACTGGGGGGCGGCTTGTTACCGGTGTCGATGTTTCTGGCCAACGAAGCGGTGATGTCGGTGTTTACCCCGGGTGATCACGGCAGTACTTTTGGCGGGTATCCGCTGGCGGCGGCCGTTGGGCTGGAAGCACTGAATATACTCGATGAAGAAAAACTTTGGGAGCACTCAAAAACCCTTGGCGAATACTTTCTCGACCAGTTGCAAGCAATTCAACATGCCGCTATAAAAGAAGTCAGGGGGAAAGGCTTGTTTGTGGGTATGGAGTTTTACCCCAAGGCTGTTTCTGCTCGGGTGTTTTGCGAAAAGTTAATGGCTCAGGGCATTCTTAGTAAAGATACCCATCATACAGTGGCACGTTTTGCTCCACCTTTGATTATTGAAAAACCCGATATTGATTGGGCAGTTGCGCAAATTAAAAGCGTGCTTGCCAACGTTTAATCCATGTCTTTTTAACCAGCGCCAAACTAACTCAAAACCTTTGCTGTTTTCAAGTAAGGGTATGCCCTTTGATGGGGCATTGTCATAAAAGTGTCATTTCCCTGTAATAATATCCCTGCGTTCGTAGGGCATTCAGTCTTATAACATATCAGAAAGTTTTTGATTAACAAATAATCGAGGAAGCTCGCTATGCAAACTAAACTGCTACCTTTAGTAGCTGCCATAGGTGGTCTGGGTTTAACAACTATGGCAACCGCCGATGTTATATTTCAAGACGGGGATAAGTATTTAAAAGTGGGGGGGCGGATACAGCTACAATATCATCAAGTAAACCCTGAATCTGGTGCAACTACAGATGAGGTTTTTTTCCGTCGTTTTCGTCCTTATATTGAAGGCAGTGTGCATAAAGATTGGTTAGGAAAGTTTCAGTGGGACATGGGAAAATCCGACTTGGCCGTTAAAGACGCTTATATGCAATATAAAGGCGTTGACAATATGAAGGTTACAATAGGTAATGCAAACTTCCCTTTTTCTCGTGAGTTTTTAACCTCCTCAAAGAATCAGCAGCTTGTTGAGCGTACTTTCGTAGGTGATCATAACTACGGCACGCCCGATAGAAATACCGGCCTGCATTTGTCAGGAAATACGGAAGAAAAGAACCTGAGCTGGGCTTTCTCCGTGGGTCAGGCAACATTAGACCCTGACAATAAAAAACTGGATTTTGATACCCCGGTAAATAATGATCAAGCTGATTGGGGTGAAGGCTGGATGTATGGCGGTCGTGTTGATTTTCATCCCCTGGGGTTTTTAAAAATGTCTCAAGGTGACTTTAGTGGCGATCAAAAGGTAACTGTGGGCGCGGCGTTTTTTGCCTGGGGAAATGACGAAGATAATGTTGTCGACAATCCAGGTAAATCAGCTGTAGACAGTGTTACCGGCTTGGAAATCAGTGCTGCTTATCGCTGTTCGGGCTTATCTATTGATGCGCAATTTAACCGCTTTGAAGCGGATCTGATTACAGCAGGTATTACCAACGGTATTTATAAAGACAGCGAAACCACCTTGGAAAACTGGTCGGTTGAAGGTGGTTACATGCTGATTGGCGATACCATTGAAATTGTAGCAGGTGCCCAGTCTCAGGATGCCGACGGCTATGCTGAAACCTGGGATCGCGCTTCAGTGGGCATTAACTGGTTTGTACGCAAGCATGATATCAAATACCAGTTGAGCTACCGGCAGAATGAAAATATGGATGGAATCAACGGTAAGGATGCTGATGAAACCTTCCTGCAAGCGCAGTATGTTTTCTAGAGTTGGAGAAGCAGAAAAAGGCCGCGTTTAGCGGCCTTTTTTATGGGAAACGATTAAAGTTTTTATGCTGTTTTAGTTTGAGTAACGTTGAAAAACCAGGGTTGCATTAGTGCCACCAAAACCAAAGCTGTTTGACATCACTCGATTCAGTTGCACATTGTCCATGCGCTGGCGAACAATGGACAAACCTTCCGCTTCCGGCTCCAGTTCTTCAATGTTGATCGATTCGCAAATAAAGTTATTTTCCATCATCAACAGACAGTAAATGGCTTCCTGAACACCGGTGGCTCCCAGCGAATGACCAGACAAGGATTTGGTAGAGTTAATATAGGGTGCTTTATCGCCGAACACGGCTTTAACTGCTTTCAGTTCAGCTACATCGCCCACCGGTGTGCTGGTGCCGTGAGCATTGATGTAATCAATGTCACCGGCCACGGTTGCCATCGCCTGTTTCATGCAGCGTTGGGCGCCTTCACCAGAAGGGGCAACCATGTCATAGCCGTCAGAGGTGGCTCCGTAACCGACAATTTCAGCATAAATTTTTGCGCCACGAGCTTTGGCATGTTCGAGTTCTTCAACCACCACAACGCCACCGCCGCCAGCAATAACAAAACCATCGCGGTTTGCATCGTACGCTCGGGAAGCTTTTTCGGGGGTTTCATTGTACTTGGAGGAAAGTGCACCCATGGCGTCGAACAATACTGTTTGAACCCAATCCAGCTCTTCACCGCCACCGGCAAAAACAACGTCCTGTTTACCCATTTGAATTTGCTCAACCGCATTGCCAATACAGTGAGCACTGGTGGCGCAGGCTGAGGTAATCGAGTAGTTAATACCTTTAATTTTGAACGGTGTTGCCAGGCAGGCCGACACGGTGCTACCCATAGTACGGGTAACCCGGTAAGGGCCAACCCGTTTTACACCTTTTTCGCGGGCAATATCCGCAGCTTCGACGATATTGGCGCTGGATGCGCCACCGGAGCCAACAATAAGCCCTGTGCGCTCATTGGATACCTGATCTTCTGTCAGACCGGCATCCTTAATCGCTTGATCCATGGCAACGTAGGTGTAAGCAGCGGCATCACCCATAAAACGCATGATTTTGCGATCAATGTGTTCGCCAAAATCAATGTCAACACTGCCGGCAACCTGGCTGCGCAGGCCTCTTTCTTTATAGTCTTCCTGGAATTTAATGCCGGACTGGCCTTTTTGCAGGGATTCGAGCACGCTTTCTTTGTTGATACCAAGGCAAGAGGTAATGCCGATTCCGGTAATAACTACACGTTTCATAATATCAAAACCTTTAAAAATTATCGTTTGCGGTGAAAAGCCCCACGCGAAGATCTTTTGCAGTATAAATCTCTCTACCATCTACTACCACTGAGCCATCAGCGATACCCAGCACCAGCTTTCTTTCGATCACCCGCTTGATTTGGATATTGTAGGTGACTTTCTTAGCTGTAGGTAGCACCTGCCCGGTAAATTTAATATCGCCTGAGCCTAGGGCGCGCCCCCTGCCAGGATTGCCTCGCCAACCGAGGAAAAAGCCAACCAACTGCCACATGGCATCAACACCCAGGCAACCTGGCATTACTGGATCAGATTCAAAGTGACATTGAAAAAACCAGAGCTCAGGGTGGATGTCCAATTCGGCGATGATCTCACCTTTGCCATGCTCACCACCTTGGTCGCTGATGTAGGTGATGCGATCCATCATCAGCATATTCGGCAAGGGGAGTCTGGCATTACCAGGGCCAAATAATTCGCCATGGCCGCATTGTAATAATTCTTCGTAAGTAAAGGATTGTCTGTTTTTCATTAATACACAACGAGTCAGTTAATAACAGGTGTCCAGAGCACTATTCAAAACGCTGTTGGAACGTTATAAGGATTATTGATTTACAACCCTTTTTGAACTAAATTTAAAGCCAGCATTATACAGGATTGAATCAAGAAGTATTCCTCAAATAAGTGATACCCGTCTGTTTTTAGTGGACTTATGCCGGAGCATTTTAAACTCAGGATAAGCATTCATGACCTGTCCAGATATTCGCTAAACCTTACTCACACAAGCTTTTCTACCGAGAGTCCGGTCATGGTATGATGTGGGCTATTTTTCCAGGCTTGATGAAAATTTTTATCCATAACCATTAGACAATTTATAACAGACTTCAGAGCAGCATTTTAAATGAGGCAGTACCGTGATTCCTGAAATAGGCCATTTTTTACTGATTACAGCATTTGCTGTCGCAATTATCCAGGGAATCCTGCCGTTATGGGGGGGTGCCAGTGGCAATCTCCAGCTAATGGCCATAGGCAGGTCGGCGGCTTTTACGCAATTGTTGTTACTTGTAATGTCTTTTGCTTGCCTGGTGTTTGCCTTTTTAACCAATGATTTTACTGTGGCCTATGTGGCAACGAATTCAAATAGCTATTTGCCCTACTGGTATAAAGTGTCTGCCGTGTGGGGTGGGCATGAAGGCTCGTTGTTACTTTGGGTGTTGATATTGGCAGCCTGGGGTGGTGCAGTGGCTTTTTTTGGCAGCCACTTGCCAGCAGCCTTGTTAGCCAGAGTATTGGCGGTTATGGGCTGGCTTGGCGTCGGCTTTACCAGTTTTATTTTGTTCACTTCAAACCCTTTTCTACGCCTTTTGCCTGATTTTCCCCTGGATGGTAATGATTTGAACCCCTTGTTGCAGGACATCGGGCTGATCTTTCATCCACCCATGCTCTACATGGGCTATGTAGGCTTTTCTGTACCTTTTGCTTTTGTTATTGCCGGGCTTATTGGTGGCCAACTGGACTCTGTCTGGGCACGTTGGTCGCGACCCTGGGCTACGGTAGCCTGGTGTTTTTTAACCCTGGGCATTGCTCTGGGCAGTTGGTGGGCCTATTACGAACTGGGCTGGGGCGGTTGGTGGTTTTGGGATCCGGTTGAAAATGCCTCCTTTATGCCCTGGTTAGCCGGTACCGCCTTGCTGCATTCCCTGGCGGTTACTGATAAACGTGCCGGGATAAAAGTCTGGACGGTTTTGCTCGCCATTCTGACATTTTCGTTAAGCTTGCTGGGCACATTTCTGGTTCGCTCCGGGGTGCTGACCTCGGTTCATGCCTTTGCCACAGACCCAGCACGAGGCGCTTTTATTCTTGGTTTCCTGGTGATTGTTATTGGTGGTTCATTGCTGTTGTTCGCATTAAGAGCGCATCGTTTGAAAAGTTATATTGAATACAGTTTGGTTTCCAGGGAGTCATGGTTGATTTTTCAAAATATCTTAATGTCTGTTGCCGCACTGGTGGTATTATTAGGCACACTATACCCGTTGTTATCGGAAGCCTTTGGTGCTGGAAAACTTTCGGTAGGCCCGCCTTATTTTAACCTGTTATTCCAGCCCCTGGCTTTCCTCGCGTTACTGTTAATGGCTGTAGCGCCTTATATTCAATGGCGCAGCTACCGGTTTCAGCCTGCGCATCGAGGCTTGTACCTGGTGGCAGGCGCTAGTGTGTTCCTGGGAGTGCTGATGCCATGGCTTTATTTTGGTTATGTCACCTGGCAAGTAGCGCTAGCCTTTGCTTTGTCACTTTGGGTTGTATTAAGTACCTTGAAGAATATGTTCAGTAAAATTGTCCGGGCTGGTTTAGCCTCTGATAACTTGGCTGAAACAAAAATACCAAAGCGACCATCTTTGTCGCGCAGTTATTTAGCCATGGTGTTTGCGCATATTGGTTTTGCAGTGTCCATAACCGGCATTGCCTTTACCAGCGAATACAGCCTGGAACGGGATGTGCGCATGTACCCAGGCGATACCTTGGCAGCAGGGCCTTACCAATTTGAATTTAAAGGTGTAAGCACTAAAGTCGGGGCAAACTATAGCGCGGTTGTCGGTAGTATTGATGTGCAACGAAACGGCAAGCAGTTGACACAACTAAGGCCAGAAAAAAGAACCTATCGGGTACAAAAAAGCAGTATGACAGAAGCCGCAATCGATGGCGGGCTGTTTCGTGATTTATACGTAGCTTTGGGAGAACCACTTGGTGATGAATCCTGGGCAGTACGTATTTATTACAAACCCTTTGTCCGTTGGGTGTGGCTGGGAGCTGTTTTTATGGCGCTTGGCGGCGCTTTTGCTTTGAGCGATCGTCGTTATCGTCGCATTCAAAGTCGTCAAAATAAAGTCTCCTCTATGGTGAGTCTGCGTCAAGTCAGTACTGTTGAGCAAAGTGCAAAGCCACTATGAGAAATAAAGCTTTTATTTACCTGGTGCCGTTCTTACTATTCATTGCTTTGTCGGGGGTTTTGTTTTTTGCTCTGGGTAAAGACCCAAAGCTACTGCCTTCGGCAAAACTCGGTAAACCCTTTCCTGAGTTTGAGTTGCCAAGCCTGCATAAGCCTGAGCAAATGCTTTCAAAAGCTCAGCTAACGGGGGAGGTCGTATTAGTGAATGTCTGGGCAACGTGGTGCGTTTCCTGCCTGGTGGAGCACCCAATGCTAACAAAGCTATCCCAGGACGGTGTTATTATTCACGGTTTGAACTACAAAGATGTGCGTCCGGCAGCAATCACTTTTCTTGAAAATCATGGCAATCCTTATCGTCAGATAATATTTGATGAGGCCGGGGGGCTTGGTCTTGATTTAGGTGTTTACGGCGCCCCTGAAACTTATTTTCTCGATAAAACCGGCCAGATCCGTTACCGTCATGTGGGCATTATTATGCCCGATGTTTGGCAAAATAAATTGCAAGCTGTTTATCAGGCGCTATTGCAGGAATGAATATGGATAAAGGCATCAACAGGGTATGGAAAGGTTCTCGAAGGGCTATAAATATGGCTTATGGAATTTTGTTCTGGGGGTTTTTAGCTATCATTTTGCTTTTGCAGCCCGCCTTTGCGGGTATTGATATTTATCAATTTGACAATGTTAAAGAGGAGCAGCGGTTTCGGGATCTGATAGCAGAGCTGCGCTGCCCCAAGTGTCAGAATCAGAATCTGGCTGATTCAAATGCAGGTTTGGCAAAAGATCTGAAAGATCGTACCTATCAATTGGTAAAAGAGGGTAAAACCAATAAGGAAATCAAAAACTATTTGGTAGACAGATACGGTGATTTTATTATTTATAAGCCACCGTTTAGGCTGTCTACCTGGTTGCTATGGATTGGGCCCTTGTTGGTGTTGCTATTGGTCTTCGGTGTTTTTATCAGGAAAAATTTAAAAACACCGAAAAATCAGGCCATGGATATAAGCCTGGCAGAGCAGCAAAGGTTAAAAAATCTGCTTGATAGTCGTGAATCCGGTAATTCTGAGACATCAAGGCATATTGACGCCTAATTTTCCTGAGCGGTCCTTATCGGAAAGTTCAACAGCCTGTGATTAAAAAATATGATTGAAACGATAGCGCTCTTTAGTTTGATTTCTTTATTGACTGTCTTACTGGTTTTTGCGCCTGCGCGCCGGTTGAGGCTGTCTGTGTTGGATGGTAAAAAACACAGTGAGCAGGATAGCAAAAGCCAGAATACGGCTTTGTTTATGGATAAAAGAAACGAGCTAGAGGGCGATAGAAGTGCTGGCTTAATTACTGATAGCGAGTTTTTGGTGCTGCTCAAGGAGCTGGAGAAGAGTCTCCTTGTTGATGTGCCTGAACAGTCCAGTGAAACCCATCAGCTCGGCTACAAAAAGCTCCTGTTGATCATATTTATGGTGTTTATTCCCCTGCTTAGCTTCTCCTGTTATTTTGCCACCGCTGCTCACCGTGCGGCTTTTGAATGGCTTGCTCTCAAGAATTCCTTCTCAGCCGCCATTCAGAGTGTTGCTACAGAGGCTGAGGTATTGCCAAGTGCTTTGGATGAACTCAGCATGGCGGACTTTATTCGCTTGTTACAGGCAGACTTGCAGCAAAACCAGCGTACCTCTGAGCAAGCAGGCAGTGGCTGGTATTTATTGGGCGTAAGCTACCTTAAAATTAAAAATTTTGACTCAGCCCTTTATGCTTTAAAGAGAGCTGATGAGGCCGAGCCGGGCAGGGAAGACGTCAGGTTTAGCTACGCACAGGCCGACATTTTTAAAAATAATGGCGAGCACACGGTGGAGAGTGCGGCGATTCTTACGCAATTGTTGGCTGATAGACCTGATCATCAAGGTGCGTTGATGTTATCCGGTGTGGCTGCTTTTAATGTAGGTGATTATGCCAAAGCCATTGAGTTGTGGCAGCAACTACTGGGGCTACGGCAAATCTCAGATGCCAAAGGCGATGGCCAGGGTATAGAGGTTTTAAAAGCCAGCATTGCAACGGCGAAACAGCGACTAGGGGAAAGTCAGGCAGTCACCAGCGCAATCGGCGCAAGCGAAGAGCCGGCTATAAAGCCTGCGCTGAATATTAAAGTTGAACTTGCATCCAACCTGAAAAAACAATTAAAAGACGGTTCTTCTTTGTTTGTTTTTGTTAAAGCCAGTCAAGGTCCAAAAATACCTTTAGCCGTTGTACGTTATACTGATTTTAAATTACCGAAGATTGTTCATCTTGATGATGCCTTGGCCATGTCTGCTGATTTTAAATTATCAGATTTCAGTGAGGTTATTGTCACTGCTCGAATAAGCCAACAAGGAAAAGCACAATTGTTTCCCGGAGATATGGAAGGCGTAACAGACGCTATCCTGCTCAAACCTGGCTTGGCAAATGTAGCAGTCACCATCGATCGTTTGATCCAGTAAAACCAGAATTTTTCTGTTTTGTTGATGAAAAATATAGAAAACAACAAGTTACAAAGTTAGACAGGGTAAAGATAGTATCTTTGCTTGAGAATACATGCATACGTGTGTATCTTGCTTTCCCTTGAGCTAAAAATAAACTAAAACTCATTTAATAAATTAACCTGAGAATTATAAGATGCGCATTATTTTACTAGGCCCGCCAGGCGCTGGAAAAGGTACCCAAGCCCGGTTCATTATGGAGAAGTTTGGTATTCCACAGATTTCTACCGGCGATATGCTCAGAGCAGCGGTTAAAGCGGAAACCCCCTTGGGGTTAGAAGTTAAAAAAGTTATGGATTCAGGCGGTCTGGTGTCAGATGATATTATTATTGCCTTGGTAAAAGAGCGTATTCTGGAAGCAGATTGTGCCAATGGATTTTTATTTGATGGCTTCCCCCGAACAATTCCACAAGCAGAAGCTTTGGCCAGTCAAGGTGTTGAAATAGATTATGTGGTGCAAATAGCTGTAGACGACAGTGAAATTATTTCTCGTTTGAGTGGTCGCCGGGTTCATGAGGCTTCCGGTCGAGTTTACCACGTGGACTTTAATCCACCGAAAGAGGCTGATAAAGACGATCTTACTGGAGAAGCGCTTATTCAGAGAAAAGACGATGCTGAAGATACCGTGCGCAGTCGATTGGAGGTCTATCATCAGCAAACGGAACCTTTGGTGAGTTTTTACCAAAATTTATCGCAACAGGCGCCAAATGGGGTTAAATATGTGCGCATCGAAGGGGTTGGAAGCGTTGAATCCATCAGAGATAATATTTTTACCCGTCTTGGTGAAGAATAAACGCATTAATTGCTTCATGCTAAAGAAATTAGTAAGGGAAACGTTTAGTAAAAGCACCAATAAGAGGCAAAGTTGGAGTAAAGATAAGGGAAAACACCTAAAGGGAGCGCTACGCTCCCTTTTTTGTGTCCATTGTCTTTAGATTTTACGCAAAACAAAGTTTTAAGTCTGCTGAAGCTTTAGAGTAAATATATTGAGTATTTCTTTTTGAAAGCTTTATTGTTTGATATTAGGGTAAGATTGGTTTTTTGAATGATGTGAGACGCTTTCTTAAAGCGATTAATAAAGCCAGCCGAATTTATAAATAGCTTTTTTATGGCGCTGGCTTTTCAAAAATTATGATAAATTACAGAGTAAAATCTCATTTTATAAAGGCCTTGGGAGAGTGTTTTTTGATGATTTTTTTAATGATTATATTTTCAAAAGTATTTTTTCCCAGGAAATTTATTTTGAAAAATTTTATCTGAAAATATCAATGAATAAAAAAACTCGTGCATT
>JBECKY010000075.1:0-54536 GCA_040235475.1 Pseudomonadales bacterium
GTGTAAAACTTATTTATAAAAGTGAAGAGTGCTGTACTTTTACTTGAGTCCTTACTGCTTGGAACCCCGCTATTATTCATCAAACTTATTTATACTGACAGCACTAATTAATGCTAACACTATCGACTCATTAGCGCTGCAAAAATTTTAGCCCTTATTACGAAATGGTTGACTGCGTTTTCTCACCAGAACCTAGCCTTATGGTTTTTAACTCAAAGACTTACGTGTCCAACTAATTAATCTAAACAGAAATTCAAATGTCGCACTTATACACACTCACCAAAAATATGTATAAAATACTGACACCTCTGTATTGACAACCCCCTTTTCGTCATAAAAAATAAGACAACTTATTGATTTTTAAATATTTTGTGTTAAAGCTTATTATTCAAGCAGTTTGTGAATTCCCTCGAAAAATCAATACTTGCAGCAGTATAACAAAGGGATATGCACAAAGTTATCCACAGTTTTTGTGGAAAAGTCATAAAAGTGTCATCTAGGAAACAGGCTGATAAAAGCTAAATTAAAGACTTGCTCAAACAGCAGGACGGCTTGCGCTTTTGATGCTCTCGATCTCCATTCCATGATCTGCCGACTCCACCCATCCGGCCCCATCCATAGAGCCGTACCTTCTCATCCATTTCCTAATTCTTGGTTAATAGTCTCCAAATGCTTATGAATCAATGCTGGAATCATAAAAATAGCCGCAAGCATGTTTACTAAAAACATAAAAATCAGCAGCAGGCCCATGCCTGCTTGAAGTTTAAATGCCGAACCCTGCGGCGAGAATAAACACGACAAGTTTGCCAGTGGACCCGCATGGCATGGTAGTAAACTTCCTACTGAAAATATAAATTCCGTAAATCGACACCTATACTTAAAGCCACTACTGTGTTTTTATAGTTTATGTCAGGTTTATGTAATGCTTATTTAAGGATGTTTTATAATGACAACTTTATAGGGCATTGCGATAAAATATAGCGGGCTTTATTAAAATTAGACTTTGTTTAAGCAAACCCAATTGTTAGAGATCTTAATGCAGTTAGCTCTTTATTACACACAATCCTGCCCTTATTGTATTCGAGTGTTAACTGTCTTAAACACACTCGCTAAAAAGGTTGAGCTTAAAAATATATCAAAAAGTGGAGAGCTAAGGCAGGAGCTGGTTAAGCAAGGTGGAAAATCCCAGGTTCCTTGTTTGAAAATTATAAAACAAGATGGCAGAGTAACCTGGCTGTATGAATCTTTAGACATTATTCGGTTTTTGAGACAGCTTGATGGCGACTAGAAACACAACCGTCATCAGCCGCCCTAAGCTGAGGAGCCTGAGCATATTACTTAGGCGCGTAAGTGCCAAAACTCAGAACTAAGGAAAATTGATGCAAAATGGCGGAGGGGCAGGGATTCGAACCCTGGGTGGGCGTTAACCCACGCTGGTTTTCAAGACCAGTGCTTTCAACCGCTCAGCCACCCCTCCAAAAGGAACGCGAGATGATACCTGAGATTTTTTTTGAGTCAATCTATTAAAGCAGGAACCTTTACAGTAGGTTATAATCTAACAGAGGCAGAATGAGAATTATAGCGTTTGTGCAGTTTTTAACCGTTTGATTTGTTTTAACTCTATACACTGCTTTAGATCAATACAGGGTGTTGACGTTCGTAGTCTGTTAAACCTGTTGATTGTGTTTAGCACTTGAATTTATAGTAGAAAACCCTAATATAAGCATATAGATACATGCAACTTTTTGGAGATTTATGATGGAAAACAATGATTTTATGGCTGTTGATATTCAACGTGAATCGGCACTGGCCAGCAGCAAAGTATTGCGTAATACTTATATGCTGCTTGCTGCTACCGTATTATTCAGCGCCATGACAGCAGGCGTGTCGATGGCCATTCAGGCTCCTTACATGGGGCTGTGGATGATACTGCCCTACTTTGTCCTATTGTTTTTGACTGAAAAATTTAAAAACTCTGCTCTGGGCTTGGTTTTTGTTTTTGCTTTAACCGGCTGGCTAGGCTTTACCATTGGACCTATTCTGAGTATGTATCTGGCGGTTCAAGGCTCTGAACCTATTCTGCTGGCCTTGGGTGGTACTGCGCTGATCTTTTTCAGCTTATCAGGTTATGTGTTGGTTACCCGTAAAGATTTGAGCTTTATGACAGGCTTTCTGACCGTCGGGATCCTGGTGGCTTTTATCGCTGGTATTGCCAATTACTTTTTACAAATTTCCGGACTGGGTCTAGCTGTTAGCTCTATGTTTCTGCTTTTAGCTTCTGGCCTGATTATGTGGCAAACCAGTGCCATTATTCACGGTGGTGAAACCAACTATATTTCAGCGACCGTGACACTTTATGTAATGTTGTACAATATATTCCTTTCGTTGTTGCATCTTATTGGTGTTTCTTCAAACGATTGATTTTTTGCGTTGATTGCATAGGCCCCGAAGGCATCGCCTTGCGGGGCCTTTTTATTTTCACCCCGATTGATTTGCCCTATGATTTTTTCTTTGTCCATTACTGAAGCGCCCTACAGTTATCAGGCTGCTACCACCGCTTATCATTTTGCAAAGGCTGCCCTGGGTAAAAGCCATAGTATTTACCGTGTGTTCTTTTCCAATAATGGCGTACACAGTGGTTCTGCCCTCGCCTGCCCACCCCAGGGCGAAATTAATATTTCTGAGCAATGGCTTGAACTCGCTAAAGAGCATAATATTGACTTGGTAGTGTGCGTTGCTGCCGCTTTACGACGTGGGATTCTCGATACCGATGAAGCAAAACGCCGCGGGAAGCCCTTTGGTAATGTAGCTCAGGGCTATACCATTTCAGGTTTAGGACAATTAATTGAAGCCGGGATTGTGTCGGATCGATTAGTCACTTTTGGGGCTTGAGGTTGAATTTTTATGAGTGCGGACCTCATTAAAAAAAATTTTTTGTTCGTCAATCGTAAAGCGCCTTACGGAACCTTGCATGGCCGAGAATCCATCGATGCCACTTTAATGGCTGCTGCTTTTGAGCAGGCAGTGAGTGTACTCTATCTGGATGATGGTGTATTTATGCTGCAAAAAGGTCAACAAGCTGACGCAATTCAAAGTCAGGATTTTTCAACGGCCTTGGAAAATTTTACAACTTACGGCATTCAAAATATCTATGTCGACCAACTTTCAATGCAACAAAGAGGACTCGCTGCAGAAGACCTGTTGTTTGATGTTAAAATACTAAGCGCAGAAGAAATCGCTGAGCTGGTGGATGCTCAGGATATTATTCTTTCATATTAAGGCTGTTTTCTAGATGCATCATAAACGATTTTTTTCAGGCTCAAGCAAATACATTAGAAAATATGATTCTACATACCGTTAATCAATCCCCCTTACAAACACAGTCCCTACAATCTTGCCTGCGTTTCATAAAACCCGGTAGCAGTCTCCTGTTAATTGAAAATGGAGTTTATGGCGCTCTGACTAATACTCCATGCAGTGCCGATATTGAAATCGCCATGAATAGCATCAGCGTTTATGCCCTAGAGCCAGATCTGCAAGCAAGAGGCATAACTCATAAATTGCTCCCGGGTATTAAGCTCGCTGACTATAACACCTTTGTTGACCTGGCGGCTGAACACTCAAGTGTACAAAGCTGGTTGTAATTTCATGTCTATTGAACACCCTTTCGCAAAATATGTCAGGATTCTTGGTAAAGGTAAACAAGGCAGCCGTTCTCTTACGGCAGAGGAAGCCTATGATGCCATGGCCATGATTTTGCGTAATGAAGTGATGGATGTGCAATTGGGTGCATTCCTGATGTTGCTGCGGGTTAAAGAAGAAACTGATGCGGAGTTATATGGTTTTATTCGTGCGGCCAAGGATTTTATTAAGCAGAGCATTACCAGGCCTTTGCTCAATGATTTAGATTGGCCTTCCTACTCTGGTAAGCATAAGCATCTACCCTGGTATTTGCTTTCGGCAATATTATTGTCACAACATAAGATCTCGGTTTTTATGCACGGTGCCAGTGGTCATACCGAAGGCAGGCTTTACACCGAAAATGTTTTGCAGCATTTGAGCATAACACCTTGCGAAAGCGTTGATCAAGCGCGCCAAAAAATTGCCTCCGAGCATTTTGCGTATCTGCCTTTAAGAGCCTTTTGCCCTAAATTGCATGACATTATTGATTTACGAAATACCATGGGCTTACGCTCTCCTGTACACACCATGGCGCGTTTATTGAATCCCAGTAATGCGAAGCATGTTTTGCTTGGTATTTTCCACCCCAGTTATCGGCCGGTTCATCAAGATGCGGCTTTAGCATTAGGCTACAGCAATATTTCAGTATTCAAAGGTGAAGCGGGAGAAGTGGAGAGAAAACCCGACGCGCGCTGCCTGGTGCAAAGGGTGGTAAGGGACAGCATCGGCGAGGCAAAAAAAATTGATCAGGAATGGCCGCCATTAATGGATCTACGACAAGACAAAGAAAGCGAACTTAAGGTGCAAACTTTAGTAGATGTTTGGCAAGGGAAAATCAGCCACACTTATGGGGAAAATGCCATTATTGGCACCACCGCTATTGCCTTGCAAAACCTGGGTAAAGCCGACACCATAGAGCAGTCGCTGGCTTTGGCAAGCGAGCTCTGGCAACAGCGTGAGTTAAAACTATTTAGTTAAGCGAGTTCGTTTATTCTCCTTGGCTTTGTTGATTTAGTTGCTCAAACCAGTTCAGCTTCTCTCTTAACTTCACAACCTGGCCGACGATGATTAATGTCGGTGCATGCACATCGTATGACTTAATTTTATCGTGCATTGTCGCCAGGGTGGCTGTAATGACACGCTGCTGGCTGGTGGTGCCCTTTTCCACCAGTGCTATGGGCATATCGGCACTCATACCATGGGCAATCAATGAAGAACAAATTTTTTCCAAGCCGATTAAACCCATGTAAAAAACCAGTGTTTCCCGATCCTGGATCAAGCCTTGCCAGTTTAAATCCGGTGCTCCATCCTTAAGATGGCCGGTAATAAAGCGTACTGACTGGGAATAGTCACGATGGGTTAAGGGAATGCCTGCATAGCTGGCGCAACCCGAAGCAGCGGTGATACCAGGCACCACTTGAAAAGGAATGCCCTGCTCGGCCAGCTGATCTATCTCTTCACCACCACGACCAAAGATAAACGGGTCACCGCCTTTTAATCGGCAAACCCGTTTGCCTTCTTTGGCTAATTTAATAAGCAAGGCATTGATATCACCCTGGGGTACAAGGTGTTTGTCTCTGGCTTTGCCGACATAAATTTTTTCAGCATCGCGACGGCATAAATTCACTATTTGCGGCGCAACCAATCGGTCATATAGAACAACATCGGCTTGCTGCATTAAACGTAAGGCACGAAAAGTCAGCAAATCAGGATCCCCCGGCCCGCCTCCCACCAGATACACTTCCCCCACTGGCTCTTTCACTTGGTCGTGGTCTTTTAGTTGTTCGCGTAGTAGCGTTTCAGCTTGCGATTTTTTGCCGGCAAAGACCAGCTCCGCGATGGGACCTTGTAATACTTCTTCCCAAAACATGCGCCTTTCGCTGATGCTATTGAATTTTCTTTTTACCTGATCACGAAAAATGCCGACAACATCCGCTAGTTCACCGTAAGCGGCTGGAATCAACGTTTCGAGTTTGCCACGTATTAAACGGGTCAGCACGGGCGATTGGCCGCCGCTGGATACGGCAACGACAATGGGTGAGCGATCGACAATGGCAGGTAAAATAAAACTACATAATGAAGGGTTGTCGACAACATTTATTGGGATTTGGCGCTGCTGCGCAGCTACTGAAACCGCTTGGTTTAAGGCCTCGTCGTCAGTTGCAGCAATAACCAGATGAGCACCATCAAGATCTGAATCCTGGTAGCGGCCCTGTTTTATGCTCCCCTTATTGTCTGTAACCAAGGTTTGCATAGCGCTGGATATTTCCGGCGCAACCACATGAACCTTGCCTTGTGCTTCAATCAATAAAGCGGCCTTACGGGTGGCAATCTCTCCACCGCCGATTATCACGCAGCGTTTGTTTTTAATATTGAAAAAAGCGGGTAAAAATTCCATTATCAGTTAATTTTGGAAACCGTTGAATAAATTTTGGCGTAACAGATTGAAAGCTGAACTTGCTCAGTGGCTATCTTAAATAATCCTGATCGCTCATATAAGGTTTTAGTACCTCTGGGATTTTAATTTTGCCATCTGCTTGTTGGTAGTTTTCTAAAATTGCTACCAGGGTACGCCCTATGGCAAGACCTGAGCCGTTAACAGTGTGTAGCAATGCCGGTTTGCCTGTTTCCGGATCACGGTAGCGGGCCTGCATGCGGCGGGCCTGAAAGTCTTCAAAGTTACTGCATGAAGAAATTTCGCGGTAGATATTTTGTGCCGGCAACCAAACTTCTATGTCATAGGTTTTAGCCGCTGAAAAACCCAGATCACCGCCACATAAGTTTACTACTCTATAGGGCAGCTCAAGCTTTTGTAAAATCGCTTCAGCATGGCTGAGTAATTCCTCTAGCGCCTGATAAGAGGTTTCAGGTTTGACTAATTGTACCAGTTCTATTTTTTCAAATTGATGTTGACGAATCATGCCGCGGGTATCTTTGCCGTAACTGCCCGCTTCACTTCTGAAGCATGGAGTGTGACTGGTCATTTTTAGCGGCAACTCATTAGCACTAAGAATTTCGTCTCTGGCTATATTGGTCACGGGCACTTCGGCGGTGGGGATCAAATAGAGATCACGTTCACCAGGTATTTTAAATAAATCTTCTTCAAACTTCGGTAGCTGTCCTGTGCCCTGTAAGGATTCTGCATTTACCAGATAGGGCACATAGACTTCCTGGTAGCCATGTTCCTGGGTGTGTGTGTTTAGCATAAATTGACCCAACGCCCGGTGCAAAGCGGCCATATTGCCGCGCATTACAGCAAAACGTGAGCCGGTAATTTTGGTCGCCGTTTCAAAATCCAGTAAGCCTGCCGGGGCACCAAGGTCAACATGGTCCTTCACTTCGAAAGCAAAGTTACGAGGTATTCCCCAGGTTTTCACGGTAATATTATCGTCTTCAGATTTTCCTGCTGGAACCGATTCATGGGGTAAATTGGGAATGCCCAGGGTGATATTTTCCAGCTCCTGCTGCACGGTTTGCAATTGTGTTTCGCATCTTTCGAGTTCTACCCCGAAATCACTGACCTCTTTTAGCAAGGGCTCAATGTTCTCTCCGGCTGCTTTTGCCTTGCCGATGGCTTTAGAGCGGATATTGCGAGCGTTTTTCAGCTTTTCTGTTTCTACCTGAAGGGCTTTACGCTTTTCTTCCAATGAAGACAGCGCGGCAACATCAAGATCAAAAAACTTTTTCTTTAGTTGTTCAGCAACAGCTTGGGTTTGATTGCGTAATAACTTTGGGTCTAGCATAAAAACTCACAAATAATCACTCAGAGGGGCTATGTACGGTAGCGGTTGAAAAGACGATTTTACCTCAGATAACGCCAGATAACACCTGCTGATGATCAGGTCTCAAACCAGTCTCTCGGTGACTATGCCCGCCAGCCACAATCCAAGCACACACAAGGTGACACTGGAAAGAATATAAGTCAGGGCCCAGCCAATCTGGTTACTCTGTAAAAGTCGCATCACTTCAAAGGAAAAAGCTGAAAAGGTGGTGAATGAACCCAGGAAACCAACCAGAACGGTTAAGCGAAAAACTTCATTCATATTGAATTTTTGGCTGAATAAAATAAAACACAGTCCAAAGGCGAAGGAACCGAGGAAGTTAACCGATAAAGTGCCCCAGGGTAAGGGTTTATCGCCCCACTGCCCCGCAACGGTTCGTACCACGGCAAAACGCATCATCGCGCCTGCTGCGCCACCGATCGCTACCCATAACATTTGTGCCCAATATGTCATACAAAAATTTGCCTTTAGACTCCCTGCTCTTTGTCTTTATCCCCAGGATAACGCTGCCACTCACTCTCCCGATCAAGCTGGCGATAGTATGCCAGTTTTTCAGCAATTTTACTTTCCAGACCCCTTGGCACCGGCTGGTAAAAACTCACTGTTTTTAATTCCGGGGGCAGGTAGCTTTCACCTGGAATGTAAGCTTCTGGAGTATCGTGGGCATAACGGTAGTCTGCACCATGCTCCATTTCCTTGGCCAGTTTTGTTGGGGCATTGCGCAAATGGATAGGTACTTCGTCAGTTTTGCCTTCGCGTACGGCTTGCATGGCTTTTTTGAAGGCTGTATACGTAGCGTTACTTTTGGGGGCGCAGGCCATATAAACCAAGGCCTGGGCAATAGCAAGCTCCCCTTCCGGGCTGCCCAGTCGCTCTTGGGTTTCCCAGGCATTGAGCGCCAGCTGCAATGCCCTTGGGTCGGCATTGCCGATGTCTTCGCTGGCCATGCGCACAGCTCTGCGGGCAACATAAAGGGCATCGCAGCCACCATCGAGCATGCGGGCAAACCAGTACAGTGCTGCATCGGGTGAAGATCCCCTAACCGATTTATGCAGGGCAGAAATTTGATCATAGAAATAATCACCACCCTTATCAAATCGCCTTGGCGTGCCGGTGAGTATGTCATTTAGTATGTTTTGGTCAATAAGCCTGGTATTTTTTGCCGCCGCCATTTCGGCCGCAATCTCAAGAGTGTTTAATACCCGGCGGGCATCACCGTCAGCGGTGCTCACCAATTGGAGCTTGCACTGTTCAGTGATTTCCAGCGCTTGTGAGCCCAATCCATGCTGGGCATCTGTTAACGCTCGATCGAGCAGCTTAAGCAAGTCGTCTGGCTCGAGATTCTTCAACACATAAATTTTTGCTCTGGATAACAAAGCATTGTTTAATTCAAACGACGGATTTTCTGTGGTTGCGCCAATAAAAATAAAAGTGCCATTCTCCACAAAAGGTAAAAATGCATCTTGTTGGGCTTTATTAAAGCGATGTACTTCGTCAACAAACAAAATGGTTTTTTTTCCCAGGGGCTTAAGCGCTTCAGCCTTGCTGACAGCTTCGCGAATATCTTTAACCCCGGCCATGACAGCAGACAAAGACAGAAATTGAGCATCGCAGGTTTCTGCGATCAGTTGCGCCAGACTGGTTTTCCCCACCCCCGGTGGTCCCCAGAAAATCATTGAATGTAAATGTTGTGCAACAATGGTTTCGCGCAGGGGTTTGCCAATGCCTAATATATGCTCCTGACCCAAATAGTCTTCCAGCTTGCCTGGCCTCATGCGTGCGGCAAGGGGTTGGTAAGCAGGCGTTGAAAAAAGGTCAGTGGTCACAGGCTTAGGTACAGACAGATAGTACAGATCATTCGCTGGAGGATTTATTATGAATAATATCGACACCTTCAGGCGGATTAAACACGAATGACTTGTCTAACAGCACCGGATTTAATTCAACCTTATCGAAAAAAATTTCTGTGCGCTGGCCTAAATGATCTTTAAGTTCCATGGCAACCAGTTTTTTGTTTTCAAAAGTAACACTCATCATGCTAAAAGCCGCCTTTTGATCCAAGGGGTATAAATCAAAAATTTGTTTTGTTTTGTTGCTTGAATTTGTGTTCCCATCAAGCGGATAATCATCCTTAATGCTGTTGCTTTGGCGAACATCAAAATGTTCTGCTAACACAGCAGGATCACCACTGAACAATAAAGCCGGGGTGTCACCAGCCTGGGTGTTCAAAGCTTGCACGGTAACCTGTTCAAGATCTTTATCGTAGATCCACATTGTCTCACCGTCGGAAGAAATAACTTGCTCGTAGGGTTCGGCTGTATTCCAGATAAAACGCAGCGGGCGTTTTATCTTCATAACACCTTTCGATGATTGCAGGATTTTTCCCTGGGGATCGCTGACTGACTGGCTAAAATGAGCACTTGTACTTGTGATATTATTGAGCAAAGCAGTAATTTTTTGCGTAGCATTTTTTGCATCATCGTTACCAGCATAAAGCCTGCTTGCATTAGTCGACAAAGCGAACGTCATAGAGACAAGTAAAAAAAATAGTTTTGATTTTTTTAGCATCATTTTAGGTAACTTTTATTGCTTTATTTTATGGTATTGAGTTATTGGTACTGTATTAACACATACATTTTTTAAGCTTTAACAGGTGGCGGCGCAATAACTTCGCGGCTGCCATTGGATTGCATTTCTGTGACAATACCGGCGTTTTCCATCGCTTCTATCATACGCGCTGAACGATTATAACCAATTCTTAATTTTCGCTGAACGGCAGAGATTGATGCGCGTCGACTTTCAGTGACAAACTGTACAGCTTCATCGTATAAAGCGTCTTGTTCCGGGTCGTCTTCACCATTACTCGCTTCGCTGGGGAAGCCAGGAACCTCTCCTCCGCCATCAAGAATTTCTTCCAGGTAATCCGGTTGTCCACGTCGACGCCAGTCATCGCAGACACGATGAACTTCATCATCACCGACAAAAGCACCGTGAACACGTATTGGCATCCCTGTACCCGGTGGCAAATAAAGCATGTCACCGTGGCCTAGCAGCTGCTCTGCGCCACCTTGATCAAGAATAGTTCGGGAGTCTATTTTCGATGAAACCTGAAAGGCAATCCGCGATGGTACATTTGCCTTGATTAAGCCGGTTATAACATCTACCGAAGGCCGTTGAGTAGCCAACAACAGGTGGATGCCCGCAGCACGCGCCTTCTGAGCTATACGGGCAATCAACTCTTCAACTTTTTTACCGACAATCATCATCATATCGGCAAATTCGTCGATAACTACAACGATAAAGGGCAGGTGTACCAGCAAGGGCACTTCGTCTTCAAGACTGTCTGGATTTCTGCCTGCCCATAAGGGGTCTGTTAAGGGTTTACCGGCTTTTTCAGCATCGGCTATCTTGCGATTATAGCCGGTAATGTTGCGCACACCCAGTGCTGCCATTAAACGATAACGTCGCTCCATTTCAGCAACACACCAGCGTAATGCATTGGCGGCCTCTTTCATGTCAGTTACTACTGGGGTTAATAAATGGGGAATATCGTCATAGACTGACAGCTCCAGCATTTTTGGATCAATCATAATCAGGCGCAGGTCTTGGGGTGTGGCCTTATAGAGCATGCTGATCAACATGGCGTTTACGCCTACAGATTTACCCGACCCGGTAGTACCGGCAATCAGTAAATGGGGCATCTTCTCAAGATCAGCCATTACCGGCTCGCCGGCAATATCTTTACCCAAGGCCAGGGTAAGAGCCGAACGGGCGTTATCATAACCTGGATCCGAAAGCACGTCACTTAAACGAATGATCTCCCGTTTCTCGTTGGGAATTTCTATGCCTACAACGGTTTTTCCAGCAATGACTTCAACTACGCGCACGCTGATCACTGCCATTGAACGAGCCAGATCTTTGGCAAGACCGGTAATTTTACTGGCTTTAACACCGGCTGCCGGTTGAATTTCAAAACGTGTTACCACTGGCCCTGGCTGTACCGCCATTACTTCAGCTTCAATGCCAAAGTCCTGTAATTTCAGTTCCAGCAAACGCGACATGCTCTCGAGGGTTGCCTCAGAATAACCACCACTGCTGACGTTATCCGCTTGATCAAGCAAAGCCAGTTCGGGCAATTCTCCAGTAACAGGCATGTCGAAAAGTTTTTGTTGCTTTTCTTTATAAGCACGTTCACTTTGCTTATTGGCTTTTGCCGGTTTTGAGATTTTTGGTGCAACTTTTGTCAGCGCCTTTTGCTGGCCTTGTAGAAACCTTTGTTCTCTTTGTTTAACTGCGGCTTTAATTTTTTTTGCTTCAGAGCGGTCTTTAATTTTGTCGTAAAGTCCAGTGACAGCTTGATAGCTCCAGGTGGAAAATTTAATAGTCAAAAAACCGGTTTGATCCATCAGCTTTAACCAGGAAAGCCCGGTAAATACGGTTATACCAGTTAAAAACAAGGCCAATAGAATCAGCGTGGAGCCGGTAATATTGAATGCCGGCATCATTATTTTTACCATTTCCCAGCCAAGCACCCCGCCGGCAGAGGCCGGCAAATTAAGGTGGTTATTAGTAAAATACAGCGTAGCCATTGTGGTTGCGGCAATCATGGTCATTGCAAAACCACCCAGGTGCAGGGCAAACAGGGGCCAATTCCATAGGCTTTCCATTGCGTTATTTGCATTGGTCTTCACGTTTTCTTTTGACTTGTCTTTGCTATGCGGTTGAGACCAGTTTTGACGGAAAACCAACCAGGATCGATAGCCCGTTAGCACCGGGAACAAATAGGCCGGATAACCAAAAACCAGCAACAGTATATCGGCAAACCAGGCGCCGGAACGTCCCACGGCATTATTGACTTGACCGGCAGGTCCCACATAGGACCAACCTGGGTCATTGGGATCGTAGGTAAATAAAGCAATCAGCAGGTAAATGGATAAGGCGAGAAAGGCAATCATCACGGCCTCTGTCAGTATCCGAGAAACATGCCTTGATAGTGTAGAGTCTTGCTTAAAGACGGGGGGTTTTTTCTTCAAGATAATGCTCGATCAAGTATAAGGTGGCTAAAGTGTATCCATGTCTTGGACTCAATTGTATAATAGTCGAAGGCTTTTTTTTTGACACATTTCTCAGATTGAAATTCAATCGTTATGGACATACCAGGCCCGAAACAGCCTAAACAGGCAGCAAGGCCGGATAAACAATCTTACCTTTAGCTACATTAATGCCTTGTTTCAGCTTGGGATCTGACAATAGCTCACCTTTTGCCAATTGTTTTACATAAGGCAGGATAGCATGGCTTAAAGCCTGACTAGCCGTTCGCGGAACCGCACCGGGCATATTGGTGACACCCATGTGGATCACATCAGATACGGTATAGGTGGGATTTCTGTAGTCTGTAGGGCGAATGGTTTCAATGCAGCCGCCCTGGTCAACCGCAATATCAACGATCACACTGCCCTTTTTCATCGACACCACATTTCTTGCTGTAACCAGCTTTGGTGCCTCAGCACCTTTCACCAGCACCGCGCCGATCAATAAATCGGTGTTCTGGAGGCGCTGAGGGAGTGCGTCCTGCTCAGGCGCTTTGGCTGTTATATTGCTACTCAGTGCCGCCACCGAGTGCCTGGCCGATGGGTTAATATCAAAGACCACCACACTGGCCCCCAGTGCAGCAGCCACAGCGGCAGCACTGCGACCGGCCTCTCCGGCACCAAGAATCGTCACTTCTCCAGGTTCTGTACCGCTTATGCCACCGAGCAAGATACCCGATCCGCCCATTGAATGATGCAGCAAATGAGCTCCCCAATGCACGGCTACTTTGCCTGCTATCTGGCTCATCGGAGCTAGTAAAGGCAGTCTTCCATGCTGATCCTCAATCGTCTCAAAGGCAACTGCGGTTAAGCCAATATCAAGCAGGGCCTGGGTGAGTTTGGGGATGGCCGCCAGGTGTAAAAAACAAAATAATAAATGATCGGCCCTTAATAACTTTAAGTCTGCGGCGATTGGTTCTTTGACTTTAACAATGAGTTTCGACTTGCTAAAAATTTCTCGTGCAGAACTGCACAGTGTGGCTCCAGCTGCTTGATACTGCTCATTTTGGTAGCCACTAAGCAACCCGGCATTTCTCTCTACATTAACTCGATGACCGTCCTTAATTAAGGCTTGAACTGCATCGGGGGTAAGTGCAACCCGCCCTTCCAGTGGTTTTATTTCCTTTGGAACACCTATTTCCATTGTAACGTTTTCCCGGAGTCTAATTTCTAAGGTCTGTTATCTCAACATGGTATTAGCATGCTTATGGTTATACAATTATGGGTTATCATATCCTAAACATGGCCTTATGCCACTAAAAAGCAAAGTGCTATATTCAGCAGGATTAGGGCTTAGCAACTTTTAGTTAACAGCTAGCACAAAGCTAAGCAAACAGAACCAGGGAAACCAGTGGCACTTATAATTTGTAGGAAATACCAATGAGCGAAATAAAGCATTCTAAAATTATTATTTTGGGTTCAGGCCCTGCAGGTTATACAGCTGCCGTGTATGCGGCACGGGCAAATTTGAATCCGGTAGTAATTACTGGCATTCAACCTGGCGGGCAATTAACGACCACAACCGACGTGGATAATTGGCCCGGTGACGTGGAAGGTTTGCAGGGCCCTGCCCTAATGGAGCGTATGCAAAGTCATGCTGAACGTTTCAACACTGAAATTGTTTACGATAATATTAATGAAGTTGACACCAGTAGGCGCCCTTTTTTGCTCAGCGGAGATTCCGGTCGATACAGCTGTGATGCCTTGATTATAGCCACCGGGGCATCGGCTCAATACCTTGGCCTGCCTTCGGAAGAAGCCTTTATGGGTAAGGGTGTTAGTGCTTGCGCAACCTGCGACGGGTTCTTTTACCGTAATCGAAAAGTCGCCGTTATCGGTGGTGGTAATACTGCCGTTGAAGAAGCGCTGTATCTTTCCAATATTGCCGATGAAGTGATTCTGGTGCACCGGCGCGAGACCTTAAAAGCTGAAAAAATCTTGCAGGATCGCCTGTTTGAAAAGCAAAAAAATGCGAATGTGCGCATTGAGTGGAACCACACCCTGGAAGAAATTTTAGGTGATGACTCAGGCGTGACAGGTATGCGCTTAAAGAGCACTCTCAATGAAGAAACTAAAGACATTGATGTGCATGGTGTTTTTATTGCCATTGGTCATGTGCCTAATACCCAGATTTTTGCTGGCAAGCTGGAAATGGAAAATGCTTATCTTAAAATCAATTCCGGCCAGTCCGGCGCAGCAACGGCCACCAGTGTGCCAGGGATTTTTGCTGCCGGTGATGTGTGTGATCACATATACCGACAAGCCATCACTTCAGCGGGTTTTGGCTGCATGGCTGCTCTGGATGCAGAAAAATTTCTTGATGAACACAGTTGATCGTCGCGCACATTGTTTCAGCTTTTCTATATTCGACGGCAATATTAATTAATTTAAGCTTGGTGATGACTCTGTGGATTAGGATTGTCAAATGAAAAGTTGGTTGCAGGACAGATGATAGAAGATAAAATCCCCTGGCTTAGCCCCTACAACACTGACTTTCCGCCTGTTAGCTCGGCTATAAAAGAGCCCAATGGACTGCTTGCTATTGGTGGCGACTTGTCTGAAAAGCGCCTTATTGAAGCCTATCGCCGCGGTATTTTCCCTTGGTACGAAGAGGGCCAGCCCATTCTATGGTGGAGCCCGGATCCACGGGCAGTACTGATCCCGAAGGATTTGAAAATTTCAACGAGTCTGAAAAAAGTTTTAAATAAACAGACCTACACCGTTACTTTTGATGCTGCCTTTGAGGCCGTTATTACCGCTTGTGCCGGGCCAAGGCAAGGCGCCAAAGGAACATGGATTACCCCTGAAATGATAGATGCCTACATTAGATTGCATAAAGCCGGTGTCGCCCACTCTGTAGAAAGCTGGCTAGGTGGCAAACTAGCGGGCGGCCTGTATGGCATCAATTTAGGACGAATATTTTTTGGCGAGTCGATGTTCAGCCACCAGGATAATGCGTCTAAAGTAGCTTTTGTGCACCTGGTTAAGCAACTAGAAAAATGGCAATTCCCGATTATTGATTGCCAGGTATCCAATCCTCACCTGATGAGCCTGGGTACCACTAAAATACCTTTGGCTCAGTTTTGCCAGTACCTGGATCGATACGTTGATCTGCCTGAACCTGAAAGCTGGTGCCTGGACTGGAATTTCGATAAGCACTAGAATAAAAGCTTATGAGCAGTTCATCGATCCTGAAATTTTTTGTTACCCCCGCCCATGATTGCAGTTACCTTGAGGGCAAGGAGGCACGCACCCTCTTTATTGATCCCAATATCAATATTACGGAGGCGCAATACAGTGAGTTGTCAGACCTGGGATTTCGCCGTAGTGGCAATTTTATCTACCGTCCCCACTGTGAGGGGTGCAGCCAGTGCATTCCGGTACGTATACCTGTCGTTCGTTTTTCAATGAGCAAAAGGCAGCGTCGTATCTGGAGAAAAAACCAGGCCATGCATGTTGAGCTGCTTGCGCCTGAATTCAGCGAGGAACATTACCGACTTTACGAACGCTACATTTCCCAGCGACACCGGGACGGCGATATGTATCCGCCATCTGAACAACAGTACACATCTTTTTTAATGAATGAATGGGGGAAAACTTTTTTTATCGAGTTTCGTCAGCATCATCAATTAGTGGCTGTTGCCGTTACCGACCGTTTAAGTAATGGATTATCCGCTATTTACACTTTTTTTGACCCAGATATGCCTCAACAAAGCCTCGGTGTTTTCAGCGTATTAACACAAATTGAATGTGCCAAATCCATGGAGCTGCCCTACCTGTTTTTGGGCTACTGGATCAAGCAGTGCCAGAAAATGGCCTATAAAAATGAATACCAGCCTCTTGAAGTCTTTATCGATAATCATTGGCAAGACTTACCCTCTTTCACAGCCACAAATTGACTAAAATAGTTGCTTATAGGCTATAATTGTCGGTTCAGGGCTTTCTTCCCAATTGTTTTTGCGGCAGAATGCGTGTCCTGATGTATCAATAGCAAAATCGATATCCACTGAGGAATGTTGCCGCATGGCGAAAGAAGAACAAATTGAAATGGACGGTACGGTGGTTGAAACCTTGCCCAACACTATGTTCCGGGTTCAGCTTGAAAATGGCCATTTTGTGACCGCGCACATTTCAGGAAAAATGAGAAAACACTATATCCGAATTCTAACCGGTGACCAAGTGAAGGTAGAAATGACACCTTACGACCTGAGCAAAGGCCGCATTACCTTTAGGGTTCGTTAGGCGTTGTCGTGGCAACGTTTATATAAATTTCACAAAGTACTCAGCAAAGAACGCCACAATAGGCTAGGCTAGCTCGGTTTCACACGTTTCAACAACCAGCCCACCCTCTTTAACGCTAACCAGCACGTCTCCTCCACTGGAAAGCTCGCCAAACAGGATCATATCGGCTAATGGCTTCTTCAATTGCTCTTGAATCAAGCGAGCCATAGGCCTTGCGCCCATATTTACGTCATAGCCTTTTTCTGCCAGCCATGCCCGCGCTGCTTGATCTACAGTAATATGCACACTCTTATCATCCAGCTGCACCTGCAATTCAACCAGCATTTTATCCACCACGCTTTGGATAACCTCTGGGGACAAGGGCGCAAATTGGATAATGCCATCAAGACGATTGCGAAACTCAGGGGAAAATAATTTTTTAAGGGCTTCCATACCATCGGTTGAATGATCTTGCTGAACAAACCCCATGGTCGAGCGGCTTACCAAAGACGCACCTTCATTGGTGGTTAAAATCAGTACCACATTACGGAAATCTGCTTCCCGGCCGTTATTGTCGGTCAAGGTGCCGTGATCCATTATCTGCAGCAACAAATTGAACACATCAGGGTGCGCCTTTTCAATCTCATCGAGTAATAATACGCAATGAGGATGTTTACAGATTGCTTCTGTGAGCAAACCACCTTTGTCAAAACCAACATAACCCGGGGGCGCACCAATCAAACGGGAAACAGTATGGCTTTCCATGTATTCCGACATGTCAAAGCGCACCAGTTCAATGCCCATTACCGCAGCCAATTGCTTGCTGACTTCGGTTTTTCCCACCCCGGTTGGGCCGGCAAAAAGGAAAGATCCCACGGGTTTTTCCGGCGCTTTCAAGCCTGCTCGCGACAATTTTATAGCGCTGCCCAGTGACTCAATAGCCTGGTTCTGGCCAAATACCACCATTTTCAGATCGCGCTCAAGATTACGCAGGGCATCTTTATCTGACGCCGATACACTTTTCGGTGGGATGCGGGCAATTTGAGAAACAATGAGTTCAATATCGGTGTGAGTAATGACTTTTTTGCGTTTACTTTCAGCTTGTAAGCGCTGAAAAGCCCCCGCCTCGTCAATCACATCAATGGCTTTGTCCGGCAGGTGGCGATCATTAATATACTTGCCGGCCAGCTCAGCAGCGGCTTTTAACGCACTGTCACGGTATTTAACGCCGTGAAACTCTTCAAAACTTTGTTTTAAGCCTTTAAGAATTTTATAGGTTTCATCGATAGACGGCTCCATAACATCGATCTTTTGGAATCGGCGCGACAAGGCCCGGTCTTTTTCAAAAATGCCTCGGTACTCCTGAAATGTGGTGGAGCCCATGCATTTGATATCACCGGATGCCAATAAAGGTTTAAGCAGGTTAGAAGCATCCATAACCCCGCCAGAGGCTGCTCCAGCACCAATAATAGTATGAATTTCATCAATAAATAGTATTGCGTCGCGTTCTTTTTTTAACTCAGACAGCAAAGCTTTAAAACGTTTTTCAAAATCACCTCGGTACTTGGTACCGGCTAATAAAGCGCCCATATCCAGTGAATAGATTACGCTCTTGGCAATGGCATCAGGCACTTTATTTTCAACAATCAGTTTCGCCAGACCTTCGGCAACTGCCGTTTTACCGACACCAGGTTCACCCACTAATAAAGGATTATTTTTTCGTCGGCGACAAAGTATTTGAATAGCCCTGAGCACCTCCTCTTCGCGGCCAATCAAAGGATCAATACGTCCGCTCAGCGCCTGTATATTTAAATTGCTAGCGTACAATTCCAGTGGACGTTTTGCCCCACCTTCAGCGCCATTGCTTTCTTCTTCAGCATTTTCAACATATGATTCTTCAAGTGATAAATTTGAAACTTTAGAAATACCGTGGGAAATATAATTAACAATATCTATTCTGCCAATGTTTTGAGACTTTAAAAAATAAACTGCCTGGCTTTCTTGTTCGCTGAAAATGGCTACCAGGACATTGGCGCCCGTTACTTCTTTTTTGCCGGAGGATTGAACATGAAAAACTGCACGCTGTAATACGCGCTGGAAGCCCAGTGTCGGCTGTGTTTCACGGGTATTGTCTGAGCTGGGAATTAACGGTGTGGTTTCATCAACAAATTTGGTTAACTCTTTGCGCAGCAATAAGAGGTCAGCACCACAAGCTTTCATAACTTCAGTTGCTGAATTATTATCCAGCAGAGCCAATAGCAAGTGTTCCACCGTCATAAACTCATGATGTTTTTCTCGAGCTTTTCTAAATGCGCCGTTTAAGGTCGTCTCAAGGTCTTTGCTGAGCATAATTACCTGCCTGAATCACCAGTTTGCTAACAATATTAATATTTATGCCCTCTCAATATCACATATCAGAGGGTGTTCATTCTCCTTTGAAAACAAGTTAACCTGTTCCGCTTTAGTTTCAGCAATATCCCGGGTATAAATGCCACAAGTGGCTTTACCTTGGG
This sequence comes from Pseudomonadales bacterium, assembly GCA_040235475.1. Classification (GTDB taxonomy): domain Bacteria; phylum Pseudomonadota; class Gammaproteobacteria; order Pseudomonadales; family UBA3067; genus JBECKY01. The sequence continues at coordinate 19,288 of JBECKY010000075.1, forward strand.
TATGCACAGTAAGCATCACATGGGTGGCTTTTTCCAAATCCATGTTGAAAAACATTCTCAACACGTCTACCACAAACTCCATCGGTGTATAGTCGTCATTAATTAGTACAACTTTATACATCGAGGGGGGTTGCAACTCTATTTTCGGCTGCGAAACCGCTACTTCACCGAAATGGTCATTTTCTGACTCTTCTGGCCCACCCCTTATTGTTTTTAAGCTTAATAAAGTCCTTTTGGCTTTACTCATAACTAGAACTCATAAATGGTAAAAATATGGCTTTTTTGTATGTGTGCTTGACTAATCACACACGTTTTATATTACCACATTTCTGAAAATTACCATTCGCTTACAAAGATATACCATTTAGCCCTTGACTAATCTTTGGTGATGGTCGACATTGTGCCAAGTGTCAAATTTTTTCGTGTTTTGGGCGTGAAATAAGGCACTGGTTCACTAAAATCATAATAATAACCATCGTGAAACATGTGTAGTTCGTAGAGGGAGTTAGAGATGACAACAGGAAAAGTGAAGTGGTTTAACAACGCCAAAGGTTACGGTTTTATCAGGCCTGATGCTGGTGGTGATGACTTGTTTGTCCACTATTCCTATATAAATATGGAAGGCTATAAAAGTCTAAAAGCTGGACAAGCTGTAAGCTATGAAGTCAGAGAAGCTAATAAGGGCTTGCATGCTGTGTCAATCCAGTCTTTGGATCCAGTTCCGGATATTAACCCAGAGCAGAGACCGGGTAAAAGCAGAGCCACTGCCTCTATTATTCCGGAGATGGCTCCAGAAAGTGCTTTAGAGCAGCAGTTCCCAGCAAGAAATACAAATCGATAAAATTTAGACTTTCTGCCTGAAGAGCAGATTAAATAACGATCTATTTTAAGCTTGGATTTGAGCTTTAAAATGCCTTAGTTCACGGTTTGCTTAGACCTTGTGCCGGATGTCAGTCTTCGAGGCAGCAAAGCACTGCCGTTCACGAAGTTAAATATAACTGCGTGGCAGGGGGTTTGTTTTCTCTCAAAATTGTAATATTTGAACCGCTAAACTTAGGCATCCTAGCCCATAGCATTAATAACGGCATCGCCAAATTCTGAGCACTTCAACAGTGTGGCGTCAGGCATCAACCTTTCGAAATCATAAGTGACGGTTTTGGCTTCAATAGCTCCACCCATGCCTTTCAAGATTAAATCGGCTGCCTCAAACCAACCAAGGTGACGCAACATCATCTCTGCAGAAAGGATTAGGGATCCAGGGTTAACTTTATCCTGACCAGCATATTTAGGTGCTGTACCATGAGTTGCTTCAAATACAGCCACACTGCCACCAACATTTGCGCCGGGGGCGATACCAATCCCTCCAACCTCCGCGGCCAGGGCATCGGAGATGTAGTCTCCATTCAAGTTCAAGGTGGCGATCACTGCATAATCTTCCGGACGCATTAAGATCTGTTGCAGGAAAGCATCAGCAATCACGTCTTTGATAATAATGTCATTTCCAGTTTTAGGGTTTTTCAGTACACGCCAAGGGCCGCCATCCAGAAGCTCGGCACCAAAACGCTCTGCAGCCAATTCATAACCCCAATCCTTAAATGCGCCCTCGGTAAACTTCATGATGTTGCCTTTGTGGACAAAGGTAACCGAAGGCAGGTCGTTATCAATGGCGTGCTGAATGGCTTTGCGCACCAGCCTTTGCGAGCCTTCTTTTGAAACTGGCTTAATACCAATGCCACAAGTATCGGCAAAACGTATTTTGGTAACGCCCATTTCTGTTTTGAGGAAATTTATTAATTTTTTGGCTTCTGGACTGTCAGCGGGCCATTCGATACCGGCATAAATATCTTCGGAGTTTTCACGAAAAATAACCATGTTGGTTTTTTCCGGGCAAGTAACGGGGCTGGGAACTCCCTTAAACCATCGAACCGGCCTGATACAGGTGTATAAATCCAATTCCTGACGCAAGGCCACGTTAAGTGAGCGTATGCCGCCACCTACCGGGGTTGTAAGGGGGCCTTTTATGCCGATAGTATATTCTGTCAGGGCTTCAAGGGTTTCCTTGGGTAACCAGACGTCTGGCCCGTACACTTTGGTTGCTTTTTCACCAGCATAAACTTCCATCCATACCAGAGAACGTTTATTTCTATACGCTTTTTCTATAGCTGCATTGACAACTTTAATGGTAACCGGGGTAATATCGGTGCCGATGCCATCGCCCTCAATATAAGGAATGATGGGATGATTAGGTACACTCAGGGAAAGGTCTGCATTGACTGTAATTTTATCTCCATCCTTAGGTACCTTTATTTTTTGATATCCCATAATAACGACTACCCCTTTTACTGTATTAATTATATTGCCTGTATTGCGGACGGCGGACTGTTATTTGTATTTAATAAACAGTTTAATCAATTTTTTTCCGCGTGTAGTATATCATTTGTTGAAAGCGATGCCTTCCATTTTTAGCATTTTCTTCTCAATGTAGAAGCTGCCACCAATTTACTCAAAAGCAGTATTGTTTAATCGGCCAAAACAGTGCTTCTTTTTTAAACGCTTAACTTAAGTCAGTTTGGACAAGATAAGCTTGTGAGCAAAGTCGTATTATTTAACAAACCGTTCAAAGTGCTTTGCCAGTTTACTGACTCGCAAAGGCGCGCCTGTTTGGCGGATTATATTCATGAACCAGGGCTTTATGCTGCCGGCAGACTCGATTATGATTCCGAAGGTCTTTTATTATTGACCTCAAATGGTGCGTTGCAGCACCAAATTAGCCACCCCAAAAACAAGTTGCCAAAAACCTACTGGGTTCAGTTAGAGGGCGGGATTGATGAGAAAGCTTTATCTGCCCTGCGTAAGGGTATCGAATTGAAGGATGGAAAAACCTTACCTGCCAAAGTCCAGTCAATACCGACTCCCGATATTTGGTCACGCACCCCGGCGGTTAGACAAAGAAAAAATATTCCAACCAGCTGGATTGCGATCACGCTTAGTGAAGGAAAAAACAGGCAGGTAAGAAGGATGACCGCAGCAGTTGGTTATCCAACCTTGCGACTTATCCGGTATTCGATCGGGTCATGGAACCTGGAAAATTTACAGCCGGGTGAGTTCCGCAGTGAAACGGTTCATTTGGCGCTTGGTAAACCAGCTGGGCGAAAAAGTAATAAGTACAGTCGATAAACTGGAAGACAATTTTGTGAAGCAGTGGTTTTATCAATACCATTTTGCCGCTGCTTTGGTGTCACTGCTTTTGGCTTCAACCCAGTGTTCGCCATTTTTAGTTAAGACTTTTTTCCATAAAGGCGCATCGGTTTTTAAAAAATCCATGATAAATTCACAGGCCTGAAAAGCATCCTGGCGGTGCTCGCTGGCAACGCCAACAAAAACGATTTGCTCACCGACAGACAACTCACCGATACGATGAATTACCTGCGTGCCAAGCAAGGACCATCGACTTTCTGCTTCAGATAAAATAGCTCGCAAGCGGTTTTCAGTCATGCCTGGGTAATGCTCAAGAATCAGTTTATCCAGTGGCTCGTGGCCTTCAAAATTTCTGACAAGACCGATAAAAGTGGCCACTGCGCCCACATTCGCAGCCCTATTCTGGAGTTTTCTTATTTCTTCTCCGGCATTAAAATCATGCTGTTGAATTTTAATCATAAATAACCCGGTTCATTTTGTCTTAGCCACCCGTAACCGGAGGAAAAAAAGCCACTTCATCACCGTCCTGAATAGGCTCATTGTTCTGGGCAATTACCTGGTTAACAGCTACCAGTACCGGTGTTGATGCGCCTAACAAGGTTGGCCAAGGGGCCCCTCTGCTTTTTAAATATTCAAGCAGTGAACTTATGTCCTGGCAATGCTCTCCGTAATCCAGGCTTTCACCTTGGCTATCCAAGGCTTCGCGAATGCTGGCAAAATATAATAACTTAATCACTTTTAAGGACTTGCTCTTTAATGACTTTTTCAGAGACACTAGCTATGTTTCCAACCACCACTTTTGCCACCGGTTTTTTCCAACAGACGAATATGGGCGATGCTGATACCCTTATCCACGGCTTTGCACATATCATAAACCGTTAATGCGGCCACCGAAACAGCGGTAAGTGCTTCCATCTCCACGCCTGTTTGCCCCGCCAGTTTGCACACTGAGGTAATCTGCACTTGACTTAGTTCTCTATCAGCCTGTAGTTCAACTTTAACCGAGGTAAGTGCTAAAGGGTGGCATAAGGGAATTAACTCAGCGGTTTTCTTGGCTGCCAGAATACCGGCAATTCTGGCGGTGGCAAAAACATCACCTTTGTGATGCTTACCCGAGATGATCATACCCAGGGTTTTGTCATTCATGTAAACAATAGCCTCAGCCCTTGCTTCGCGTTCGGTCACTGGCTTGTGGGTAACATCCACCATGTTAGCGGCACCGGACTCATCAATATGCGTCAGTTTTGTCATGTTTTAAAAAGGTCTCTAATAATCTGGTTAAAATAGGGGTGCCTTTAATGTTACACGTTCCTGGGCTTTTCGTAGACAATTAAATAAGCTGGGAAGCTTTGACCAAGACTGAGCCAGCACACTGCCTCGATATCACCAAAGCAGGAGTTTTAAATGAGTTGGGCACCCCATATTACTGTTGCATGCGTAATAGAAAAAGATGGTAACTTCTTGATTGTAGAGGAAGAATCCTTTGGCCAGGTGGTCTATAATCAACCCGCAGGTCATGTTGAGCCCGGCGAAACCCTGATCGCAGCTGCGATCAGGGAAACCCGGGAAGAAACTGGCTGGCAGGTTAAACCCACTGAATTGTTGGGCCTGTATGTTTACAGATCCCCCCACAACCAGGTCACTTATTACCGCACCTGCTTTATCGCTGAAGCCATCGAGCACGATCCAAACCAAGCCCTGGATGATGGTATAATTCAGACACTGTGGTTATCACCCGATACCTTGAAAGCCCAAGCGGAAAAATGGCGTAGTCCAATTGTTTATAAATGCGTTGAAGATTACCTGAATGGTCAACGCTATCCGCTTGACTATATTTACCAATACAATAAGTAACACCACTGATTCAAATGCGGAAAACTAAAGTGATTGTCGGTATGTCAGGAGGTGTAGACTCCTCAGTCGCCGCCTACTTGCTGTTGGAACAGGGCTACAGCGTCGAAGGCCTGTTTATGCGGAACTGGGAAGACGATGACGGTACAGAATATTGTACCGCCATGGAAGACCTAGCCGATGCTGCATCGGTTTGCGATAAACTGGGCATTCCCCTGCATACCGTTAATTTTGCTGCTGAATACTGGGACAAAGTATTTGCGCACTTTCTTGAAGAATATCGCGCAGGCCGTACACCCAACCCGGATATATTATGCAATCGGGAAATAAAGTTTTCAGCCTTTCTCGACTATGCCATAAAACTAGGCGCTGACTATATAGCCACCGGGCACTATGCTCAAACTGAAACCAAGGCGGGCAAAACCCAATTACTGCGAGGCTGCGATACTAATAAAGATCAAAGTTATTTTTTGCATCAGGTTAGTGGCCAGCAATTTGCCAAAACATTATTTCCTGTTGGTGCGCTTGAAAAAGCCGAAGTCAGAGAAATCGCGGCAAGAAAGGGGTTCTTAAACCATAATAAAAAAGACAGCACCGGTATTTGTTTTATTGGTGAACGCCGCTTTGCAGACTTCCTGAAAAAATACATCCCAGCACAACCCGGTGCCATTGAAACACCCGATGGCAAGGTTATTGGAGACCATCAAGGCTTGATGTTTTACACCTTAGGCCAACGCCAGGGTTTGGGCGTTGGCGGTCTGAGTGACTACAGTGAGGCTGCCTGGTATGTGGTGGCAAAGGAACTGGAGCGGAATGTACTGGTTGTAGCGCAAGATAATGAAAATCGATTACTTTTTTCAAACTCACTGACTGCATCCGAGATTTTTTGGATATCTGGGACAGAACCCGCATACCCATTGAAATGCACTGCAAAAACCCGCTATCGTCAAGCCGATCAAAATTGTATGATTAATAAAGTCGCAGATGATAAATTTGTAGTTGAATTTGAACAGGCCCAACGTGCAATAACCCCCGGGCAATCTGTGGTATTTTATAATAACGAAGTTTGCCTGGGTGGTGGTATTATTGAAACCAGCTACTAAACGGCAAAAACTCAGTAGTATGGATGCTACAAAAGATGAGGTAAAAACGGATGGTAACTAAAAAAGACCTTGAACGTACTCTTGCACTGGCGGGCCTGTTTCAGGCCGCGCGGATAGTTGATGAACTGGCCCACAAAGGTTCCACAGAAGCTGCAAGTTTTGAAGAATCCATCAACAGTATTTTTGCCCTCGATCCAGAATCATTGACCGATGTTTATGACTCTGACCATGCGAACCGATTGGGACTTAACACCATAGAATCAGTGCTGACTGGAAGTAGCATACAAAACTATTCTGAAACTATTCGTTATGCCCTTGCCATGATGCAATTAGAACGTATGCTGTCCAAACGCAGAGCTTTACTTGAGCGGGTTCGTCAAGGCCTTGAAAAGAGTCGAGAGCAGGCACAGTTTTTTGATTCTAAAATCCATAACAGTGTCGTTAGCAAGCTGGCTAATATCTATATTGACACTTTAGGCTCGCTAAGTTATCGGATTCAGGTGCGGGGCAATGCTAACTACCTCAAAAACCCTCTTTATGCTGATAAAGTCAGGGCATCGCTTTTAGCTGGCGTTCGTTCTGCCATGCTTTGGCATCAATTGGGCGGCCGCCGCTGGCACTTATTTTTTATTCGTAAGCGTTTGTTATCTGCTGCACGAAAATTAAACCTGGAAAAACCAGTTACTCAGTAAGCTCGCGAAAAATGTTTCGCCACTCAGAGCTAAATCCTGTCAACAAATTGATTTTGAAGCTTTAAGTCTTCGATGTTACAAAACTGTCGCTAAATATCCTGGCTTTTGTGACAAACCCCCTAACCGAAAAACATTTGCCCTCCTATACTGGCGGCGTTTTGAACTAAAGGCAAAACGTCTGGCAGGGATTTATATATGTTTGATTTAAAGCTGGCAATAATAGGTTTTACCTGGCTTACCTGGGCTTGCATTATTAGTTTACTGGTTATAGCCGTGTTAATTCTATTACCTGCCATAAAAAAAATTTATGGCCATGTAAAAATGGAAAAAAGTATTGCCCGTTTGGGGATGCGCCAACTTAGAAACATTGTTCTTGATGATGGTGTAGATGGGAAGATATTTGTAGAGCGCCTGTTGCTCACCCCTGAAGGCCTGCTCGTTCTGGTAAAAAACTGGCGTAATGGCTATATTTTTGGTGGTGATTTTCTGGATCGCTGGGCACAAGTTATTAACAAAAAAACTTATCATTTTAAAAACCCTTTGTATGCTTTAACTCATGTACTGGCGGCGTTAAAATATCACGCGCCAAATGTAAGTGCATCAGCGAAAATACTTTTTACTGCCGACTGTTCGTTTCCAAAGGGGCAGCCGGAAAGCGCTCTTTTATTACAGGATATTTTCAATTTTAAAAAAACTGCAAAGCAAAATAAGCAAAAACCAGAAGCGCAGGTGATTAATGATGAGCTTGAGCAGGCATGGAGCGTTATAAAAGGCTGCTCTCAGAAAGCTGATAAAAATTTGGTATTCGAAGAAAAGTTGGAATTTAGTTTCACCAGAATAGTCATCGGCTTTGCATTTATCGCACTTGCTGTTTTTTTCTTATCTCAACAGCTGCTGCTTTGATGAGACACGAGTCAGCTTCAACATTCACTTGCTGAAAGCTGCTATGAATGATTAAATCATTGCCGTTTATTGCAAATATTAATCCGCTATTGAGAAACTTTGATGTCACAAGCTCAGCTCTGGAAAGGCGCCTTTTTGCTGACCTTGTCTTGCCTTTTATTCGCTCTTATGGGCGTATTGATTCGTCAAATATCACCTGATGTAAACACGCAAACCATTGTCTTTAGCAGAAACTTTATTGGTCTGATCCTGCTGCTGCCCTTTATCTTAAAAAAAGGCAAGTCTGCCATACAAACCCATTGTTACCACCTGCACCTGCTCAGGGCTGGTGTTGGGGTGGCTGCCATGTATTGTTTTTTTTATGCAATTGCCACCCTGCCGTTGGCCGACGCCATGTTATTTACTTATGCGGCTCCCGTGTTCACGCCACTGATTGCTTACTTCTGGTTAAAAGAAGCCATCAGGGCAAAAACCTACTTGTCGGTGGCGCTAGGCTTTATCGGCGTTTGCCTGGCACTTAAGCCTTCTAGCGGCGTTATTGATTCACATGCCTTTGTGGGTTTATCGGCCAGCATCCTGGCAGCCACGGCTTTTGTGTCTGTTCGGCGCTTAACCAAGAGTGAGTCCACACAGAAAATTGTGTTTTTCTTTTGCCTCAACGCCAGCATTATCTCTGCCTTTCCCCTACTGTGGACGTGGCAGGCGCTGAGCCTGCTTCAATGTGGGTATTTAGTTGCCATAGCCATGCTGGCCACCAGTAGCCAACTACTGCTGAGCAGAGCCTACGCCCTTGCACCTGCTGGACAAATTGGCCCCATCAGCTACTCGGCCATTCTTTATGCCGGACTTCTGGCCTGGCTGCTGTGGGGCGAGGTGCCTGACACCTACTCCATTCTAGGCACAACTCTGGTGGTTATTTCCGGTCTGATAACCCTTAATTTTAAGCCTGGTACGGCGAAAACCTCTAAATCCGCAGCAATATAGTGTATTATTGCCGCCATTATTCCTAAGCATTTGTGCAAACAAAAATCGGAGTCACCATGGAGCTGAGCTCTCTCACCGCTATTTCTCCCATCGATGGCCGTTATGGCAGTAAAACCCAAAACTTACGCTCCGTTTTCAGCGAGTACGGCTTAATACATGCACGAGTGATCGTTGAAGTACGCTGGTTACAACATCTGGCAGGTCTTGAAGGTGTCAGCGAATTACCCGCCTTTAGCAAAGCCACAAATACTTTTTTAAAAAAGTTGCTTGATAACTTCGATGAAAGCGATGCAATGCGGATTAAAGAAATAGAAAAAACCACCAACCATGACGTGAAAGCGGTGGAATATTTCTTAAAAGAAAAGCTCGCCAGTCAAAAAGAGCTGGAGCCCGCCCTCGAATTTATCCATTTTGCCTGCACCTCGGAGGATATCAATAATTTAGCCCATGCCTTGATGCTGAAAAAAGGCCTCAGTGAAGTTTTAATACCGCTGTTTGAACGCTTAATAGCAGCCCTTCGGCAACTTGCCCACGACTATGCTGACGATGCCATGCTCTCTCGAACCCACGGTCAAACTGCTTCACCAACCACCGTTGGCAAAGAATTTGCCAACGTGGTGGCTCGCCTGCAACAACAATTGGCGCGCATTCAAACTGTTCCTTTGCTGGGCAAAATCAATGGTGCCGTGGGCAACTACAATGCCCATTTAAGCGCTTACCCAGAGCTGGACTGGGCTGCCGACAATCAAGCTTTTGTGGCATCATTGGGCTTAAGCTGGAACCCCTACACCACTCAAATCGAGCCTCACGATTACATGGCAGAATTATTCAACGCCATCTGCCGTTTTAACACCGTGTTAATTGATTTTAACCGCGACATCTGGGGCTATATTTCCCTGGGTTATTTCAAACAAAAATCCATTGCCGGTGAAATCGGCTCCTCCACCATGCCCCACAAAGTCAACCCCATTGATTTTGAAAACTCAGAAGGCAACCTCGGTATTGCCAATGCCATAATGGCTCACCTGGCCAACAAGCTGCCCATTTCCCGCTGGCAGCGTGACTTAACAGACTCCACCGTACTGCGCAATCTGGGTGTGGGTTTTGCCCACAGCGTTATTGCGTATGAATCAACACTTAAAGGCATCAGCAAATTAGAAATAAACCGGGAACGCTTAGCCCAGGACCTGGATAATGCCTGGGAAGTGTTAGCCGAACCGATTCAAACCGTCATGCGCCGTTATAAAATTGAAGGCGCCTATGAAAAACTCAAAGAACTGACCCGTGGTAAAGTTATCGATAAACAAACCATTCAAACCTTTATTGATACTTTAGATATACCGCCTGAAGCTGCTGCACAATTAAAAGCCCTTAACCCCGCAAACTATACAGGCCAGGCTGCAGCGTTAGCGAAGAAAATATAACCATGCAAAAGGCCTATGACTTTTTAGGTGGACTCACACCAGAAACCTTTCTTCGGGATTACTGGCAAAAAAAACCCTTATTGGTCCGAAATGCCTTCCCCGATGCTGCCTCCCTGTTGAGCCCCGACGAATTGGCGGGACTGGCCTTGGAACCTTCAGAGGAAGACGATGAGGATGACCTTGAAGATGGCTGCGAATTTGAACACAGTGGTGTCGAAGCAAGAATTATCCGTAGCCACATTGACGAAAACGAAAAGCGCAGGTGGATTTTAGAACGGGGCCCTTTCACTGAAGCACGGCTTAAATCCCTACCCGAAAAAAACTGGACCCTGCTGGTGCAAGCCGTGGATATGTACCATGAAAACGTCGCCAGCCTGTTAGATGTATTCAGTTTTATCCCGCGCTGGCGACTGGACGATGTCATGATCAGCCTGGCAGCCCCAGGTGGCAGTGTTGGCCCTCACTTTGATCGTTACGATGTCTTTCTTATTCAAGGCATTGGCCAACGCCATTGGCAAATTGGCCAACAATGCTCGGCAAAGACGCCTCTGATAAAACACCCGGACATGAAAATTTTAACCACCATGGATGCTACACAGGCATGGACCCTTAACCCCGGTGACATGCTGTATTTACCGCCCCTTATCGCCCATCATGGCGTGGCCATAGACACCTGCATGACCTATTCCGTTGGATTTCGAGCGCCCGCTATAGAAGTTTTATTCGATAAACTTACACACCATGTCGCCGATCATTCTCAGCAAGATGAACGCTACACTGATCCCGATTTAAGCCCTCAGAAAAATTCCGGCTGGTTATCGGAACAGGCGGTGGCTAAAGTACAAACCTTAATGATGGCACATATTCAGGATTCAAACCAAGTTCGAGACTGGCTGGCACAACTGGTGACAGAACCTAAATATGCCGTTGATTACGAAAATATTGATCCCGATGAAACAACAGAAAGTGTAGGCCAAAAAGAATTTCTGGATCGCCTGAAGCAAAACCAAGTGGTTTTTCGTGACAACTATTCTCGTTTTATTTACACCGGACAGGAAAATCAGGCTGAAAAATTCTACATCAACGGCCATGAAATTCCTCTGCCGGAAAAAAACCTTGCCGACGCCCGGCAACTGGTCATTTACCTGTGCAACAATCGCTACTACAACAGTGAAAACCTGTGGACTTATCTCCAACACCAGGCTTTATGCCAATGGTTCATTCGTTTGTTTCAAAAAGGCTATTTTTATATCCAAGAATAAAAAATAAGAGTGAGACATGAGCGCTTTCAACATTGTACAAAGCCAGTGGGATCAGGATAAAGACCAGCTGATAGCGATTCGCAAGCAGGTTTTTATTATCGAACAACAGGTTCCACCAGAGCTTGAACTCGACGAACGAGACACCAGCGCCATCCATTTTCTGGCCTATGGCAAACACCAACAAGCCATTGGCACCGCCCGGCTTTTAACTGCAACTAACAATACCGCTCAGATTGGGCGCATGGCAGTGCTTAAAGCATACCGCGGAAAGGGTTGCGGTAAAGCCTTGCTAAGCGCGTGCATACAGTACGCAAAAGAGCAAAGCTTTAACGAAGTCTTCCTGCACGCTCAAAACCATGCCATTCCTTTTTATCAAAAAACCGGGTTTAATATTCGTGGTGACGAATTTATGGACGCCGGGATACCTCATAACGAAATGTTTTTACATCTTAAAGCCTAAAACAGTCCTGGCCTTACTGAAAAGGGCTGAAAAGGAATAACTCTTATGTCAGAGAAAAATGAAATCGAAGCCCGGACCTTGGGCAAAAGCACCGATGCCTTAGTTATAGAAGGCCATGAAAATATCAGCCAAGTGATAGCCCACATGGCGGCGCAGGCCCGCCAAAAAATTGATATATTCAGCGCCGAACTCGACCATAGAATATTTGATAACAACGATGTGGCCAAAGCCCTGTCAGACTTTGCCCGTTGCAATCGCAAAAGTAACATCCGTATTGTGGTAAAAGACTCTGCCAAACTTGTCCATCTCGGCCATCGCCTGCTGGCTCTTAGCCACAAAATCCCCAGCTATGTGCATATCCAGGTGATTAATAAAGATTACCGCGATATTAATCGCATGTTTATTGTGATGGACGATGTGGGTTACATAGAGCAACCGGTTCCCGATGTGGAAAAATTCAAGGCCTGTTACCGTTCCATTCCCCAAGGACCTGAAAATGCTTTATTGTTTGATCAAATCTGGAATAAAAGCGAGAACGATGTGAATTTGCGAAGCTTAAAATTATAATTTTTCAACGTGTAGATTGGGTAGAGACGCGAAACCCAGCAAAATTCAACAACCATCGAAGACAATCGATCATGCTTGTCAAAGCCGAGATGATCGTCCAGCTCCGCATTAAATACCGCCTTAATTGTTATTTTGGCAGAAAGACTTTTAACCCCGTTTAACAATTTTTTACTGGATTTTTGGGTGCCATTCCAGGAGGCCCGGCATCATATAATACTCACACTCTATTTCAGCCCAGGATAAAATCATTCGCCCATCTTCGCCAATGTTCTAAAAACAATATCAACTGTTAAATCCAGTTTTTGCAACCTGCTCGCCGCTGCCCTGCCTTCTTTAGTTGCTCTATAAAAATGCGGCGTCATTATAAGTAAATTATTAATTTGCTTGTTGCCAATTACGCTTGTTTTAAACTGAAGCTGCTGGCTATCTACCATGGTAAAGCCCTTGTCTTTAAGATGTGCAAGATCCTGTGGATCTGATTTTTTAACTTCGCTGTAAATTATCTCTCTGAGCTCCTTTAAATGATCAGCTCCAGGTTCAACAAGCACTATCTTGCCGCCTGGTTTTAGTACTTTAGTAAACCCTGCAAAGCTCTTAAATCCAAACACGCATAAAATAATATCAACACTGGCATGATAAATGGGTGGTTGTCTGTTTGTGCCAACGGCCCAGGTTATTTGTTTGTTTCTTTTTGTTGATTCTGTTATTGCGGCTTTCGATATATCAAGACCAATAAAAGAAAGATCATTAGCAGATTTTTTACCCTTCAGGTAATTAAAAACATAATCAAAATAATAACCTTCACCACAACCTGCATCCATTAAGCAGGTTTCGTTATCATCTGTAATCAGAGAAGATGCAATTTCAGCTAACTTATCGGCTATCGGTTGATATAAGCCAGAATTTAAAAATTCAGCTCGTGCCAAAACCATTTTTTTACTATCCCCTGGCTGTTTTGATCTTTTATGCTGCACCGGTAACAAATTTACATAGCCTTGACGAGCGAGATCGAAGCCGTGCCCATTCTGACAAACTAACTGTTTGTCATTAAGTGTTAGCCGCTCTCCGTCCATAGGACAAGCCAGGTTATCTGCCTTTATACTATTCATAACTGAGTACAGGAAGGAAATAATGTCGAGGTGTTGCCAAGGCAACTTCAAATAAGACGTTGAATAAACTGGAAGCTGGAGCCGCCCCATTATTGATAACGAGGCGGCGCTTTTTTACAAACTTTTCTTCGCGTCTGTTTTTGCTGAAGCCTTTTTCTCATCCGCTTTGTCTTTAGCTTGAGCCTTGGTCATACGGCAGTAGCCATTAACGTTTTTTCCATCTGAGCGTTTATAGCCATCAACCCATGTGCATGCGTTGTTTGCAGCGCAACTGGTCTGTTCTGAGCCTTTACACTCAGCGGAGCTTGCTGTGCCTATATTCAATGTCAGTAACAGCAGTGTTGATGTTATAGCCAGGTGAATTGTTTTCATAAGTACCTCCTTGGTTAAATGAAGGCTGAGTATACGAAATAAATGCAATTCATACACCATCAATCACACAAAAAATATTGCTTTATTTCATCCAGCTCACTCCAGCTCCAAGCCGCCGATTTAGATTTTCCTCGTTTGCGAATGAGAATGACTTGCATTTGCAATTGGGCAGATGTAAAATTCTTGCCATCAAATTTCTTTTATTAAGTTTGACTATGCTTGTAAACAAAGGAGACAAAACAGTGTTACAACGATCAATGATATTTGCTGCTGGCCTGGTTTTAATTGGTTCTGCAGCCCCTGATTTGGCTTCTGCTGCTGTGGATGCCACAGCGTTGGAAGCCTTACAGAACCGCGTAAATTCACAACAAAAACAGATAGATAGCTTAGCCACCGCCTTGGAAAAGGCTAGCACATCGAGTCACAATAACGGCTTGTCGAGTGGCAAAACCAAAGTCAGTGGTTATGCAGAAATCCACTATAACAACCTTGAAAACCAAGTTAATGACGCGGACTCCAAGGCCATTGATATTCACCGTTTTGTATTGGAATTCAGTCATCAGTTTTCTGATGAGCTGAGCTTTTTTTCAGAACTGGAGGTTGAGCATGGGGTTGCTGGCGAGGGCCAGGCAGGTGAAGTAGAGCTTGAACAAGCCTTTATTCAATGGCAATACCTGCCCGCTCATCACTTTCTGGCTGGTGTTATGCTGGTTCCAGCAGGCATTCTTAATGAAACCCATGAACCCAATACCTTCTACGGTGTTGAACGCAATAATGTAGAAAAAAATATTATCCCAAGCACCTGGTGGGAAGCGGGTATAGGTGCTTCCGGGGAGCTAGGCGACAGCATTAGCTACCAGGCTTTGGTATCTTCAGGTTTGAAGCTTGAACCGGGCGATTATAAAATACGTGATGGCAGACAGAAAGCCAGCGAAGCCGATGCCAGCGAGTTAGCTTACACATTTTCTATTAATTATCGCGGCCTACCGGGTTTAACCGTAGGAGGCACTTTGCAGCACCAAGCTGATTTGCTACAGGGGGCAAGCATCAGCGGCGCCAGTGACGTTTCAGCTAATTTAATATCAGCCCACCTGGATTATCAGCGAGGCTCAGTGGGTATTAGAGCAGTCTACGCTCTATGGGATATTGATAGTGATATTGAACTGCTTGCAGCTGGTGCAGCTGGTGCAGATGAACAGCAAGGTCATTATATTGAACCAAGTTATAAAATAACTGAAAAGTTTGGTATCTTTACCCGCTTTAGCCAATGGGACAATAATGCAGGCAGCAGTGTTGACAGCGACTATCAACAAGTGGATGTTGGTGCCAATTATTGGCTTCACGAGAATGTGGCTTTAAAAATTGATTTCCAGGACCAGCATGCTCCCACGGGTGAAAAAGAACTGGATGGCTTTAATCTTGGGCTTGGTTTGAGTTTTTAGGTTTACGATTTATGGCGCAGTTTGCTTTTGCCCCACCCAGGTGGGGCTTTTTTGATTTATTAAGCCAGTCATTTACCTGGCAAAAAAAAGTTGTGCACAAACTTGGTATAACAATTTTTATGCTAAGCTTGGCTTGTTTTGTACAAGCTCAAGATCAGGCTCATTACTTATCCACGAAGGAATTTTTAGATCTTACATTTAAAAATTCTCCGTACCAGATGAAAAGCTTATGGCTTGATCAGGCTGAACTTGATCAGGCTGAAAAAATTCTAGGCCACCCTTTTAATGGCTTTCGGGTACGTTACTGGGCAGGCAAGCACCAAACAGCCTGGGTCCTCGATGAAATTGGCAAGGAACACCCTATTACTATCGGGGTTTCGATACAGGACAATAAAATTGCAGCTATACATATTCTTGCCTTTAGAGAAAGTCGTGGCTGGGAAATACGCAATGATTTTTTTACCCGGCAATTTGATCAGGCTTTTTTAAACCATCAATATAAACTTTCTGCTCAAATTGATGGCATAAGCGGCGCCACCCTTTCAGTGCGAGCAGTTAAAAAAGTGGCTGCTTTAGCGCTTTATTTTCATCAGCTATCTTAACTATTTATTACCGTAACCATGCATACAAGACCGATACCTTTTGGCCGTAAAATTAGAATTCTGTTTTTAAGGTGGCATCGTTTTATTGGCATCTTTTCTGCAGGTTTTATGTTATTTCTTGCCGTTAGTGGTCTTATTTTGAATCATGCGCATCATTTAAATCTTGATCAACAAGGCATTGCTTTCAAACCTTTATTGCACTGGTATGGCATTGACACTAAAATCACACCAAAGGGGTTTCAGTTTGACAACAACTGGCTCTCAAACCAGCAGCAAAGTTTATACTGGAACGAACAAAACATAAGTTACTGCTCACAATTAAACACGGCTCTTCGCTATCAGAACTTTATATTAGCCTTGTGCAATGAACAAATTATCGTATTAACATCAAGTGGCTTGCTGGTTGAAAAGCTTATTGAGTTTCCAGAACCTTTTAAAAAAATGGCCTTAGATGAAAATACAGCATCCATAATTCTTGCTGGAGAATCACAAAGCTATAGCTTTGACTTGGAAAATCTTAATTTCTTACCCTTGCCTCTATTGCCACAAAATATCATCTCCCCTCTTCCGACAACGCTGCCTTCTTCTATGCTCGCACGCTTGGACGGCAAGCTAATAGATCACAGCATTACCTGGGAGCGTGTTCTACTTGATTTACACAGCGGTCGTTTTTTTGGGCAAGCAGGTATTCTGTTTGTTGATTTATTGGCTTTGATGTTTTGCATGCTGAGTATAACCGGGGCCTGGCTATGGTTACGAAGGCACTGAACTTAAGTCTAAGCTTTGTATTAAGGTGAATTTTATGCACAACACACATTATTTTACTCATAGCATGCATGCCTTGCTGCCTGTAATGCTAGCTGTTTTTTTATCCACGGTTTCCTGTAATCTTTCGGCAAAAGGCCAGATACGCGAATACTGGATTGCTGCAGAAAAAGTCCAGTGGGATTACGCTCCCAGTGGTAAAAACCTGATTCACCCGAAAAAAGGTTTAGGCGAATGGGGAAACGTAACCCGCTACAGCAAGTACCGATATATTCAATATACTGATGCAAGCTATAGCATCCCCGTTCAGCAACCCGAATGGATGGGTATATTAGGGCCACAGCTGAGGGCTGAAGTAGGCGACACCTTCAAAATTCATTTTAAAAATAATGCCGACAAACCGCTTTCAATGCATCCTCATGGTATGCAATACACTGAAGACAATGATGGCGCCGATATGCGCGGCCTGGGTGGTATCATTCAACCCAATGATTCATATACATACACTTGGGAAGTTGATAAAGAAGCAGGACCAGGGCCCCGAGACCCTTCGTCTATTGTCTGGGTTTACCATTCTCATGTTGATCCCGTAGAGGAAATTTACGATGGCCTCATCGGCACGCTGGTGATCACTCGCAAAGGCATGGCGCGCTCAAAAGACGATCCAAGGCCTAAGGACGTAGACACTTCCTTTACAGCTTTATTCATGGTTTTTGATGAAGAAAAGGGTGCAGAAGGCGGCTTAATGCACAGCATTAACGGTTACATTTTTGGTAACTTGAAAGGTCTGGAAGCGTTTAAAGGTGACAAGGTGCGTTGGCACCTGGTGGGTATGGGAACTGAAGTGGATATACATACTGCCCATTGGCACGGCGAAACGGTTTTAAATGCCGGGCGCAGAACGGATGTGATCAATTTGCTGCCTTCGACTATGGTGAGTGTCACCATGAATGCCAACAACATCGGTAATTGGCTTTTTCATTGCCATGTTACCGATCATGTAAGCGCCGGAATGAAAACCCGCTGGAAAATCAAATCGCGGCAAGAAAAGAAAGCAAAAAAGTAGTTTTTAAATTGCTTCAGTGTCACCGGATAACACCCTCTTAATCGCCGTTCCAAGCTCATGTAGCCTGAACGGCTTTTTAATTGCAAATTTAAACCCATAGTCTTGATAATTGGCCATCACCGGATCGTCCGAATAACCACTGGAGATTAAAATTTTAGCAGCTGGATTGATTTCAAGAATTTTAGCAGCGGCATCTTTTCCTCCCATGCCTCCGACAACCGTCAGGTCTAAAATAACAAGCACGATCGCTCGCTTTGCATTTTGACATTTCTGGAAAATTTCTATTGCCTCATCACCATTTCTTGAGAGCAAAGGCTTATATCCCAGTTGCAGCAACATATTTTTCATGACATTTAACATCATCTCCCCATCGTCCATAACTAAAACAACGCCCTCCCCCTGAATGGATACATCGTTATTGGGGCTGCTATTTATAGCAAGGTGAGTATTTTTATCAAACTCGCTGCTTGCTGGCAGGAAGATACTAAATTCAGTGCCTATATTAAGTGAGGATTCAACCATTATATAACCATGATGTTTGTTAATAATTGAATGAGTAATGGCTAAACCCAGGCCAACGCCTTCGTCTTTTGTAGTGAAATAAGGATCAAAAATATTTGATAACAGTTTTTTTTCAATACCTGAACCATTGTCTTTAATAATAATCCTGATATATTCGGTTTTATCCAATTGCTTATTTTCGCCATTTTTATTATTAAAGTTTGCTACCGAAACCTTAACCTCTCCGCCATCAGGCATAGAATGAGAGGCATTCAGTAAAATATTTTGTATGACCTGACTTATTTGCCCTGGGTCAATTTCAACAGCCCACAAGTTATCATCAAAATTAAAAACGCAATTTGTCCTAGTCCCCCTTAAAATAAATTCTGCAGACTCTTTTATAATGTCAGTTATAATTGATATTTCTTTTATAGGCTCTCCGCCTTTGGCAAAAGTCAGTAATTGATAGCTTAAATCCTTTGCGCGTGCGGTGGCTTTTTCCGCTTGCTCTAAAAGTGGATAAACCCCATGATCGGCGCCCAGTTCATTAGAGGCAATACTGAGATTGCCCAGAATCGCCGCCAAAATATTATTAAAATCATGAGCAATACCGCCGGCAAGCAAAGCCAATGACTCGAGTTTTTGTATTTTTAATAATTCAAGCTGTATCTGTTTGTAACTTGTAATGTCAGTGATAAATATCAACCAGCTCCTTAGCTCAGAAGATTTATCAGGGATAAAAACCGATATGAATACATTAACTTGCCGACCATTGAATGTATTTAGTAGCGTTTCTTTTTCGAAATGATTTTTACCTTCTGCAAAGGTAATAACTAACTGGGCTATCGTATCAACGGCATGAGAGCTTAAAATTTCTTTAAAGTTACTGAAAAGCTGGGTTTTATTTTTTGCCCTATGCATTTTAACTGCTGCGCTGTTGGCATCAATATTTTCAATGCTATTGATAATTTTAATTATAATACCTGGATTTTTTTTAAAATAAGTATGGAAATCTTCAACACCTTGTTTTTTTAATTTGTTGACAAGACTTATGACCAAAGAAAAATCTTGCTCCCAGATCGCCACCGTGCTGGAAAAGAAAATATTTCTGAATTTTTCTTCGCTTTTTCGAAGCTGTTCTTCAATTTTTTTTCTTTCGCTTATCTCATTGACCAGCTTATAGTTACTTTGTACCAGCTCCCTTGTTCTTGCAACAACTATATTTTCAAGGTTTTCCTTATAGCTGCGTAATTCAGCTTCAGTTTTTTTACGCGCTTCAATTTCTTCCTGGTTTTCATGCCGTAAATTTAAAGATTCTATTAGCATTTTATGTGCATTAAATGACATAGCCATATTTAACACGGCATAAATAGTCATCATCACGCCCATACCAATGTAAACCGGCTCGGATAAATAAAAAAATCTTATCGTCAGCGGTGCTAGCATAAAAAGAATATAAGCTCTGACGGTTTTTTGCATGGCCGCCATGGAAACCGTGCTTCCGGAAACCAAGCCGCCAAGAACAAAAGCAAGAAGAATTTGGTGCGCAACTGATTGCTCTGAAAACAAGAAAATACCGGAAAAACCCCAGGCCAAAGCGCTTATTAGTGCAGCAGCTACAAACAAGTATTCCCATATGGGAAGCGTTTTGTTCATTGAGTTTTGGTGCTGGTATTTGCTATAAAGCAATATCCGCAATAATGAAATCACCCAGACAACAGAAATCCATAGCAATGGGACAGAGCCTGGTAAATACTCCCAAAGTATTGCGATTAAAACAGGCGACAGCAGAAAATTGGACAATAATGCGGGAGGTAATTGAGAATAAGCCTGGTCAATAAGCGCTGATTTAATTTCAGACTCAAAATCAGCGGCATGTAATTGAGCTAGTTTTTTTTTAGATTGTGGCTCATTCTCGTCCATTGGCATGGATTTACTGGTCTCTTCAATTGGACTGAGTGTGGGCGAAAAATTCGCCCACACTCAGCTGCTCTGCTTATATACTAAATCCGCAGAGCATTTTCGGGAACGATTATTTAAGGGTATGCTTTCACCAGTATCCCTCCATCCAGTGGAATCACATTTCCGGTCATAAAAGCACCGGCCCGTGATGAAAGGTAAATGGCCAGGCCAGCGATATCTTCAGGCTCACCAATTCTGCCTAGCGGAACCTGTTTTTCCATAATTTTCTTTGTACTTTCATTATTTAATGCAAAAGCAGTCATTTGACTTGGAAAGGGCCCAGGAGCAATGCAATTAACGGTGATTTTGTGCCTGGCCAGCTCACCGGCAAGCATTTTTGTCATCTGATGTATTGCTGCTTTACTGGGGCCATAAGAAAAGGCCTGAATGGATTCAGCCTGAAAGCCTGCTATCGAACCTATGTTAACCACCCTGGCCGGATCTACATCAGTACCCGACTCTTTTAACAGTGGCAATAATTGTTGGGTCAAATTAAAGGGCGCCCTTAGATTAAGATTTAACACCCGATCCCAGGCCTTATCCGGAAAATCTTCAAATGTCGCTCCCCAGGTGGCTCCAGCGTTATTGACCAATATATCAAGCTTTGACTCCCGGTTTTTGATTTCTTCAGCCAGAGCAATCACACCCTCCTGGCTGGACAAGTCAGCAGGCACCGAGATACAAATACCCTTCTGTGATAATCGTGCGGCTTGCTGATCACAGACGTCCTTTTTCCGAGATGAAATGTAGACTTTAGCCCCTGCTTCCACGAAACCCTCAGCAATCATCAATCCTATGCCTCGTGATCCCCCGGTAACCAAGGCAACTTTACCTTCTATGTTAAACAGGTTTTTCATTTACTTTCCCCTAGTAATAATATTTTGTATGCTGTTTTTTATTTCAACAAGCAATGACTCATTCAGTTTTTCATACACCGCAGTATAAATTGCATGAAGCCCTCCCTCGTAACCCAAGTAATTGGAGGGGTTCCAGACAAGACATGATCTGATTATAAGGAATTTTTAATAAAAGTATAAACTAATTGCAGACAAGAGTGGTTAGCCTCTGCCATTAATCGGACAATTAACGGGTGCGTTTTAGCTCAATAAGCTCTGCTGAAAGACCTTGCCCCTTGGTAGGAAAGTCACGGGGAATGAACAAAAACCCCATTACAACTCGTTAACAGCTTAAAGAACCAAGGGATCTTCCCCAACCTGGTTAGCCCTTCCAGTGAGATGCTTTAAAATAAAAGCAAAAAACTGCCCTGATAACAATAAATGCGTAACATTTAATTGCCCGGTCAGTAATTTAAAACTCTGGAATAAGGCAGGAATGTATAGATTCATCGTCAGGAATCTCTCTAGCCAAAGTTTTTATGGCAAGCTCAGCATCAGTCAATTTGAAATTATGGGTATGCATTTTTTCAAGAGGAATGATACCTTCTTCAATAACACGAATAGCATTCTGATAACCTTTGGTGGTGACACCAATAGCGCCTTTAATAGTAATTTCTTTTAACACCACCCAATCAGAAAGCCAGTTTTCAACCGGCTTAAAGCCCTTTGTCCCGGCCAATACAATAGTACCTCCCTGCCTAACATAACCAAGGGCTTCAGCCACTGGTTTGGTTGCGTATGAAGTAACATCTATCACTATATCAGCTCCACCATTGGTGTACTTTTGAATCATGCTCATGGCATTCTCATTATCGACATCAACCGTGTGGTCAGCCCCAAATAATCTGGCGATCTGCATTTTCTCTGCGTCAGCTTCCAAGCCAGTAACTACAATTTTTTTTGCCCCCGCAAGCTTGCACGCAACCACACAAGACAAACCCCTTTGACCTGGGCCCATAATAACGACGGTATCACCAGGTTTGGTATTGGGTATTTCTACGCCCCACCGAAAACCGGCACCAAGAGGATTAAACATTACCGCTAATTCTGCGGGCACATGTTTACTGACTTTATGTACCACGCTATTGGCATCGAGAAACATATACTGGGAATAGGCACCCCATAAACCATGCTGTTCTTTAAGAGGGATATAAGAATAAATCCGGCGCTGATTGCACAAATGATAGCTGCCAGTCAAACAGCTTGAACAATGATGACAGGAGAGCATGGTTTCTACGGCGACTCTGTCGCCAACATCAACACTCCATCGCTTGGCAGCACGATCGCCGATTTTTGCAATAATGCCTAAAGGTTCATGTCCAGGAATAGCCGGGATCGGGGTGCCTAACTTGCCCGCAAATTGCTCATAATCACTACCACAAATTCCGCAAGCTTCAATTTGTAAAATGGCCGAATCTTCATCGATGTCCGGAATAGTCAGCTCTCGTGGTTCCAGGGTATTTATCCCTGTTTGCACCATGGCCAGGGTTTTTTGCGGTAGTGTCATTGCCAACTCCTTTGAAATTATTAATCCGTTTGCAGACAGCTTTGTAGTGCTTAAAGGCACCCAGTAATAATCATCCAGTCTTCTTACGCTATTTGGCCAATCATTGGCAGGTTGAAACCAGACAAAACTGAAATATTTTCACAATGGCTGTCAATTTATTGACATCAAAATATAGTTAAGCAGGGCAAAAGTTCAACAGCTCAAATAGGAGCAAAAGACTATAAGTAGACAAGTTTTATTTTAGCAGCGATACTGCTTTCGGCAGCAAGTCATTAAAGGCAATAAAAAACTATAGGATAGATAATTTTAAAAGGAGAGTTTTATGTCTGAAGTCACTGAATGTCGCATTGAACTATTATCAAAAGAAGAGGCTCAACAAGCGGCAACAAAAGTTGGCATTTCACCGATGATGGCAGAATTAAACGTTTTTCGGGCGCTTCTGCATCACCCCGAATTAGCCGCCGCCCTCAATGCACCACTGACGATGTTAATGGGCTTAGGTAATGTACTGGCCCCACGGCTGCGTGAGCTGATTATTATGAGAATTGGCTGGCAAACAGGATCAGACTATGAATGGACGCAACACTGGCGCGTAGCAAAAATGTTTGGCATTCCAGAAACAGATTTGTTAGCTGTTCGTCACTGGGAAAAGGCTGATTGTTTTAATCAAGCTGACAGAGCCGTATTGCAGGCAACGGATGATATTCTAAATGATGGCAAGATATCCGGTGAAACCTGGGCGCAGCTGGAAGAGGTACTGGGTGATACCAAGCAGGTTCTGGAAGTACTTATTGCAATTTGTAACTGGCGGACTTTTTCACAGCTGTTAATGAGCATACAAATTCCTCTTGAAGACGGCATAGAATCATGGCCACCTGATGGTCTGGTTCCAGAGGCCGCATACGAAGCAATTTGATGCAAAGCTGGCGTTTTAAACAAAGCCCTCATTCACTGATGATTTAGAGCCTGCGGGCCGGTATTCACTTTACGATACGATAAACGATGGAGCCTTTGGCTATTAGTTTATGGGTATCTGCAGTGAATACATCGATGCTGGAAAAGTTAAGCTCTTTGCCGCGCTTGTTACAGCGGCCTTCGGCAACAATATCCTGCCCCAGAGCTGCTGATAAAAACTGGACATTTAAAGTCACTGTAGAAGCCTTAACCCCTTTATTCTCAGTGTCATGCCCCATCCAAACGGAGAGCGCGCCGGTTAAATCAATCAGACTGCTTATAACGCCACCGTGATAAGCATTGCCACCACCGGCAAGCTCCTGGCGAAACGGAATTAACACTTTAGCAAAATCATCAGCCGTTTCTACTATTTGAACCCCAAGGAGTTTTTGGAAAGGCACCTGTGGGTACATTTCCTTAATCATATCTGTGTAGGATTTTGACATTTATTATTCTTCCTTTTAGTAATTATGTGCACGCATTTTCTTCGAGTTGATAAGGCCGTCTTCATATAGCAAAACGCGATAACACAGTACTATATTAAGGCAATTACTTATACACCCCAAGATCAACCGCAATTATGGGCATTAAACACCCTCAGCTGCAATAAGTAATTAGTTAGCCCTTGGATTAAAACGCCTGAAGTAATAGTATTAAAGCGAAAATTTTAAATGATTTGAACTGATTAATTCATTGTTAAATCAAGCAGCGATTGTCCATTTGGAACAGGATTAAAATAAATAAGGAGCACCCCTTTGAATCAAGCCATCACCCCTTCGTATTTTAAAAAAAATAAACCCGAAATAGTCATTGTTGGTGCGGGCGTTTCCTCAATCTGTCTGGGCTACCAGCTTAAAAAAGCGGGCATTCATTCGTTCACTATTTATGAAAAAACCGAAGATATTGGCGGCACCTGGAGAGACAACACCTATCCAGGCGCCGAATGCGATGTCCCTTCGGTATTGTATTCCTATTCGTTTGAGCCAAACCCCCACTGGAGCCAGAAATTTTCACCGCAACCTGAAATTCTCCAATACCTTTACCACTGCATAAAAAAATTCGATCTGCGTCGCCACATACAGTTTAATACTGAAATATCCAATGCCTGGTTTGATCAAAACACGGGGCTATGGCATATAAAAACCACCGGCGGTAAAGAAATAACTGCAAATGTTTTTATCTCTGCCATTGGACAGTTGAGCGTACCCAAATACCCGGATATTCCTGGTTTGAATGATTTCAAAGGCACTGTGTTTCATTCAGCACGCTGGAATCATGATCAAGAACTTATTAAAGGTAAAAACGTCGCTGTTATCGGTAGTGGCGCCAGTGCGGTGCAGTTTATTCCCCATGTTGCAAAGGATGCTGGACACTTAAAGGTCTTTCAACGCAGTCCACACTGGATTATTCCAAAACCGGAACGTAACTATGCTGAATGGGAACATAAAATGTTTCAGCAGTTCCCGTGGACACAGCGAATCTATCGGTATTTTATTTACTGGCAAATGGAACTAGCCCATGGCATTTTGCATAAAGGCAGTTGGCTGGGCAAAAGAGCTGAAATGATTTGCAAATGGCATATCAACAAATATCTTAAAGACCCAGAGCTACAAGCGAAAATGCTGCCGGATTATCCCATCGGGTGTAAAAGAATTTTGATCTCCAATAATTACTACCCTACTTTTACCCAAGCTAACGTCGATATGGTGACAACACCAATCGAAAAAATCACTGCCAAAGGTATCGTTACCCAGGATGGCGACATCCATGACATGGATACGATTATTTTAGGTACTGGTTTTGAATCAACAGAATTTCTATCACCCATGGACATAAGTGGTGTTGATGGTATCAATTTGCATAAGGTTTGGAAGGAAGGTGCCGAAGCCCACCTGGGCATGACTGTCGCTGGGTTTCCTAACTTTTTTATGATATATGGCCCAAATACCAATTTAGGCCACAACACCATTATATTTATGTTTGAATCCCAGGTGAATTACATTGTTAAATGTATTCAAGCGCTGATTGAGCTTGAACCTAAATACATGGACATAAAAAAAGCTACCATGATTCAATTCAATATGCAGCTACAGCATGAAGTCAAGCAAACCGTGTGGGATTCCAATTGCGGCAGCTGGTATAAAAATGCTTCGGGTAAAATTACTAACAACTGGCCTCATACTACCGTGAACTATTGGTGGCGTACACGGAACCCTGATTTGAACGAATTTCATTTGGAAAAATCCTCTTATGCAGAAGAAGCACTGCCTAAGGACAGTGTAGAAGCCTGATCCCGGCCAAACCTGATTAAGTTCATGCTGTAAACAACTCGGTCGCTTGCCGCCGGGTTGTTTATACAAAGCATTTCGCATGCCTTTTCAATACACTTGCTAATACTTAAAAAAATGCAATCAGAATATACGGCATAGGCTTCGCCTTAAAAGTCAAAGCCTATGCCAAGGTGAATAACCAGGGGGTTGATATCGGTGCTTATGTTTGCATCACCGACGCGGACGTAGTCGAATTGCGGTAAGCCTGGTACTTTTAGATATATTTCATCCAGCACTGCTTCTACACCAGGGATGAGGATGTATTTTATATCCAGTGCCAGCCACCAGTTTTTATGCAGCTTATAGTCAATCCCACCCTGGAAAACCAGGCCAAGCTTGTCATCAATTTCCAACACCGGATCTGCAACTTCGGTCAGCACTTCGTTGGTTATTTCACTGTCAAAAGGGAAAAAGTATATCGGCCCGGCACCAAGATAAGGGCGTAGAGATTTATTTTTACGAAAACGGTACACCATTGTGGTAACCACTGGCAGCGCTTTGGTTTCACCAAGCTCATCACCTAAAGCAGGGACACCTGTAGGCAGAGTTCCCACAACATTAGTCACCAAGGGGACATCCGCTAAAGCGCCTTCCGCTTTTAACTCCACAGTGATTGGCAGACCTAACAGCAATTCCAAAGACCAGTTGCCATTACGCCAAGGCAAATGATAGCCCACAATAGACGTTAATAAGGGAATCGGTTCGCCACTGACATCACTACCTTCGATAGGACCAGCATTGATGGCCAGGTCTGCAATTTCAGAAAGTTGCGAAAGCTCAACCGGTTCGGTATCAAGTCGGGGATCAAAATAAGTTGCACCGGCACGAAAATAAAATCGATCTTGTTCGAGCTGGGTTTTCAGCCAATCAATACCCGGAACCGGCGGAGCAGCCTGGGCCAATGGCATGCTTGCAGCCAACAAAAAACCGAACAGAAGATTTGAAACCGATAAAAAAACAGCGGGCGATTTTTTTTCCAATAACATGACCTCTACTCTTTTGTATTTATTATTCTAGTGAGTTTTCCTACTCACCAAGTTGCAGCATATTGGGTAGCTGGGTAGCAAACGACAACACCAGGCCTTGTTTTGGAATTTCCAAGGTCATGCCTCCTGCGCCAAGACCAAGTACAGCTATGCCTACCGGCACAGGAATAGCACTGAGATTTTTCAACTGTACATTAATACGACCGTCTTCAAGGAAGGTAACAGGCCCCTTCAGCCAGGTTGCAATGGGTTTGCTAACCAGGTCAGCAGTGGCCAATCCACCTAATATAACCAGATCCGGAGTATCGAGATAGGCGTTAAGCTTAAGTATAAATTGCGGCTGATCTTCACCTTCTTCATTAACAATATAACCAATTAAGCCATTGCTGGATGGAAAAGGATCCCGGACACGCAAAATGGTGGCACCCGTGTTCAGGCTAAGGGGAATGGGAATCAGTACCTGGGCAACGGCATCCAGGGCAATCGATGTGCCTAACAAGGTTTGGATATAAATCGTTGCCGGCACTTGCTGGTCATTACTGAGATTGACACAAAGCTCATTGGGGTCAGCAGGCGGATTAGCCTGGTAATCGGGGTCATCAGCGGTAACACACCAGGTGTTACCGCTGGTATTTTCAAAACCGGATTCGAGTAAATCAAGCGTCTCAGTGGGAGCCAGGGCCAGGGGCAATGCGCCCGAAAGGTAAATATTGTTATCTCCAACAATATTAGCGCTTTGTACAATGCCTGAAACGCCTGAAACATTAACAGCCACCGCGTTACTAAACACGCTCGGATCGCCATTAAGGTTTTTTGCAGACTCAGTGCTATCCTTAAAACCATTACCATTACTGTCGGTAAACGGCCGGGTTAGAATAGCTATATACGTATTATCAGCGGCTGTCACTGCAGTAAAATTAATAACAATGTTATCGCCACCGGCATCAGCTGCGCCATGCCCAAGCAAGGGATTGGGGTTAAGGGGCAAACCCTTGGCACTGCAAATTTCACCGGCATCGCAATTTGTATCGGCACCTGCAGCCACAACCAATTGATACTTAGTCCCTGGCTTTAATGGCTCAGCCGGAAGGTACTTAAATCCGTAAAGATTGCTTTGCATAGTGCCTGGTATTGCACCCAGACAAACATCTGTAGCAGGATCCAGCTCCAGTAAACGAATAGCACCAGAGGTACAATCATTGCCTAACATGAAACTGGATGTGTCCATGGGGGTACTGAAAAAACCTTGAATCGGGCGCCCTACTTCATATTCAAAAGGCTGGTATTTATCATCACTCGCCTGACCATCGGCACAATTACCTGCATCAGAACCATCGACAGCCGCATTAGCCAGCGCACAACCCACACCTGGGTATAAACCTATCAATAAAGGTGGGGCATCTGCATTTGTACCTGTAGCATAATTGGCAGAAGTAAAACGCAAGGTATTATCGCCACCCAGAGGATCGCTGGGAGATACTCCAAATGGCAAAGGCAGCTCGGTATCTGTATCAGTAATTATGCCGGCCAATTGCAATTCATATTCATTATTTTCTGCCATGCTTGCATCAGGGGTGACGATCAAGGTAGAACCTTCTACTCGGGTCTTTATTGCTACCGGAATGCCGCCGCCATCTATATCCAGCAAGGTAACACCTGCTGCAGCACTGACTGGATCCAAAGGCTCATCAAAAATAAGCAGCAGATTTTCAACAATAGGAAAATCCTGCACTTGAATGCCAGGCTGGTTTTCATCTTGAGGATAAGTCGCCGTTAACTGTGGCCCAGCGCTGTTGACTGCCAAAACCGTATCCGGTTTGCTCTCGAGTGCTAAAACAAGGTCGATGTTGATTTTTGCATTACCATCGAGCAAATCCAGCTCTAAGGTGCGAAACACTTCGAGGGCAATGGTATCTTGCGTAATATCAGCTGTACCCACAGCCTGTATGTGCATTAAGGTCTGATTCAAAATACCATTAGCCCGGCTGTCTTCTGCCTGAATGGCTAAATCAAAAACCAAGTAAACGTACAAGGGGGCGCGCTCGTCATCGGGATTGAAGCCTGAAGGCCGAAACGGGTTAGCCAATAAATAGCCCGTTGCGTCAGATACAAAGGTACCAACAATATTGCCCGTGTTAACATCGGTGGGCACACCACCGCCAAGGTTAATTGGGCTTAAGCCGCTTAGTGTAATTTGTTGGCCTTTGCGGATCACAATGGGAATGGCATCGTAAACCGACGGATCACCTAGAAAAGCCTGTATAGTGCCATCAGTAACAGAAATGGAATTTTCGCCAAGCACCGATGAAAGCAGAGAAAAACGATTAACATCACCACCAAGCAAACGCGACCTTCCAGGGAAACCACCTTCACCAAGAGCCGGATTGGTATTTAGACGTTGCTCAATGGGGCCATTACCAACAGACAAGCTGTTTGGCGTAAAGGAAAAAATTTTCGCCTGGGTAAACTCGCCGTTCTTGTCTTTAATAGTATCACTAAGAATCAACCGATGAAGCCTGTTTGCTTCCAGGTCATTCAGCGGGTCAACCGTAATATAGTGCCGTTTCACTAAAATATTGGCTTCCACAGGGGTTTCGACATTCATATCATCCACCTGCACCAACCGCACCGAGTCACCCATGACGACACTCTCTTCGGCAAGAGATTCGTTAAATATTAACCGTAGCGCAGAAAAATCCATTAGCGGAAAAGCCGGCTCTTTACCACTACCGGCAACAAAAGCCTCGGGATTCTGCTGATTAAAGGCGATAACCACGGGGGCCACACCGGGTTGGGGGATTGTGCTTCGGGTGCGAAAACTTAACAACGCCTGGCCAGCTTTTAAGTTCGTTGCATTAGGCGCCACGCTGGGCTTAACCCAGAGGCGATACTCCTTGCCAGCCTTCAGCGAGGCCAGGTCTAATTCTATGGTTTTACCGTTATTAGTGATCCTTGTTACAGAGGTGAGATCTATGGGTGCGGTTTCTGTTGCTTCAACAATGCAAAAATTGCCATCAGGAATAGCATTGCCACTGTCGTTGCAAGGTTGCTCTACTGCACTGGCATCAACTGCGGAGGAAAACGTTAGGACCGCCTTGGAACCCAGTGGTACGTCAACACTGCCATCGGCCGGATAAGCGAAAATAAGCGCTTCACCAGGTGCTGAAGGGGAAAAGGTATCTTTATCGCTACAGCCAAGCAGATTGCCGAATAGATAGATAGCACCCAAAAAAATAAAAAATCTGGAATACGCCATAGTCTTTTCTAAATAAATAATTTTATTATTAGATTTATAATTTTATCTGCCAATGTCATCACCCCTTGGCACAAGCTTTGGTGTGATCAGCTTTAACTTTACTCTTCCCTGAATTTTGATTTATCTCAACTTTAAATTAAATTATTTGTAGTTATAGGGATAATCATTATAGACAATACTCCAGCGCGAGAATAGAAACAAGTATAAAGATTTTGTAACTAATTGTTATTTATCTGCAAAAGTGTTTTTAATCGCTAAGTATCTCAACTCTTTCGTATTAAAGCTTATTTAAATTTCTAATAAGAAATTGGCAAGCCGTTTATAAACCGGTTTATTTGGTGTAGTTTAGTGAGTCTCTGAACAAGCCATGAATACTTAGCTTGAGTCTAACATATCAATTACTGCGTCGCCTAAAGCGCCTACTGTTGGTTCAACGCTTTACAAAAGTTGGCTTTTGAAATATTCAGTCCTTAATCATTTACACCCGGGCTTGTTCAGAGGCTCCCCAGGCAAAATATTAAACCTTAAGCAGATAACATTATGCGCTTGTTTGAAGACATTTATACTCAAGCTGTCAACCTAAACGGCAGCCAAAAACAACTTGAAGCAGCCCTGCCCAAACCCTTAAGCAAAGCACGACTAAAAAAAATTGACGATGCCCGCTATCTAGCGGAAATGACCAAGTGTATTTTTCGGGCAGGTTTTATCTGGCGGGTTATTGAGGCAAAATGGGCAGGTTTTGAACAGGCGTTTTTCGATTTTAATCCAAAAAAACTCGCATTATTGTCCGATGAGCAACTTGAAAAATATGCCGCTGATGACAGAATTGTAAAAAATTTCCAGAAAATAAAAACCATCAGGCACAATGCCGCAATGATACTGAGTATTCAAAAAACCCATGGCAGTTTTGCAGCATTTATTGCCGACTGGCCTTGCTCCGACCTTGCAGGTTTGTTTGAGCTGTTAAAAAAAGATGGGCAACGGCTTGGAGGCAATACCAGCCAATATTTTCTGCGCTTTTTGGGTAAAGATACTTATATTTTTTCTAACGATGTTATTGCGGCTTTGCATCGGGAAAAAGTCATTGATAAAAACAAAGTCCCCAGCTCGAAACGCGAAAAGCTTGCCATTCAGCAAGCTTTTAACCTGTGGCACGAAGAATCAGGCCGACCTTATTGCCAAATATCAAAACTCTTGGCAATGAGCATTGCTTAATATTAAATATTAAGCCTGCCTCTACCGGATATTTCCAGGGCTGTATTTAAGCAGTGGTTGCCAAATTATTTTATTAACTTAAAGTGAGATCGCGCCACCGCTATGGGCTTTCCAGGATCACTTTGCCAGGCTTTAATCTGTACATTGGCTATTCTTTTGCCCTGTTTTACTATCTCACACACAGCGAAGGTATCTTCCGGCCGGCCCGACAATATGTAATCAATATTTATATCAATAATTTTTGGCATGGCCGTTGATTCCATAACCCACATTAAGTACATAACCGCAGCATTTTCTAAAAAACCGCCAATCACCCCACCATGAATCGCCGGCAACATGGTGTTGCCAATATTTTTTTCAGCAAAAGGTAATTTAAAAACCAGCTGACCATCCACTTCCGAAAAAGTGATACCTAAAAATTTTGCATAGGGGATAAGCCCACTCGCTTTGGAAAAATCTTTTGCGGCCCGGGCTTCTCTATAAATATCAATATGCTCAGAATCCGACATTATTTAGCCTCCATCCCTTGTATTTTACTGCTGGATGCCCGCATAAAAGTTGCAACAAAGCTTGCTATGGGGTTCTCCGCGCTACCTTGGTAGGCTCCGCCACGGACAAAAGCTATTGTGTCAGTAAGTTTGTAGCACTCAGCTTCTGCAACTACAGCTTCTCCAATTGCGGCAGGTTTCAGGTAATCAAGTCTTAAATCTAAAGTTGCTATGGGTTCCATGCTGCTTAAAGAACAAAATACGGCCATGCCAGCAACACTGTCCATCAATGAAATCAACACACCACCGTGCAATGTGCCCGTCACAGGGTTACCAACCAGCTCTGCTTTATAGGGTATCTTTAATGATGCCTTGTAGGGCTTTGCAAAAACAAATTCAATGCCCAAAGCCTGAGCGTGAGGGATGTTACCAAAAAAACCTTCCGTCATCATTTTCGACATACTGGGGTTTTCGATCAATAGAGCTGCTTTTTTTTCGCCAGACATCAGTTTTACCTGTTTTATTAATAACAACCAGTTAAGAAAGGTCTTTGCTTGCATTCAGGGATAGGGGATATTAGGCGGCAATGTGTAGAAAATCAACATTGTAATGCCCTTCTGACAAACAGATTACCCTCCCTGCAAGCGCTGTTAGTAAGGAATGTATAAAAACATGAGGTTTCATATAGTTATTGCTAAAACCGGCTGAGCCTGGAATTGCACCCTGTATATGCCTTAAATTGTATTGCTCACCTCCCATTTTCTCGACCAGCTCACATTTTGAGCTTCTCAGGCGGTCATTTGTTTAGACCAGATCAAGTAGTTAGAAGTTAGTATATAAAATTCAGCCAGTTTTCGGCGATAATGAGGTAATAAAAGTAGTTAAGAACTATGCTAAACATGCTTGAAGAAAGAACCTCAAACTGTAAACAACATGGTCACCCCGAGTTTGCGCTCTTCTATGATGAAGAACAACTGCTTGAGGAAGATGTTAATTGGCTGATTTTTGCTCTTGAAGAGGAAGTCGCCAATGGCCAACGGTTTCAGGACGGAGATATGTTTCAAATTGGCTGGATGGTAGCTAAGGTCAGAACGCATAAAGACAATTTACTGACCTTAAGCGAGCCCGACCTAAAAGAACTTCCACTACACTATGTAAACTCGGTTACTAACTGTTTAATGCACCTCCGGTGGCAAAAAGAAATACTGTCCAGCTATGGCTTGCATGAGCCAAGCATTCATCCCTCAGTGTCTCAAAATGTACTCATATGCAATCACCTGGCGGATTCTTCAGAGTTTGCCATGCAACGACTGCTTGCTGAAGACGATGATTCCGGCTGGCAAATTGTCTGCACAGACCCAGATCACGATCATCAGGACGTTACCCAGCTGGAATGTCTGTCTTTGTATGAGCTGGCCACCAGCGTGCAAGCGAAAACAATTCCATTTCTGGCCTTGCCTGAAGGTAGCCAGTTGATTATTAACGACAAGGAAATCTGCTATTTTCTAAATGATGAAATACAAACACTAAAGGAAGACTCTTTTCTTCATTCCCTGGGTTATACCGATGCGGAATAGCAAGCATACAGATGATCGGCAATAGCCCGGCCTGATGTCAAACCCGAAGATTCAATACAAATAACTGTTCCACGAACTGGTATGAGCAGCAATATTTTCTCGGCCTTTCTAGCACCATCTCATCTACTGTGAAGCCAATAATACCTGCGCCAATAACACAGCAATCAAGGCGTTCCAGTGATCAACTCCCTTTTTGTTATAGCTTAGGTGATGGTTTGCTGTTATAAATTAGGCTTATTTATTATGCGCACCTATGCAGAACATTAACATCAGCGCTTAATAGACCGTGCAGAGATATCGGTTATGTCCATTGACCCGGATTCACTCGACTGCTATAAACTTTTCTAAGCATACCTTATAGAATGGAAAGCAAAAAAGGATTTCACCAGTGAAAAATAATTCAGCACATAATGCCAATAAAAAATACCCTTCAGTTTGCATTATAGGCGCAGGCTCCAGCGGCATTGCCGCGTGCAAAGTTTTCAAGCAAGCGGGCATCCCCTTTGTTTGTTACGAAGCTGGAGACAAAGTGGGCGGTAACTGGGTGTTCAAAAATAAAAACAATATGTCCTCAGCATACAGATCCTTGCATATCAATGTTTCAACCTTGCAGATGGCCTATTCTGACTTTCCAATACCGGAAGACTACCCGGATTTCCCAAGCCATTTTTTAATCGCCAAATATTTTGATGATTATGTCGAACATTTTGCTTTCAAAGATAATATCGTTTTTAACACCACAGTAAAAACAGTTCAGCACCGTGATGACGGCCTATGGGACGTTAGCTTTAACACTAGAAACGCTGATGAGAAAAGTTTCGACGAAAGCAGAGTTTTCGACGTTGTATTAGTCGCAAACGGTCATCACTGGAATCCTCGCTGGCCTGAGCCAAAATTCCCTGGCACATTTAATGGCCTGGAAATGCATTCCCATTACTACATTGACCCCAGCGATCCACATGACCTTACTGATAAAAACGTAGTAGTAGTTGGTATGGGCAATTCCGCTTTGGATATTGCCTGCGAACTTGGTCATCAGGGCGTGAGTAAACATGTCTATTTATCCGTCAGGCGATCAAATTATATCTTTCCCAAATACATTGCCGGCAAACCCTTTGACCGCCTGTTAAAACACCCTTCACAGAACGATCACCTGACAGTATGGCTGCGAAAATATACACCACTTTGGCTACAAGATAGATTGGCAAGATTTTTTCTTGGGATATACGGGGGCAAACCCCAAAACTACGGTTTACAAGCGCCCTCTCACGGCGTGCTGGATGCGCATCCGTCTATCTCAGATGAAATCTGCATTCGTCTTGGTAGCGGCGATATTATTCCCAAAACCAACATTAAAGAATTAAAAGGCGACAAGGTGTTATTTGACGATGGCAGCGAAGTTGAGGCAGATATTATTATTTATGCCACCGGTTATAAAATAACATTTCCATTTTTTGATGAAAATTTTATTGCTGCCAAAGACAATGACATTGCGCTCTATCAGCGAATGATTGACCCCAAATATAACAATCTTTTTTTTCTCGCCTTAGTGCAACCTCTGTGCGCAATGATGCCCATTGCCGAGGAGCAGGCAAAATTTATCGCTGCCTATTTAACAGGTGAATACCACTTACCGCAACGTTCTGAAATGGAGCGGATGACAAACGCAGAATATTATAAAACTAAAAACAGCTACGTCGCCTCAAAAAGACACACTATACAAATCGACTGTCAGACTTATACTTACAAACTGAGAAAAGAGCTAAAAAAAGGCCAG
>JBECKY010000026.1:0-13507 GCA_040235475.1 Pseudomonadales bacterium
GGGAAAGTTGCTACAAGATAAGACCTCTCCCAATTTCATTGTTTTATTTTATTTTGCTTCTGAAGGAGGAGATATTATGAACGCAATTGATTTAAGCCCTCTCTATCGTAACAGCATTGGCTTTGACCGTTTAGCCTCGCTAATTAACAGTACACTGGCAGCCGACGCCGGTGCAATTGGGCCTGGATACCCGCCTTACAATATCGAAATGCTTGACGATAACCGCTACGGCATTAGTCTGGCCGTGGCCGGCTTTACTAAAGACGAGCTCGATATACAGGTTGAAAAAGGTGTACTGACTGTTCGCGGCAACAAGCCTTCCAACGATGATCACAATTACCTGTATCAAGGCATTGCCAACCGATCCTTTGAGCGCAAATTCAACCTTGCTGATTACGTTGAAGTCACCGATGCCAACCTAAACGACGGTCTTTTAACGATCAGTCTGGTTAAGGAAATTCCTGAAGCGATGAAGCCTAAAAGCATCGCCATTAAACAAAGTGGCCAAGCTTTAGAACACAAGGCCGAAGAAAAGCGCGATGCCAGGGGCCATAAAGCAGCCTAGGAGTAGCTGGAGGCACCAGCGCGTGCCTCCAGAATTTCCTGCCTGTAGACGGTTTAAATAATACTGATTCATGAGAAATATACTAGAGGTCTTCCGATGAACCTGGAAAAATTAAAGCCCTGGAACTGGTTTAAACACGAAGAGCAATCCGGCACCCAGATTCCTGTTACAAAAAAATCAGCAATGGCACTGGATCGCCCGCTAAGTGACTCCCTGCCTTTATCGAGCAGTAGTGCAGGCACTTCGTTATTGCAGCTGCATAATGAGATGAATCATCTGTTCGATAACATGTGGCGCTCATTTGGCTTAACGTCGAATTCAAATACATTGCACCCACCTTCGTTGTTACATCAAGAAGCCTTGGACAACTCCTGGCTAGGTAATTACCGTGCCAATCTGGATGTGTCTGGCGATGATAACGGCTATGAAGTATCCATAGATTTACCAGGCTTATCAGAGTCTGATATTCACATTGATGTGACCGGCAATACCTTAAGCATACGTGGCGAAAAAGAAGAAACCGCAGAAAACAAAGAAAAACATTATTACCGCATTGAGCGGCGCTTCGGCTCATTTCAACGCACCTTATCGTTGCCCGATGATGCC
Source organism: Pseudomonadales bacterium (assembly GCA_040235475.1). Taxonomy (GTDB): domain Bacteria; phylum Pseudomonadota; class Gammaproteobacteria; order Pseudomonadales; family UBA3067; genus JBECKY01. The sequence goes on from JBECKY010000026.1 coordinate 1,172, forward strand.
GACCAAGAGGAAATAAGCGCGACCATGAAAAACGGTGTGTTGCAGATTTGTATTCCTCGAAAGTCCTTATCTAGTGATGACGTTAGACGCATTTCAATTTCATCTTAAATCAGCCGAGGCAGTAATAACTGCCTCGGTGCCTTTGCCTATTGGTTCATTTTGCCAACGTATACAGACAAGAGGGAAAATAATGAAACGAAAAATTCATGCCATATTCTTACTGGTCTTTCTTTTATCAGGACAACAAATTTATGCAGCATTACCTAATGTAACCAGTGAGGGCAGACTTTTTCCTTCATTAGCCCCCATGATTAAGCAAGTGCATCCGGCTGTGGTCAACATATCGACATTTTCAACTCAGGAATACAGTTATAATCCTTTATTGAACGACCCGTTTTTCAGGCACTTTTTCAATATTCCAGAACCACGACCCTTTCAGCAACAGCCTAAGAAACGCCAGCAAAGTGCCGGTTCAGGCGTTATTGTTGACGCCGGACAAGGCATCGTTATGACCAATTATCACGTGATAAAAGGAGCCGATGATGTTCAAGTGTCGTTGGAAGATGGGCGAAGTTTTGCAGCGAAAATTCTTGGCGAAGATGCTGAGCTGGACATCGCCATCCTGAAGATACAGGCAAAGAATCTAGTAGAGGTAAACATAGCGGATTCAAGCCGCCTTGAGGTCGGTGATTTCGTTGTCGCTATTGGGAATCCTTTTGGCTTGGGCCAGACCGTTACCACCGGTATAGTCAGTGCGCTGGAGCGTACCGGTTTAGGTATAGAAGGCTATGAAAATTTTATCCAAACCGATGCTTCTATCAACCCGGGTAATTCAGGTGGTGCCCTGGTTAATTTGGCCGGGGAACTGGTTGGTATCAATACAGCCATCATCGCACCTTCAGGGGGTAACATCGGCATTGGATTTGCCATTCCTTCTAATATGGCAAAAGCCAGTATGGAACAAATTATTAAATACGGCGAAGTAAAACGCGGCCAAATCGGTATTGGTATTCAAGACATCACTTCAGATTTACGCAACGCCTTTGATCTTGATAACGGCCAAGCTGGAGTGCTGGTTACTAACATCGTCGAAGGCTCTCCAGCTGAAGATGCAGGATTAAAGTCAGGTGATGTAGTGATTGCTGTAGATGGGCGGCCTACTCATTCCACGGGACAGCTACGCAGCCAGATTGGAATGAAAACCGTCGGTGAACAAGTGAACCTAACCATCTTGAGAAACGGTAAAACAAAAAAACTGAGCGTTGAAGTGGCGAAGCAACAATCATTCGCCGGCGCTAAGGCGCAGCTTGAGCTACTTGAAGGGGTACAATTTGAAAAGGACCCGGGCGGTAAAGGCGTTCTCGTGACCGGTGTTGCGCCAGGCTCAACTGCATTTTACAGTGGCTTGCGGGCCGGTGATGTCATTATTGCAGCCAATAGGCGTCGGGTATACGATTTGGACTCACTGGCGAAGGCGCTAGCCCTTAATAAAACCTCTGCCCTGCTGCAAGTGAATCGACGCGGAGGCACATTATTTATTGTTATTCGCTAAGCCAAACTGGCTAAAAGTGGGGCAGCTGTTTCTGTCCCACTTAAGACCAAGTGAGGCCAGGCAAGGAGACCAGGGGTGAACAAAACCATGATCAATACCATGATCAAAACAATGGCCAGGGCGGTGACGGTGTGGACATCCTCAGCAATGCCAACGGTTTGGCTTTCGGTTACTTTCGGTTAATCGTTTGCTCATCGTGTAAAAACTTCTTTAATGAAACCAAAGTTCAGCTGGCTATCGGCCAAAGGCTAGGAAAATGTCAGCAGTAATGTCTTGCATGCTTGCTCCTGACATAAAGCACTGCTTTCGCAGCCTTCTTACGAAAGACTCTGCGCCACAAATATATACTCGATAATTTTTTAGCTCAGCAAAAGTTTCTTTACAATAGTCATAGACATTAGCATGCTGTGCAAAGCCTGCGCTTTCTTCTTGAGACAAAAACTTAACATTTACTTGATCATTACGCTGCTGCAACTCCAACATTTTATCAACCAAATAAAAATCTTCGCTGGTTTTAGCCGCGATAACCACATCGATGGATGCTTTATGTCCCTTGACCAGAGCATCCTGTAATATCCCATAAATGGGAGCCAGACCTGTTCCAAGGGCAGCCATAAGCAGGGGTTGGTCTTTATCGCCGGCATAAACACACATTCCCATCGGGCCGCGGATATCGATTCCATCCCCCACTTTCAGTGTATCCCATACCCAAGTGCTGAACTTACCTCCTCTAATATACTTAATATGAAATTCTAAACTGTCGTTGTAATAAGGATGACTTGCTAGAGAATAGGTACGCGCTAAAGAATCATCTTTCCATAAAGTAACATACTGTCCAGGTCGATAATCCAAAGGGGCCTTGATACGCAAGCTGATTATATTTTTCCCGATCATGCTCTTGCCAACAACAATGCCACGCACCCTTTTGTCAAGCGGTTTAGCCCGCCTCACCCTAATGGAAGTGGATGGCTTGCATTGGCAACTGAGGAAGTAATTCAATTCTTTTTGAATGTCACTTAATCCCTCTTGTGCAGCACTGATGTCGGTCGCATCATCAGAAGCCATAATACAGGATTGACATACCCCGGCATGGCATCCATTTGGAACATCGTGACCAGATCGAATCAAACCATCCAGCACGGATTCATTTTTATGAAGGATGATCTTGCTGTCATCAAATTCAATGCTCGTCATTATTTTATCCTTTGCTTGTAAGCCCTAACGATTTAGCACATCATCTTTTACACTTAAAGCAATGGAAATAATTTCATCAATATATTCTTGAGCAACGCTAAGTTCATTAAGAGTTGCCACCAGACATTCGGCTACAGCACCGAAATGCTCATCATTAAGATTCATGTGCTTGTGTGCTTCACGCATATCTTTGCCGGTATAATTATTTGGTCCACCAAAGGCCATGGTCAAAAATGCTTTTTGTTTTGCATGCTGCCTGCCCATATCCACCGTATCAAAAAACTCACTGATGCGGTCATCAGCAAGTACCTTACGATAAAAAATATCAACGGCTGCATTTACTGCCGCTTCACCACCAATTTTTTCATAAACTGACATAACTTTTTCCTCTTAACTTATTTAACTTTATTAACCATATAATTTACAGCTTCCGATATTTCTTCATGCGTTAAATCTTCCCTGCCTCCTTTTTTCGGCATCAAACCATAACCATTGCTGGCATGCTCGATCAGGGTTTCAATACCCTGTGGTATGCGTTTAGACCACATTTTTTTATTTCCCAATATGGGTGCGCCGTTAATACCTTGCGCATGGCAAGTTTTACAGTTTTGTTTATAAATTTGTTGCCCAATGCTGACTGATTCATCTTGTTGTTCTCGCTTTGAACAAGCAGAAATATTGAGAAAAATCACCAAACTCATTATCAAAACAATTTGACTGCACACTGCCATGCCACATTTCCCACTCACGGCTATTGGTATTTCGTTACAAGGGCACACGAATAACCACGCCGCCCATCACATCACCAATTTTAAAATCATTTTTAGGCGAATCTTTATGATCATTGTGACAAGAAGTGCACGCATCAGACACGGCAACATCCGGGTAAACCGCGGTATAATATTTTACGCCACCCAAATCTTCTTCTCCGTAATAATTTTCTCCGGGATTGGCCGCAATAAATTCTAAGCCGGCTTTTTCAACGGGTGTTTTTGGCGCATTTTGCTTATTGATAGGCCAGATAGACTGCAAGGAATAGGTAAAATCATCAGTCATCTCAGCCACAGCTTCAGCTCCAGCACGAAACATTTGCGCCGGCAATAGCGCACCGTTTTCGATATCCTGCCAATGTTCATCCGGCTTGATCACACCAGCGCCCGCCGGCCCAAGTCGCTTGACGACCAGTTTTGTATAATTTGTCCGGTCGGCCTTCATTACAGCAAACAGTGAATCGGTATATTTTTTAGGTTCAATCCCTGTTGTTGTTTCTTTATTATTACATGCGGTTAATCCCATCAATCCCATGAAAATAACCATTCCAAATACAATTTTTTTCATTACGCTTACCTCTGTTATTTAATGTTTCAGGTTGTTTATTTCTGCATTATTTTTTGTTTATTGTTAGAATTTTTAGCTTTTATTATTCTTTGGCTCTCTTAATAGCCCAATCAATCGATGGGATATGTTTGCCTGGTTTCCCAGAAAAATTATTTTTAATCAGATTTTCATCCGCTAACGCATCTATGGAAAACTCCAAACTATGGCACTGCATACAAATTGGCCGAATCATTTTTTCATTAGGTCGGAGATTATCGTTTTGGTTATGCTGAACTGCGACGACAGTTTCGCCAGCAATTGTCTCCTTGATACTCGGCATATGGCAGGTTGCACAGCTTACTGCATTTTCTTCTGCTAGCTGCCGGGCGCTTAACTGGGCAAAAAGTTGACCATGCGGCGAGGTATCGAAAGCCAGAGAATGCTCATCGTTATGGCATGTCAGGCAAGCCTCTTTAGCGGCATAGCGTGTATCAAAAGCATGGGCACTGTGGCAACTATTACAGCCCTGCTCTGTGTGTGCTGTTTGTTGTTTAAATGCCAATGCCGATGTTTCACTGGAGCTAATAGCTGGTAATTTTTGTGCCAGCCTCATGCCGTGCTTTCCTTGAGTAAATCCTTTGGCCTCATTAACATGACAAGTTTTACATTGTTCAATTTCAGGCTTTTCGATCCATGAATTGGACACTTCATTGCTGTGGCAACCCCCACAATTAACCCCTGCCAGGGCATGGCTACTGCCAGACCATTGATCAACTTCTTCAGGATATTGAGCACTCACTTGTTGCAAACTTAACTGCGGGTGGTACATCTTGTGGCCAGGCATAATACTAAGATCTATCTTTTTAGCAGCATTAGGGCTTAAGAGTTCAGCCATTTCCTTAACCCAGGATCCGCCAGCATTTTGCACCAGGAAGTCTTCATACAAGGCTCTGTTATCGTGATAGTTGTGGCAACCGGCACTGGCGCAGGAATCGAAGGCCAGATCTTTATGGCTGTCCCGATCTTTGCCTATATCTTGATGGCAATGAAAACAGTAATCGTTTGGCAAAGTGACGCCCATGGAATTAGTTTGTTCTTTTTTGTGTTCGACATGACAAGTGATGCAATAGCGCGCATCCAATATATCTACACGGTCTGCATTTCTAGGGTCGGTAAATTTTTTCTTTGGGTGAGAATCATGTGCCGCTTTAAGTTCGTCAGCATGACAAGTGGTACAGGCATTCTGAAGAACTTCTTCACCACCAAAAGCTTGTGTATGACAGGCAGAGCAAGCCAACTCAATTTGAAAATGGCCATGGCTGGCATCGCCGATCAAAAATTCTTTTTTATCAGTATCAAAAAACATTTTGTATCCATAAAAACTTATTAACATCACACTTAAAACAATCCATACCAACCAAACATATTTTTTCAAAGCCTTAAGCTCCGCATGCTGACCAATTAATTTTAAAAGTAATACACACTTAAAATATGCATACCCAACAACACAGGTAAAGGCCAGGTCACAAAAATATGCAGCCAAATGGAATACTTACGTAAGGAGTATATTTGTAATGAATTTAATTTATGTCCGATACCAAGAATTACTCCAGACACTGCGCCCATTAACAGTACTGCTATAAAATTAATTATCAATAACTGATTTAGATTACTGCCAAAATGAAAACCCGTATGAAACACCAATAATGTTGCACATGCAGCCCCTAATACAATATGCGCAAGCCTCCACATTGAAAAACTTCCAAGCTTTTCAATTCCCAGACGTTTTCTAAGAGACATCACAAGACCCACTAACAACATGCCGAGCAAACTGAATCCTGTAACTTGCTTCCAAAATTTATCGTTCCAGATTAACTCAAACCAATGCATAGCCTGCACGCTTATTGAGTTCTTGGCCTCTGGTATTGATATCAGAAATAGTGAGATCATTAAGGCCACCAGACTGCCGCCAAAAATCAACAACCAGCCCGGTTCTTTTTCAACAGTATTGGTTCGCCCCAGCATCTGAGAAAGCAAGGGTTTACATGATCCACAGACTGTTCCAGCAGTAGTTTTATTTTGCAGGCTTTCAATGCTGTTGCAACCAGCATTGACCAATGACATTAGTTGCCCCTGGTTAATGCCATTGCACTGACAAACAATGGCATTACTTGGCCAGGCAACAACATTACTTTGTGCCTGAGTGATCCACAGCGAACCTATTAAGCGAAACACTATTTTTTGCCATAACCAAATATTGCGCTCTTCTTGATAGGCGTCTTGTACCTGACCCACTTCTGGCCAAACGCCAACGCCTACGGCACCAATAATCTTTCCCTTATAGATAACAAGCTTACGGTACACACCCTTTGATTTGCGCTGGTATATCGCTTCAGATTGAAAAGGCCGGTTTGGCAGGTTTACGACTTCGCCCATACTGCAGACATTTTCGCCCAGCACTTTTAGGCGACTCACGGTTAATGACCCGACATACCGCTGCTCTTTACTTAAGTCTTCCGCCTTTTCGTCTTTATCTGTTGAATTGTTTTTATTTCTTGCATTAATGCTATCGACAATAACATTGACTGCAATTGCTGCTTGCTCATAGCCTGGGCTTACCAAACCATAAGTGACCCCTCTGTGCTCACAGCACTCGCCAATTGCATATACTCCAGCTGCTGATGTTCTTAATTGATCGTCAACCAAAATGCCATTTGATATTTTAATTCTGGCATTTCTTGCTAACTCCACGTTGGGCTGAATCCCGGTACAGAGCAACACTGTGTCACAGGGAATTTCTTCTCCAGAACGAATCCTTACACCTTCCACCTGGCCTGCACCTTTAATTGCACGTACACCAGAGTCGGTAATTATTTTGATACCAAGCTTATTGACTTTTTTTAGCAGGTAATCGGCAGCCTTGGTGTCAAGTTGACGATTCATTAAATGCGGACCCTGGTGAATTAAGGTAACGCTGGTATTTAATCGCGACAATCCCCGCGCCGCTTCCAATCCCAAAAGTCCGCCACCGACAACGACAATTGCTCTTGAGCTTGCAATACGTGCATATAGACTTTCAGTGTCTTTCAAATTGCGAAGAGTATAAACACCCTTTTGTTTTACGCCTTGAATATAAGGTACGTGAGCCCTCGCGCCTGTCGCTATAACCAATTGATCATAGTGATAACACTTGCCATGGACATCTATAATGGTTTTATTTCTTGTGTTTATTTCACGAATGGTTGAAATAACGAAAGAAAAATTTGGGTACTGACTGGCATTTGGTAATGGTATGTCTATTTTTTCCCGCGTTACTTCGCCAGCTAATAAAGCTGTTAGTTGCACGCGGTTATAGGGCTGATAAGGCTCATTGCCAAACAATAATACCTGGGCACAAGGTGCTAAGCTTAATAAACTCTGAACAAACCGCATACCCGTAGGGCCACTGCCGATAACAAGCACCCTCTGCTCTGATAAGCTATTGCTGTGATGAACAGGCTCCGGTATATATTCTTTTACTGTTTCCAAAGCATTCATTTATTTTTGCCAGATTATTGCTATAAAAAAACGCCCATTAATAAACCGCTAAATTTAGCCGTCCATTCATGAGCGTCTTTGCTTCAACAATGACAAAGCGCCGTTGCCTTGTCTTGTTTAGTGTGTTTAATCTATGTGGCTTACCCCAAGGTAAGCTCTTGACTACTTAGCCAGCAATTAAAATGTGGCGCCAACCCATAACCAGAATTTATCGGTATCCACTTTACTTGAAGCTTTATCACCAGCAGAATAAGCTGCATATTTCACACCGGCGTTATAGTTTTTACCGAATTTTTTCGCGTACAGTAAATCTATTTCACTACCCAAATCCTCGACCGTAGCAGACGCCTCATCAGCAGAGAAGTCATGATAAACCGCAACCAGCTTTCCTCCTGCCAGCTTCCCACTCAGGGTTAGCATTATATCTTCCAGGCCCAACGCTCCTGTTGCCAGGAATTGATCAGTCCAACCATTGAATTTATGCAGGGTGGCCAGGGGTGTTGAAAATCCATAAGCCCCGTCATCCGAACCTAAAAGTTCATATGCAATTGTTGCCGTAATGCCACCCACCTCAACACCACCTTCTACAAATATGTATTCAGCCTCAAACTCGCTTGCCCCGGCTTCAGACTCCTGGCTTGCAAATTCAATGGTATAAAGTAGCTTTGTATCTGCCGCTTTGGCTGATCCATTAAAACGCAAGCCAAATGTGTCCAAAGCGTTATCGGTATTATTGTCTACTTCAAGTAAATATGCATAGGCCGTTACAGTACCAAGTGAAGTTTTATAAGCGGCGTTTACCAAGTGATCTTTGGAATCAATATCACTCGCATCGGCAAATATTCGGTTTCTTTCACCTAAAAATGCATACAGTAAATCAAGATTTTCTACCGGTTTAAAGTTTAATAAAAATGCATCAAAGGTTTGCCTGTCCTGGCGCCAACCAACATCACCAACGAAACGATGGTTATCCAGGGTAATCACCTGCCGACCCAGCTTGGAAGTAAAGCTATCTGATTTATATTGCACAAAGGCCTGATCCAGCTCGGTGGTTTCGGGATCAGCAATAACTGAATATTGTGTGTGAAAACCCAGGGAGTTATTGTAATCATCCATAGCTGCCACGACTCTGGAATCTTCAAACTCTGCCAGCGCAGAAAAACCATTATACTCACCGGTTTTGTAGCCTAGCCTTGAGCGTAAAATCAGGCCATCGGCATCTTTTAACATATTATCTTGCTCAACCATTTCGTAGCGCATACGAAAATCACCATAAGCTTTACCCCCGGTTAAGGCTTCTGTGAATCCTGCTGCCATAACTACTGAGCTTGCCTGACAAGCTAAAAATGCCGTAGCGGCAATACTCAAAGGGCTTCGATAAACTTTTTTCATATAACTCTCCAAACAATTTAAATTAATGTATACGGTTCAAGCGGCTTGATTTTTTTTGCTTTTTTCTTTGTGCATTTTAACTATTGTTTTTTTTTCAATGGGTTCAACTTTACGCTGCTTTTCATAAAGGAACTTTAATACCTCGGAACGCAAATGCGTATATTCATGATCTTCCGCCAACGCCAGCCTGTCCCTTGGTCGATCCAGCTTAACTTCTAAAATTTCACCAATGGTAGCTGCAGGCCCGTTTGTCATCATTACAATCCGATCCGATAGTAATACGGCTTCATCAACATCGTGAGTAATCATAATTACGGTGTTGTTTAATTCGTTTTGTATTTCCATTAATGAATCCTGCATGTGAGCACGGGTTAATGCATCAAGAGCGCCAAATGGCTCATCCATCAATAAAATATCAGGCTGCATAGCCAGTGCTCGGGCTATACCAACGCGCTGCTTCATTCCTCCTGAAATTTCATTGGGGCGTTTATACATCGCGTGATCCATATGAACCAAGCGTAAATTATGTTCCACCCATTCTTTTATTTCCTTTTTGGTTTTTTTGCGGCCAAAAACCTGTTTTACTGCAAGCTCCACATTTTCGTAAGCCGTTAACCATGGTAATAATGAATGGTTTTGAAATACTACCGCTCTTTCTGGTCCTGGTTGCGATACTTCTTTGCCGTTTAGAACCACTCCGCCCGTAGTTGCCTGGTAAAGCCCGGCAACGACATTCAATACTGTTGATTTCCCGCATCCTGAATGACCTATGAGTGAAACAAACTCACCTTTTTTAATTTTTAAATCCACATCTTTCAGTGCAGTAAAATTGCCACCAGGTGAGGGAAAAACCATATCGATATGACTAATATCCAGTAATATGCTCATCTTTAATTACCTCTTTAATAAACTTCTGACTGATAAAGATTTAGCGAGCCGCATCGGTTTTGTCCCATGAAACCAATCGCTGCAGTTGCAACATACCGCGATCCAGAAAAAATCCGATAAATCCAATTACGATAATGGCTGTCATTATTCGACTCAATGATTTTGAACTTCCGTTTTGAAACTCATCCCATACAAACTTTCCTAAACCGGGATTTTGCGCCAACATTTCAGCAGCAATTAATACCATCCAGGCAATACTGAGAGACAAACGCATGCCCGTGAAAATCATAGGAATAGATGCCGGTAAAACAATTTTTTGCACATGCCTAAGGGCATGCAAGCGCAAAACTTTACTTACATTTACCAGATCAGCATCTATGGATGCCACACCTACAGAAGTATTAATAACCATTGGCCACAGACAACACAAAGTTACTGTAATCATCGAGTTCAAAAACGATTTAGGTACTATTGGGTCTGGGCTAATATATAAAGCACTCACCACCATGGTAACCAGGGGTAGCCATGCCAGCGGCGAAACGGGTTTAAAAATTTGGATAATGGGGTTTACAGCTGCATTTAAAGTCTTACTTAAACCCACCGCAATACCCAATGGTATTGCAATAATAGCAGCCGCTAAAAAACCACACATAACCGTGATTAAACTCGTTATTATTTGGTCAACAAACGTTTCTTTACCTGTATAGGCTCTGACCTTGGGAATGTACTCAGGGTTTTGCGCAATGCGTTTTGCATTGCGCTCATCCTGACGTTGGTAGAATACAGATGCCTTTTCTCTTTCAACTACATGCTCTTGATACAAGGCTTTAAACTGTTCTGACACCGCACCAGGGCCTGGAAATTTTCCAAGCGAAGTATCAATGTTTTGAGCTGCAAATGACCACAATAAAAGAAAAACCAAAATTCCTGCTACGGGTGCAAGCACCGCTTTTATACCGCTAAATAGCTTTTCTTTGACCAAGTCCCACAACTCAAAAGCACTGATAAATTTGCTCTTTGAAGACACTGATACTGACATAATAAAAGCTCCCTATAAAAAATTTTGTGGCCGGTTTAATTCATGGGCCACACTATATTTTGTTGCCTTTTTTTAAGCCAATAGTGAATTTATTGATGTACTCATTGGGTTTTGTGCCATCGTAAACAATGCCATCAATAAAATCCGCTTGCGGATCCTTAAAGCCATCTTCCGTGTTAAAGTCAGGGAAATCTTTGGCGTCCGCTAATTTATCGGCAATCAATGACTGTGCAGCTTTGCTGTAAATATCTGCACGATAAACTTTCGCTGCTAAATCCTTGTACCATTGATCGCTTTTATCTTCTGAAATTTGTCCCCAGCGACGCATTTGAGTCAGGTACCAGATTGCATCTGAATAATAGGGATAGGTGGCGTTATAGCGAAAGAATACGTTGAAATCGGGCACTTCACGCTTGTCGCCTTTTTCATACTCAAAGGTTCCCGTCATGCTGTTAGCAATAACATCATAGTCAGCGCCCACATAGTTTGATTTTGCGAGAATCTTTACCGCTTCAGGGCGATTGGCATTATTATTGGCATCAAGCCACATCGCCGCTCTAATAAGCGCCCGTGTTAAACGAATTGTGGTATTGGGATACTTCTTGGCAAATTCAGCGGTAATACCAAAAACTTTTTCAGGATTGTTTTTCCAGATTTCATAGTCGGTGATCACCGGCACACCAATGCCTTTAAATACAGCTTGCTGGTTCCAGGGTTCACCCACGCAGTAACCATAAATGGTACCTGCCTCAAGAGTTGCTGGCATTTGTGGTGGAGGCGTTACCGACAGGAGTGCATCAGCATCTATTGTCCCGGATATATCGCCTTTATGGGGCGCATAGTAACCAGGGTGAATACCTCCTGCTGCTAACCAATAACGTAGTTCATAGTTATGCGTAGAAACCGGGAACACCATACCCATATTAAAGGGCTTGCCTTGTTTTTTATACGTTTCAACAACAGGTTTTAGTGCGTCAGCTTTAATTGGATGTAAAGGACGGCCGTCTTTCATTTTTGGAATATTAGGCTTCATTTGTGCCCATACTTCATTGGACACTGTAATACCATTGCCATTCAGATCCATTGAAAAGGGGGTGATTATATGAGCCTTGGTACCGAAGCCCATTGTTGCCGCAAGCGGTTGACCAGCAAGCATGTGGGCGCCATCTAAACGACCATCGACCACGCCGTCCAGTAAAACCTTCCAGTTCGCTTGCGCTTCAATAGTTACGTATAGACCTTCATCTTCGAAATAACCTTTTTCATAAGCAATAGCGATTGGAGCCATATCAGTGAGCTTAATAAAGCCAAATCTTAGCTCCTCTTTCTCAGGGTGGCCCAATTTTTCGGCCTGCAAAGGTGCTGAAATTACACTGACAACAATAAACGTTGCAATGATTGCCATGTTAAATGGTTT
>JBECKY010000032.1:0-3190 GCA_040235475.1 Pseudomonadales bacterium
GCGCCCTATTCTGATGATGTTGACGTGGTAGGCTTTCTAAAGCTTGAGACCTTCACCAAGGGCGAAAAAGGCGAGCGCAAAAAAGCCATCAGCGATGGCACAAGGCTTTTAACAACCTATGCAACCGCTGCAAACATCAGCAAAAACAGGTATGGAATAACTGAAGATTTACCGGCACCTATTGGGGTTAACCCGCTTGCTGCTTTCATCCCATCATTAACAACCAACTAATAAGGAAAAATAACCATGTCATTTTTTAACCTAAGCGATAACGAAGACGCAACACAAACCGGGGCCACGTTTGAAACAGGAGGCGGTGCAATTGAGCCAATTCCAAACAATACAAATTTATTGGCCGTGATTGATGAGGCTAAGTGGGATTTTACAAATGAGGGGGAGCAGTATATCAGCCTGCGCTGGGCGGTATTAAGCCCGCAGGGGTATGCTAACAGGAAAGTTTTCCACAAGGTTAGAGTGCTTAGCGGAGACCCAAAACAAGCGGACAAGGCAAAAAGAATGCTTGCCGCCATTGATGCTAACGCAGGTGGGAAACTTGCCGCAGCAGCCGTGCAGCCAACTGACCAGAGCTTGCAAGTTTTGCTCAACAAGCCGATGGTAATTATTTCTAAGCTGCCTGCGCGGCAGTGAACACTAATACACAACACAAAAAAACAGTTACAACAATAAGTTAACTCTAAAACTCTTAAATAACCAATGTTTTGAGCTACTGCCGTAACCAGTTGATTTTTATCCAGATTGTTAAAGAACAAAAAATTTTGGTTTCAGGTGGGGTACTTTAAACTAAATAAGCTCGAATTAATCGCTGTACCTGTTCAACCATGTAGATTGGCAACGACAGCAGGTCGTACTTAATCATTGTGCCATCAGTCATTTTTGTGCTGCCACTGAACATGCCAGGCACATCAGCATTAAACCTTATTGCAAAATGACGATTTTTCTCTTTTAAGAACTGGTGCAATGATTTAAGTGAGCCCGTAGTTCCCGCCTTGATTTCAACCGGCACTACTTGCTGGCCATGCGACAACAAATAATCAATTTCCGCAGCCGCGCTTTTGGCTTCGCGTACCCAGTAGTACAACTCGGGGGCTTCATAATATTTACCACCGTACATCAAGTGCTGGCCAATAAACTGTTCGGCAAGGGCACCATTGTTAATCAGGCTCAAATCTTCTTTATTGAGATCAAGTACATTGAGATGCAACGCAGCGCAGAGTAAACCAATGTCGAGATAAAGCGTTTTGAAATAACGCTGATTCACTTCAGCCGCAAGCGGGACGCCATTACCCGGAGTATGGAACACTTTGGTTGCAATACGAGCGAGGCACAAATGCTGTAACGCCGTTGCCACTTCAGCAGACCGGTGTTCACGGCTGATCTGGGCGTATTTGAATTTACGCCCCACCATGACAGGCAATTGATCAAATACTTTTTGCACCAGGCGTTTCAAACTTCCATGACTGTACTTGTTAAAATCCTCACGATAGGTGGCAACGATATTCTGCTGAACTCTTGATACGTCATTGAAATCGCCTGATGCGGCATATTGTGCAATCGATTCTGGCAACCCGCCGGTAATCCAGTATTGCCTGAGAAAGCGCATGTAGTTTTCATGTACAGCACGCGGCATGATGTTATTGACAATATCGTCCAGAGACAGATTTTGCAGATAATCCACCAGCTCTGATTGCCCCATGGCAAGCAAAAAATCCTCAAATCGCATGGGCCCCAAATGCAAGTATTCGATACGGCCAACCGGCATGGAAAACTGCGCATCGGCCAGGGTGAACTCCAGCAACGAGCCAGCGGCGACCACGTGCAATGCCGACACTTCTTCATAGAAGTACCGCAGTGCAGCCAACGCCTCTGGGGCGGCCTGAATTTCATCCAGAAACAATAACGTGTCACCGGCGTTAATTTTTTTGCCCGTGAGTAGCTGCAGGGTTGTCTGAATCTGAGCCGGATCCTTGCTGGTAAAGGCCTCAGCGTATTCAGGGTTGCGTTCGAAGTTGAGTTCCAGCAGTGATAGCCCGCTGACTTCGGCAAACTGGTGAACCAGAGTGGACTTGCCGACCTGTCGAGCCCCCCGGATGACCAGAGGCTTGCGATTAGATCGGCCTGACCATTCCTGTAAGTATGATAATTCTTTTCGTTTCAGTAAGTCAGGCACAGCAGCAGTCTCTAATCACGTAGTGATAACAGGAGATTAGCGGTAACAGTGATATTTTACAACCATGTTTTATGATTGATTATGATATTTTACAACCATGCAAGCAGATGAATTTTATTCTCCCCACCCGTCGGAATTAAAGGGTGGGGAAAAGCTTCACAGGAACAAGTTATTCAAACCAGGGGACTGTGGCGGTTTTGGAGAGGCCAAACTGATCGAACTGCCCTGCGACTGGCTCATCTAGCAGCTCGCCAAACTCAATATACCTACGGTGCTTATGTCCACTTGATCCACTGACCAATTCTAAGTATGGATTATCAAGCCCTTTGGTAAACATCTTAGCTCTATATTGCTTAACCTCCTGCTCTGTGATTGAGCCACGTTTAAGTAAGCGCTTTAACTTTGCCTGGCTCATGGTGGTTTGTTTGCGTGACACTGTTCGATGTTTTGTGTCGTCTGGCACGGAAACAATATCACCAACTTTGCAGTAGCCGCTCATACCACCCAGCCAACTTTTCTGCTGCAAAGCTGACAAATCACTTTGATCGCCATGCAATCTCAATACATTACCCAACGTAACTTTGTACTTAGGGAAGCTAACGCCGATAGTTTTAGAGCCAATATCATAAAGGGCCTTGTGAAGTTTGGCGTACATGGCATTCATAAGAACCGTAGCCGGAATTTCGGCATCCGGCGACAGCTTGATATCAACATAGTGATCCATAACTCCACCTATTTATCGCTTTCGCCAAATACACCGCCACGAACCAACACGGCCATAACATAGTGTTCATCCTCTACCTTTGCCAGTTGTTCACCTCGCGCCCATGCATCGAAGAAAGTATAGAAGTCCTGTTTGTCTTTAGGTGTGCGAAAGGCTCGTCCTAAATTTGTTACCGCGCCATAAGGTTCAATAGCTATCGGACCAGCACTTTGTTCTTGATCTGCAAAATCCGGGTACCATGTATCAATGGTTCGAATAGCATTGCCGATTTTCTGTGA
>JBECKY010000073.1:0-16728 GCA_040235475.1 Pseudomonadales bacterium
TAAGCTGTTTTTTTTTTGCAGATTGCATATCCCCAAAACGTTTAACGATTAATCCTTCTGGTTCATTGACCAGGCTCATTGATAAGATAATTGTGAGCTGGAAGGTAGACGCTGATGATCAACAAAAACCATTTTTTCTTTTTGTTTCTGTTTTTGGCATTAGCTTTTTATATCCCCCGCAGCAATGCCGATTTTAACTGGGCCTCCGTAACTTTAGATAATGACTGGTTTATTGGTAATGACAGTGGCTACACAAATGGCTTGTACATTTCGTTCTACGATATGAGTTCCAGAAATGATAAGAAAATGACAAAGCCCGACTTCTGGGTCAAGCCATTGCTGTGGAGTGCTAAAAACCATGATGCTTTCTACACGATAAACAGTTATACGATTGGACAATCCATGACTACCCCAAGCGATATTACAGTAGCGGTTCCAGATGACAATGCGCTACCCTATTCCGGCTTATTATTTTTATTAAATAACTACATCACTGTATCGCTATCCTATGCAGAGAAATTTAGCACTACCATCGGAGTCATTGGACCATCGTCTGGTGCCGAGTCTTCGCAAAAATTTGTCCATAAACTGTTCGGCGCAGATAAACCGCAAGGTTGGGACACCCAGTTGAATGATGAACTTGTGTTTCAGTTTGAACGTTCGAGCTTGTGGAGAAGCTGGGTGTCAAATTCTGGTAATGCTGATTTCCTGGCACTGGCAGAAATTGATTTGGGCACTTTAGAGAGCTCAATTAATGGCGCGGTAATGATTCGTTATGGACGTGTGCTGGATCGGTCATTCCACACTTCCTTATACATGAGCACGCGTGTGGCTAACCCCATCGCAGCAGAAAAAGGTTGGTATGGTTTTCTTGGCGTTCAGGCCGGGTATGTATTCAACTTGATTTATGCCGATGGAAATACTTTTCGCGATAGTCGTTCCGTTGATTATGATCCTGAAAGGCTGAGTATAACGACAGGTTTTACTTACTCATGGGATAAATTGTTTATCACATTCGCCGTCAGTGATACCAATATTTTACTCAGTCAGGGCGAAGAAGAGTTAGAAGATCTAACCAGTTATGGTACGCTAACATTCGCTTGGCAATTATAAAAAATCTTTTTACACCCCTGCTTTTTCACCGAATAGAAACCAAGGCCGTATTTGCCTAAGGCCTTGGTATAGATTAAAAAAATTTTTTACTGAAAGTTTATGAGACTGGTTTTAACCATATTCGCAATGGCTTTTACGCTTGCCTGCAGCAATAAAGCGCCAGCACCTGAATGCCTGATTGATGCGGCATACAAATCAGATAAGCAAGCGAATGCTGGCTGCTTCATCCATGACA
The DNA here is from genome assembly GCA_040235475.1 of Pseudomonadales bacterium. Classification (GTDB taxonomy): domain Bacteria; phylum Pseudomonadota; class Gammaproteobacteria; order Pseudomonadales; family UBA3067; genus JBECKY01. The sequence goes on from JBECKY010000073.1 coordinate 1,349, forward strand.
ATGGCAAGCTGTTAGTGATACGCCAACGCATTAACTCAAAGCTGTCGACGCCTGGCGGCACGAATAAAACCGGCGAAACAGCTCAATGCACGGCCCATCGCGAAACCTGGGAAGAAGCAGGTGTTAATGTCGTCGTTGGGCGAGAGCTACATGTCTTTAGTAATGAATTTTATTTATATGAATGCTCAATAACTAACACCAAAACCCCGCTGCATAGCAATGATTTGATTGAGGTTTCTGAGGTCTTATGGGTAGACCCGCGGGATACTTTAAAAACCAATTGGCGTTATAGTGATCAATACGCGCTGATTATTGAGCTATTGGACGCCCAGTGATGGTAATACCTGCCCTAAGATGGGCTTAAAGTTTATATTCTGCTTTAATTTCGACAGCTTTGCCCTCATGTTAACAAGTAAATGTTATGCTACGCCTTTACCCCTATTACTCAGCATAAGAGAGTCCGAATGGCCAAGCCTAATTATTCGTTCGAGAAACGGCAAAAAGAGATTGCAAAAAAAAAGAAAAAAGAAGAGAAACGACTCCGTAAACAAGGTGCCAAAGTTGAGCGAGCAACTGATGTGAAAAAAGATATCGTTGACTCGCAAGACAAACCTGAAGCAGAATAAGCCCAGGTAGAGCTATAAGATGCAATTAAATGCAGAAGTGTGATGACCAAGGGACTATATCGTCACAGCGTCGTCACAGCGCCCGATTAAAGCCAGCGCTTAAGATTGAGCTCTTTCTGTAAAAAGTCTTTTATCCCGGAAGGCCCACTCATTAGCAAACGCACCGGCCCATGATTAGACTCTATTAACAACTGGAATCTCAAAAATTCGTTAATAATTCTTTCCAGTGTCAACCATTGTAACAATAGTGATAATGGCTGATCTCCAGAATCAAAGTGTAAGGCATAGCCTTCCTCGGTTTCCTCTACTCGCCTAATAATATCCAGCACCAAAGGCAAGACTTCCTCTCTACGCTCCTGGACTTCTTGTTTAGTAAGTTCCTGCTCGCCGTCACCTATTTTATACATAATTAATCTCACAACCAGATTTGAAAATCCCTAATTAATACCCTGACTCACTCAAGATATAAATGTGCTGCAATTTCCAATACCCGTTTTCGATCTTTCAAAAACACATACCCCCTTATTATGAATAGCAAAGTAAAAATTAACAATACAAAATCGATTTTTTCAATCTATAAAAAAAGCCGATGATCAGATCGGCTTTTTTTTGGGGTAGATCTTATACTTCAGAATTATCTAAAAGAACTTATAAGACCTTTTTTGAATAAGTTTCAAGCTAAGCTCCAAGCTCTGATAATAATTTGTTGATCCGGGTTACATAAGTCGCTGGATCAGACAAGTTCTCACCTTGCGCTAATTTTGCCTGATCAAACAATACATCTGTTAACTCACTGAATCGGTCATCGTCTGCTTCTTGGTCAAGTTTTTTAATCAGAAAGTGTTCCGGGTTAATTTCAAACACCGGTTTGGTGGCCGGTACAGGCTGCCCTGCGGCTGCCATAATCTGCCTCATCTGGGCACCCATATCATCAGCACCCAGAACCAGGCAGGCTGGCGAGCTTGTCAAGCGCGTACTGACGCGAACATCTTCCACTCGCTCAGACAAAACAGCCTTTAAACGCTCAACAATGCTTTCAGCGTCTGCTGCAAGTTTTTCTTTTTCTTTTTGCTCTGCTTTGCTTTCATCGTCATCCAGTAAAAGCTCTCCACGAGCCACATCCTGAAAAGACTTTTCCTGATATTGCAGCAGGTTACTCATCATCCACTCATCAATGCGATCATGAAGCACCAGCACTTCGATACCCTTTTTGTTGAATATTTCCAGGTGCGGGCTGTTTTTCCCGGTATTGAAGCTATCGGCCGTTACATAATAAATATCTTTCTGCTCTGGCTTCATGCGCCCAATGTAGTCGTCGAGGCTGACAGTTTGCTCAGCGTGGTCATTATGTGTGGAAGAAAAGCGAAATAGTTTGGCAATTTTTTCCCGGTTGGCAAAATCTTCTCCAACGCCTTCTTTTAATACCTGGCCGAAATTATCCCAGAAGGTTTGATATTTTTCCGCTTCGTTGGCTGCAAGTTTATCCAGCATGTCCAGCACGCGCTTGGTTAGGGCGCTTTTCATAGAATCAACGGCTTTGTCTGACTGAAGAATTTCTCTAGAAACATTCAGGGATAAATCATTTGAATCGACAATACCTTTAACAAAACGCAAATACATGGGCAAAAATTGCTCAGCATCGTCCATGATAAAAACTCTCTGCACATAGAGCTTCAGGCCCCTGGCAACATCCCTGCTGTACAAATCAAAAGGTGGTTTGGCAGGTATATAAATCAAACTGGTATATTCCAGCTTGCCTTCAACCCGATTATGAGACCATGTCAAAGGATCTTCCCAATCATGGGAGATATGTTTGTAAAACTCCTTGTATTCGTCATCCTTAATCTCTGATCTGGAACAGGCCCATAGAGCGGTGGCTTTATTAACAACCTCATCTTCAGGCTCTTGTTCTTGATCTTCGCCCTCTGCAGCAGGTGATTTTTCCACCTGCATAACCACTGGGGTGTCGATATGATCAGAATATTTTTTGATAATACTTCTTAAACGCCAGCCGTCGGCATATTCTTTTTCTTCTGCTTTAAGATGCAAGGTTATTTCTGTACCTCGGCCTGATTTTTCTATGGATTCAACCGTAAAGTCACCATCGGCTTGCGATTCCCAACAAACCCCCTGTTCAGCTGGCAGGCCTGCACGCCGTGTTTTAACGGTCACCTTATCGGCCACCACAAAGGCAGAATAAAAACCCATGCCAAACTGACCAATAAGCTTGCTGTCTTTTTTCTCATCACCGGTCAAGGCTTTAAGAAACTCAGCCGTGCCGGATTTTGCGATGGTGCCCAGATTGGCGATGGCCTCATCTCTGGACATACCAATGCCATTATCAGAGATGGTTAAAGTGGAAGCCTCCTTGTCGAAGGACACACGAATTTTCAGCTCCGGATCATCTTCTTGCAGCGAAGGATTGGACAGCGTCTCGAAGCGCAGTTTATCTACCGCATCAGAAGCATTTGATATCAGCTCCCGCAGAAAAATTTCCTTGTTACTGTACAAGGAATGGATCATCAAATGCAGCAGTTGCTTTACTTCGGTTTGAAATCCAAGGGTTTCTTTTGCAGCAGATGCCCCTGTTGTTGCCTCTACAGCTGAATCAGCGGATTTATTTTCTTCAACAGTCATATTGTCCAATCGCTCCCATAAAATTGTTTACAGCCAAAACACATGAGCCCCGAGTTATGAGCACCCGGCCATAAATAGGCGCCAAATCGGTTGCTCCCTATCTTTCAATCATCTTAGACCGATGTTCTTTAATGGGGGCTGTCCAGGGGGAATTCAAGAGCTGAATCCCCAGGAAAGCCAAAGGCTTAAAATGCAAATAAAATCAATTTATTAAAGCATCTGTGCGACTGCTTTATTTTAACTCTACAGATTTAAACTTCTCAACCAGGATGAATTTTTCCATGGTGCCGGCACCGACCCGTAATTCCACTGCTATCTGATGTTTGCGAACCGCCTTCAACAAACCTTCAGCTTTTGTACCATCAATAGCGGTAATCACCACATTCTTCCCCCAAAAGGGCTCCAGTTGTTGTAAAACAATGGCCGTTTCGGGCTTTAAATACGACTCCAGTATATCTGTATGTGGCACGAGTTTTGGTGCGGGTGCCGGTTCCGCTGAAGATGTTGCTTCTATTGCTTCAGCTTGCTCAGCTGCCGGCGTTGTGCTTTCTTTGATAGTCATTTGCTCAACAGCTTCAGGCTGCGCCTGTGTGGCTGTTAGCTCAAGCGGTTCTGTCTTTGCAGGCGTTGCGTCTATAATATTTTCTTCTGTGCTAACAGTTCCCTGGCGAGGTCCAGCTAAATCGTTCCCCGGCGCCCTCTCGCTCTTGACTTCGCTGCTTGCTTCTATTTTGCTGGCGATAAAACTACCGGCAAGTTTACTGCTAAAATCCATATCCTTATATTCAAATCGGATACGTGCCTTTACATCAGCATCAGTCACCTGCTGAAGCTCTAAATCCAGGCTGTAACCGGATTTAATAATTTTAGTTTCTGGAACTGAATCCTCCCCCTCCAACCAGGATAAATGTATTTCAGGGCCATTGGTTTGAGTTGCTTGAAACCTAAATACTGCACCAGAACTGATTTTAAACTCGGGTTCCGGCAGTAAAACAATAAGTTCCTTGTCGCCAAACAGCTTTTCACCCTGTTTAAAGCGCAGACGGCCCTCTCTTAAGGTGACAATATCCGGTTTAAAATGTTCATCATTCAGCTGCCCAGCCAACTCCCGGCTTTTTTGCACACTTGAGATTAAATTGCCGCCCTCTTGTCTTGCCACTTTAGAAATTTGAAGCACTGTGGACTTGACGCTTTCTTTAGCCTTTTTCGCCATGCTCTCATCTGGCACTTGAGCTCTTACGCCAGGCCTGCCTGCACTTTCTCTATGGACTGATTTACCACTAAGCTCCATCACTCCAGACATTTTATTACTGCTTGCATCAGCGGAGTCGGCGGGATTGCTTAAAGCAAACAGCGCACCAATCAATACAGTTAACAGTCCACCTAATTGTAAAAAGGCGCTTTCTTTCGATGCCGGCCAATTACGCCAGTAATATACAATAGACAGAGGAGGAAATATTAAGCACCACCAGCCCCAGGCTCGGTTTAATACAAAAGCCGTTTTCAGGTAAAGTGTAAAACCCGCTAAAAAAACCGAAAACCCTAGCAATACTAATAAAACGACCATTATCTGGGCTCCTCCTATGCTTTAAGTCCAATTTTTGAACCATTATGATTAAATGCGTAAAAATCAATAAGTGTCAATGAGTTAGGGGAAAAGAAGTGGTTTTCTGTGATAAGATCCCGTTATAAGTTAGGCATTCTATTTAGTCAGTTAAAGCTTCCTGCAATAATACAGCTCTTGAAACAGGCGCCCAAGGTTTTTTCATAAGCGGATGATAATTGCATTGGCGCGACGAAATACAACAAAAAAAAGCAATTCTACACAGTGCCAGGGTCTACGCTATTGGTTAAGATTCAATGCAAGTTACACCCACCAAGCGCAAGGCAATTCACAAGGCCTTAATAGCATTCCACAAGACTAAAAAGGACTAAAATTTGCGTACCCTGTTAAACACCCAGTTGCTATTCCCCTTTCAGGACACACCGAAACCTGGCGAACTGATCGAGGTGGCTGACGGTGTGTATTGGCTCCGTATGCCCTTACCCTTTAGCCTGGCTCATATCAACTTATGGCTGTTAAAAGACAAGGACAACTGGGCCATCATCGACACAGGCATTAAAAGTGATGAAACAAAGCAGCTTTGGCAAAGCATTTTTCAACAACATTTACATGACAAACCCGTAAGCAGAATTATTCTAACCCACCTCCACCCAGACCATATGGGGCTTGCACAGTGGCTGACCGAATACTGGAAAGCTGATTTATGGATGACACAAACGGAGTGGCTCTATTCTCAACTCAATACTGCAATGAAGCATACCCAGCTACCTGAAAACCTCGCCAGGCATTTCACCTTGCTCGGCGTAGACCCTGATATTGCAAGCAACATGAAAAATATGTTCAGCATGTACAGTATCATGATGGATCCGCCGCCCGCCCAGTATCAAAGAGTCTCGGCCGGAGACACACTGGACATTAATGGAAAAAAATGGACGGTTATGATTGGCCGTGGCCACTCACCTGAACACGCCTGCTATTATTGCGAAGAACTCAAGATCATTATCGGCGGCGACCAATTGCTGCCTAGAATTACCCCCAGCATCAGTGTCTACCCGGAAGAACCCAACGGTAACCCTCTGGGTTTGTTTTTAAACTCTCTGACTCAATTTTATGCTTTGCCTGAAGATTGCCTGGTGCTGCCATCCCATGAGCTACCTTATAGAAACGTTCACCAGCGCCTGGATCAGTTAAAGCAACACCATGAAGAACGCTGCGACGTTATTCTAAATGCCTGCACAGAACCTTTAACCGCCATAGACATTATGCGTGTTATGTTCAAACATCGAAAGCTGTCACCCATAGATGAAATCATGGCCTTGGGGGAAGCAGTGGCACATATAAACCTGCTGCTCGTGCGTGAAGTTTTAAGCCGTACCATCAGTGAGAACGGTCTGTATTACTTTAAGTCACTGGTGACGGCTGAGCTTCCAGATGCTGATTTTTCAAGCTTTCAATTTCATTAGTTAAAATCCCGTCAACAATGTTTGTGTCACCTTGTCTCAAAACCCATAGCCTTACTTTTTCTATGTGTTTATAAATACACCTTTGATGTATATCAAGGCAAGCCGCCCAATAACAGTCATACTCTAAAAGCTGTAAGTATAATAAGCGCTTTATAAAAAGTGTCTTCCGGGTATGAAAGTGTCTATCAGAAACCTGTTATCACTTTTCTACTTTTCCCAGAGCACAATTTTAGGCACCACTATTTAAACAATGGCTAAATTATTTCGCATAGACATGACTGAAAACAACTTAATCGCAACGCCGGTATGGGATCAATACACCTTGGAAAAATACACAGTATCGGGTCCCAGATACACATCTTACCCAACGGCCTTACAATTTCATGAGGAGTTTTGCGAACAGGATTACGTAAAACTCGTCCAAGCCAGCAACGAGCTGTGTCGTCCTTTGTCGCTGTATCTTCACCTGCCGTTTTGCACCAGTCTTTGTTACTACTGCGCCTGCCATAAAATCATCACCGCCGATACCCGTCGCGCAGCTGAATATTTGGCTCTTTTAATTAAAGAAATCAAACTACAAGCGGAATTATTCGACCCTAACCGGCCCGTTATTCAGCTGCACTGGGGCGGTGGTAGCCCGACATTTCTCAGCGATGATGAAATGACCATGTTGATGCATTACACCGCTCGTTATTTCAATTTACAGGAAGACGATCAGGGTGATTACTCCATTGAAATTGACCCAAGGTTTGTTGATGAAAAAAGGATTGGACTGCTTCGGGGCCTGGGTTTTAACCGAGTCAGTTTAGGTGTACAGGATTTTAATCCCCAGGTTCAACAAGCGATAAACCGCATCCAGCCCTACGAGCAGGTGGCAAATATCGTCGAACAGGTGAGAAGTTATAAATTTAAGTCAATGAATTTTGACTTAATCTATGGCCTGCCCTACCAAAGCCCGGAATCTTTTTCCGCGACCATTAAGCAAGTAATAACATTATCACCCGACAGAATCTCACTGTTCAACTACGCCCATTTGCCTAATAGATTTAAAAGCCAGCGGCTGCTGAATGAGGAAAACTTGCCACGATCAAAAGACAAATTAGCCATGTTATGCAATTCAGCGAATGAATTGATCAGTGCCGGTTATCGTTATATAGGTATCGACCACTTTGCCAAGGCTGATGATGAATTAGCCATAGCGCAAGAAAATGGCAGTTTACACAGAAACTTCCAAGGCTACTCTACCGCCAGAGACGCAGACCTGGTAGGACTGGGCGTGTCGGCCATTGGCAAAATAAATGGCGCTTTCAGTCAAAACCATAAATTCATGAAAAATTACCAGGCAGCAGTAACTGACAAGCACCTGCCCATTGAAAAGGGTTATATACTCAATACCGACGATAAAATAAGGCAAGCCGTGATTGATAGCCTGACCTGCAACAGCTGTATTGATGCTGGTGAAATTGAAAAAAAATTCAACATCAATTTTCCCGACTATTTCAGTCAGGTAATGGACGAGCTTTCTGAGCTGGTCAAAGAAGGCCTGCTGAAAAAAACCGGCAAGAAATGGGTCGCCACCGCAAAAGGTCGCTTGCTAATCAGAAACATCTGCATGGTATTTGATAGTTACTTGCATAAAGATAACGAAACATCCCACCAAAGCTATTCAAAAACCATCTGATACCTTTTAATGGGACAATGTGCTAAATTACCATGGTAAGTCCATGGCAATTAGCCGCAGTACATCAGTTTCCATTTTAAATCTCGATTTCTCGTACTCTTTTTAAAAGATAAGCTATAATGATCCGGCCAATAAGCCTAAGTCATTACTGTCTTATATTTAAGGATAAACGATCTGGTCGGATTAACGTGTAGGTTCATTCGCAGACTAAAAAGGTAAACCCATGCCAAACCAAAGCAATGCCCTTCATATCTGTTCTAACCCACAACATAAGGTTTCCTGTAATGACTGTAGCCTTAACCCTATTTGCCTGCCTTTAGCCGTTGAAAAACAGCAGCTGGAGAAGCTGGACGAACTCATTCAACGCCATCGGCCACTACGAAAGGGGGAGCATATTTACCTGGCCAGCGACCCTTTCCATGCCATTTATGCCATTCGATCCGGCTCAATTAAAACCTACAGCATCTCTGAAGAAGGTGAAGAACAAGTCACTGGTTTTTATCTTCCCGGTGAAATTATTGGGATGGACGGTATTAACACCAACCGGCATATCAACTCTGCAAAGGCCCTGGAATCTACTGCAATCTGCGAAATCCCCTTCGAACAAATGGAAAAGCTTTCGGCAGAAATCCCTTCTTTACAGCACCATTTCTTTAAACTGATGAGCAAAGAAATTCAGGCAGATCAACAACTGCAACTACTGTTGAGTAAAAAACCAGCCGATGAAAGAATTGCAGCGTTGTTATTAAACTTTGGCGCTCGCCACAAGCAAAGGGGCTTGTCATCAACGCAATTCCGCTTACCCATGTCCAGAAATGACATTGGTAATTACCTTGGTCTGGCAGTAGAAACCGTTAGCCGGGTTTTCACTCGTTTTCAAAGCGAGAGCCTTATACAGGCTGATGGCAAGGAAATTATTATTCTTGATTGGGAAGATCTGTGTAAAAAAACCGCCTGATCTCTATTAATCCTGAAAAAGCCTTCGCCTATTAAAGGCACCTCCCTTCAACAATGACTTTTCAGTGTCGAAGGATTAGTTATACCCGCAGCATTTTGCTTGTTAGGCATTCAGACTTTAACGGCAAGGACATCACAGGGCGTTCCGTGAAGCACACCACTGGCTGTAGAGCCTAACAACAAGCCTATGCCATGTCTTCCATGGGTACCTATTACAATTGCTTCAGCGTTATTTTCTTCAGCAAAATGCCTGATTTCTTTAGCGGGACTGCCAATAATCAACGCTTGGTGCTCAACCGCAATACCGTGATTTAAGCAAAACTCCTCAAGGCGTTGCTTGGTTATTGCCTGCATTTCATCCTGGGCTTTTTGAAACTGAACCGATGCTGCACCATAGGCGTCGCTAAAATAGACAGCGTCCAAAGGTTCCATCACATGTACTACATACAAGGCTCCACCCTCTTTGAGCACAGCCTTGGCTTTGTGGAATATTTTCTCGGCTTCATCGCTTAGATCAAGCGCCAGCACTATTTTATTGTATAAACACATATCTAAACCCTTGGCTTCACCTTTAATAGAATTTTTAACGTAACAAAAAGTTTATTCCCTTAACAAGTTAAATCAAGCTCTGTCATTTAATCTTAAACTAAGTATTGCCACCATTAATGTCCGATATTTGCTTGTTAAGGGTGAGAAAATCATAGAGATAACCGATACCGAATAAACCTGCGGTAAGGAAATATAACAATGCGGTAAGGAACTTGCCCATGTACAAACGATGAATACCCAACAAGCCAAGAAAGGTCAGCAACAGCCAGGCAATGGTATAATCCAGCTCGCCCTTATTAAATTTCCTATCGGCCTCACGATCGAGGCTGGGCATTAAAAACAAATCAATTAACCAGCCTATGCCCAGCAAACCCAGGGTGAAAAAATAAACAGTTCCACTTACGGGCTTGCCAAAATAAAAACGGTGGGCGCCTAAAAAACCAAACACCCATAAGATATAGCCTATAAGCAAAGAATGGGTATTTTCAGATTGTTGCCATTGGGACGTTTCCACCTCAAGTCTCCTTAATTTTTTAAAGCCTGGTCATAGTTGTAGATTTCTCAAAATCAGGCATCTGATAATAAGCTTTTTAACTCTTCACCTTCTATAGTTTCATGGTCTATCAATGCGTTTGCAATACGGTGCAGTTTATCAATGTTATTTGCTAAACCCTTTATAACACTTTTTTCCATGTTACTCATGGTTAAACGAATTTCATCGTCAATCATTTCTGCGGTGTGCTCACTGATGTCTATTAATTCGCCCATATGTCTACCTAGAAAATGACTGTCCTCTCCTTGGTCAAAATTCACTGGCCCCAAGTGTTTATTCATTCCCCACTGAGTAATCATTTGGCGAACCAGTTGCGTGGCCTGTTTAAGGTCGTTGGCGGCACCTGTACTGAGACTATTAAAAACCAGCTCTTCTGCGCAACGCCCACCCAATAACACGGCAATGCGGCTTTGCAAATACTCCTCAGTAAGATTATGCCGATCTTCTTCAGGCCGTTGCTCGGTAAAGCCCATAGCCTGCCCTCTGGGAATAATACTGATTTTTTTGATTGGATCGGTATTACTTAACAAGCAGGCAGTTAATGCGTGCCCTGCCTCATGGTAGGCCACACGCTCTTTTTCACTTTCGTTGAGCAGGTCGCCATGGCTTAAACCCAGTACGATGCGATCTCTTGCAGAGTCAAAGTCATCCTTGTCGATAAAATGCTTATTGTTTCTGGCTGCGCGCAGTGCCGCCTCATTAGCAAGATTGGCAAGGTCAGCACCGGAAAATCCAACCGTTTGCGCCGCGATATCATCAAGGTTCAGGTCTTTAACTAAAGGTAACTTTTTGGTGTGCACTTTCAAAATTTCAACTCGGGCTTTATGTTGCGGTAAATCCAATACGACCTTTCGATCAAAGCGTCCAGGCCGGGTTAACGCGGGGTCGAGAATATCCGGACGGTTGGTTGCCGCCAATACCACAATGGGTTCAGCACTGGAAAACCCGTCCATTTCTGCCAGTATCTGGTTCAGTGTTTGGTCTCGTTCATCGTTACCCATGGCATAACCAAAGGCCCTTGCTCTGCCAACAGAATCAATTTCATCAATAAAGATCAATGCGGGAGCCGCTTTACGGGCACTGTCGAAAAGCTTACGTACCCGGGAAGCCCCGACACCAACAAACATTTCAATAAATTCCGAACCGGTAACACTAAAGAAAGGTACACCGGCTTCACCAGCGGTAGCTCTAGCCAATAAGGTTTTACCTGTGCCCGGTGCTCCCATTAATAAGACCCCTTTTGGAAGTTTTGCCCCTAAACTGCGGTATTTATCAGGGTTTTTAAGAAAATCCACAACTTCCTGAAGCTCGGCTTTTGCATTATCAAGACCGGCCACATCGGTGTAATTGACAGTGATTTTTGAGTGCTCAAAGGGTTCTTTCGTTTCACTGCCAAAGCCGGGTATGCCCATACCTCCAACACCACCGCCAAGACGTTTTCGCATGATTCTGCCGCTGTACATAAAAAAGCCAACAATCAACACCCAAGGTAACACCGCCAAAATAACCCTGATCAGCGCAGGTAATTCAGAAGACTCAATCTTGACCACTACACCGTACTCGTCCAGCAGTGGCATTAAATCCTTATCGTCAATCTCTGGAAGAAGGGTTTTAAACTGGCTATAGCTGTTATTTTTGTCGTCATTTGCAGTATAGCTCCCACCGTAGCTGCCCACGACCTGAGATCCCGTGATAGTGACTTCGGCAATATGACCTTCCCGCACCTCCTGTTTAAATGTTGAATAGGCAATATTCAAATGCTGTTGCTGAAGCTGCGTTATATAAGAGTAAGCAAGCAAGGCGAGCAGCACCAGCCAGAGGGTATATCGGGGTGTCCAATTAAAACCCGTGGTTTCGGCAGAGGGTTTCGGTTCATTCGACTGTGTTCGGTTCATTCGACTATGGTAATGCCTTGAAGGGTTTCATCAGATTCTCCTTATGTCGTACCTCTTTATCTTACAAAAAAGCCAATCAAAGGGATCGATAGTATCTACTTTTTAGAGTGCTGTACAATGACCTAAAGCAGGGTTTACCGCAACTTCTCACCCAGCTCAGACAAATAAAACCTTCCCACCTGCAAACGCCATCAACGAGCAGACTTCGCTGGAGAATCTGCAGGCCAAAGAGCCTTTAATCTGTAGGCATAGGTAGCTTCATGCCTTTGTTTTCATGCGCAAATACTCCCGGCTTTTATAGCTACTCCTTCAAAACGGTTTGCTCGCGGCTAAAAAAAGAAACCCCGGCAAAAGTCCGGGGTTTGTCAGCGATCTGAACGGAATAAAAACTCCGCTTTTAGTCTTTATATAAATCTAGCTACGAGCTTCTTTTCAACAAGCCGCTCAAGTCGTCACCTTGGAGCCATCAGGTGTCGCCTCGCTTATTTCTACCGGCACTGCTGCTACATCAATTTCTATTTCGTCGCTGGCCTCTTTAGACGTAGCATTGAATTCAGCTTGTACAATTACTTGATCTTTTTTCTTATCAAACAATAACAGCACCGGTGGTAACAACATAAAATCCAGCACCAGCGCAAACAGTAAAATTGAAAAAAGCATAACAGCCATGGTGGTATTCGGGTTAAAGCTCGAAAGTATCAGCACTGACATGCCCGCTGAAATTGCCAGGCTAGTCACCAATAAAGCGGAGCCTGCCGTAGTAAAAGCATATTTAATGGACTCTTCCGCCGACTTGCCGTTCTTAAGCCCTTTAAGGTATTTCGACAGAAAGTGAATAGTGTCGTCCACTACCAAACCAATACTCATGCTGAACACCATGGCTGCGGCCTGATTTACTTCGCCAACAAAGAGGCCCCAGGCCCCATAGACACAAGCCGCAGGCAATACATTGGGGATCAGGCTGATCACGCCATAGCGCAAGGATCGAATACCAATCAAAATCACAATGGTAATCGCCCCCATCGCAAAGATTGAACCGCTGATCATACTGCTGACAATATTCTGCCCCAGATTGGCAAACATCAGTGAGCGACTGCCGCCTGGAGATGCCAGCTCCGGTGCATTTTCGCTTAGCCATTGCTGAGCCCGCAAATCGAGTTCAATTAACTCCTGGTTGGTCATGGTATTTAATGACACCATCAAGCGTGAAGACGAACGCGAAGAATTAATATCCCTGGTTAAGTCATGGCCTGCCGGCAAGGACATCTCATACAGAAAGAGGTATTGCGAGGCCAGCTCTCTTGACTCCGGAACTTTGTCAAAGGCCAGATCATCATCATGCATGGCCTTATTGAGGTTTTTAACAATGTCCACATAACTAAAAACATGAGAAACATTAGGCTGGATGCGCAGCCATTCTGAGAACGCATCTACCTTGTGCAAATAGTCAGTATCATTAACAGAACCCTCTTCTTTATTGTCAAGGGAATACAAAATGTATTGAAAGCCTGATAAATGTTCATTGGCAAAATCCACTGAAGTGCGAAATGGCACCTTCTCATCAAAGTAAGCAACAATATCATCATTCAATTCATTACTTGAGATAAAGGAACAGGCAATCGGTACCCCAATGGCAAAAATCCAAATCAAAGGTCGACTGTTTTTAATCACAAAGTCTGCATACTTTTCCATGAGGGGGGTTAACGCTAAAGGCTTTTGAGTTGGTTTCATTGGAAACAGTAACACTATGCCTGGCAATAAGGTGAAGGTTAAAATAAATGCAAACAGCACACCCATGGCAGTAATATTACCAAAGTCATGGAAGGTGGGGGATTCACTAAAGTTCATCCCCAAAAAACCAATCGAGGTAGTAATACTGGTTAAAAGTACTGCCACCATATTAGATGAAACACTTTCCACCATGGCATCTGTTTTTGACATCCCGCTGCGAAAATATTGTATGTACTGGGTGAGCACATGAATACTGTCCGCCATGGCAAGTATCATCACCATTAAGGGTGCCATCATCGATGTCGGGGTTAATTGATACCCCATCCAACCGGCAACACCCATGGTCATTACATTGGCAACAATAATAATAAAAATAGTACCAAGCACAGAGGTTGCAGAACGTAGCAACACACCGAGTACGGTAAAGCAAACAAGAACCGTTACCGGCATCAGGTAATTCAAGTCATCGGAAGCAATATCAACCATTGCCGCTTCCATTGATGGTCCACCCATATAATGCATTTCAAGCCCTGGGTAGCTGTCCTTCATTTCAATAGTAAGCGCTTCCAGAAATTCAACTGTTTCGGTAACCGCAGGCAGCCTGTCAATGGGATTGTCCGGTAATGCCAAGGTAACAACCATTGAGGTTACTTTTTCATCTTCTGAAACCAGGCCTTTTTTAAGGTAAGCGTCTGTTTGGGCATATTGACGAATACTTTGAATGTCTTCAGGGCTTAAATCCGCAGCGCTTTCTATCAGGGGATCAACATAAAAGGTGTCATCCTCAGAGTGCGAGCGATTGTAATTACTTAAGGAATCAACGCGAATCGAACTCGGCGTTTCCCAGAGCCTGTCAGTTAAGGACTCCACCAGCATCAGGGAGTTTTTTTCAAAAACCGTCTCAGTATTGGCAGGTTTAATCAGGACAACTATATTGTCAGCTTGAAGGTAAGTGTTTTCTATACTTTCAAGAATTTGAAGATCCCGATTCTTTTCGCCAAACATCGCTTTAAAATCACCATTAAAGCCAAGCTTGGGAATACCTAAGCCTGATGCGGCCGTAGCAAGAATACTGATAACAATAAGAAGATTTCGGTTTTTAACTAACCACTGCGCAATTTTTTTTGTCATAATACTTCCTTAAAGCAGCTGCTCGAGGGTCACGATAATGCTGAGCACTTTAAACGGCAAAACCATCAAAAAGCACATTCAGTACGATTATACCCGGTCTCTAAATAGTTGCAAAAATTGCAAATTTAAAAAACCTGCGCCATCTGAACAGGGCTTACTTTACCAACTGTTATTTTTATTAAACCTTTTGTCGAACCACCACCGGTCGATCTGACTGCACATAATACAGGAATTTTTATAATTCTCACTGAAAACTTTAGCGATTTTACCGCTAAGTATTTTACATCTTGTTATTAAATGTCATAACTTGGCTTTTTTTTACAATCTAGTGCACCAAAAAACCTGCAAGCAGATAAAACGCCCTGTAGAAACAACTGATTGTGCCTAAAACCTAGGCTGCCTGATTATATTTTGATTCAAAATGAACGCCCTTCAAGGCAATTAAAGCGGCAAGCAAACAACATAAGCAAGCCAGAATAAAGCTGGTTGCCGCACCCATTGATTCCCAGGCATGGCCAACATAAAGTGCCCCAAGAGCACCGCCAAGACCAAAACTAACGCTGCTGTAGAGTGCCTGCCCCTGCCCTTCCAAA
>JBECKY010000055.1:0-5706 GCA_040235475.1 Pseudomonadales bacterium
TGTTTATAGTGTATATGAAATTTGGTGTTTTAGAAAAACAGACCTTTTTAGTCAACACTTTTATTTGTTTTTTCTATTTGCTAGGCAGGGCTTTGTCACCTATGCGCCTGCTTCGGTAGTAGATTGCAAGGTTTTTTGTACCATGGCTTGAGGATTTGGGTGGTGATATTGAGCCAAGTCTAAGTGCTATGTATTTATTCCAGATAAATTCATTTCGTCGCTGAAAAGCAAATAAAGCTGATAATAGGCTTTGATTATATTATAATCGTCGATGTTTTTACATTTAATATTATTATTCGGTTGAGTTGAAAATTGGTTAAAATATCTATAGTTATTCCGGTTTATAATGTAGTGGCGATTATATTGCCGAGACCCTGAACTCCATTCTTAATCAAGACTATGATAACTACGAAATTATTTTAGTGGATGATGGCTCTACTGATAATTCGAAAGAAATTATAGAGTCATTTTCCAGTGATAAAATCAGGTATTTTTATCAAAAAAACAGCGGCGGCCCATCGTCACCCAGGAACCTGGGTATTAAGCTTGCGCAAGGTGAGCTTGTATCTATTTTTGACTCTGATGATATTATGTTGAGCAACAAATTGCTTAATACTGTTAAGGCTTTTGATAATAACCCTGAGTTGAATTTTTTATTTACAAATTTTAAATCGATAAACGAAGTTGGTGATATATTAAATAATTCTTTTCTTGATGACTACAATGCTGTGAACAGTTTTGCTAAGCCTGAAGATCCGGCTGAATGCATCATTATTAAATCCAGGCAAGCGTACAATAATCTTCTTTTGGCTAATTACATTGGAACTTCAGGGGTGGTATTTAAGAAAAATCTTGTAGATGATCTTGGCTTTTTTGATAGCTCTCTAACTAATAGTGAAGATCGAGACCTGTGGTTTCGAGTTACAAAAAAATATGATATAGGTTATTTGCCCACGCCCTTGCATTGCTACAGGGTAAGAAAGGGCAGCATTTCTTCCCGGTCAGCTGAAAAAAATTGCCTGAATAGAATTAAAGTTCTTTCTCGCCAGTTAGATCTTTGTCAAGAGTATGGGTATGACAAAGCACTTAAGAGAAAAATTGCAGAAAATTATTTTTCTCTTTCGTATGAGCAGTTTTGGCAATTAAAAAATAAAAAAAAATCTGCTTATTATCTTGTAAAAGCCTTGAAATTTAATATTACTATGGAGTCCTTTAAGCTTTTATTGAGTCTTTTATTGGGAATAAGAATTTCTTTTTTTATTAAAAATAAATTTCTAACCGACCTATGAAATTATATTTTACTTTTTTAATAATCAACAATGCTGAAGCTTTGTGCACTCTTTTTGAATGGCTTTTAGGTGTAAAAAGAGAGTCTTTTATGGATTAGCTCAAGTGAATACAAAAAGTCTTAATGCGGTAAATCGATACCGATCCATAGACGGCATGAGAGGCATAGCTGCACTTGTTGCTGGTGATTTTAATGGGTATATATTCAGTTCTTGTCGATTATAAGTTAACTGCGGTATCCACTCCGGGTTTATTTATTTATAATTGGCATTATTTCTTTATGGGTGTATTGATCAGCAATGCCTTAAGAAAGCTGCCTTACAGTTCTTTTATATTAATGGCCTGGCTTGTTTTTGAAGTTGCTTTTCAGGTGGGTGTCAGTGCCAAGGCTTACGGGATTGCTGGAATTATATCGACTGTATTGATTTACGGTTTATGGAAACATGACTTATTGGATACGGTTTTAACAAGAGGAAGTTTTCAATATCTAGGTAAATTATCGTACACGCTTTATCTGGTGCACCCGGATGTGGGCTGGAAGGTTATTTCATTAGGAAAGCTTGCCCTGCATGATTATATGTCACCTTTGTTGGCCGGATTTCTGTTTCTTGTCGGGATTTTTTCCAGTATTATATTTGCACATATGCTGCATGTTACATTTGAGAAACCTTCTTTGTGGCTGTGCGCAAAATTAAAAAAATCATCACTGAAAGAGGTGGTGGCTGAGTTATTAGCAGGCCGAAAACCAGAAATAAAAGATCTGCCATAAAGTCATTAATTGTTGTTCAAATATTTTCCATTTGCCTTATTATGAAATCCTCAATTGTTATTCCTGCCTTTAATGCGGCTGACTATATTGTTGAAACTATTACTTCCTTGTTGCAGGAGAATGGTGACGACTATGAAATAATCTTGGTTGATGATGGCTCTACGGATAATACCAAAGAAGTTGTTGCGCCTTATTTGAATGATCGGGTGCGTTATATTTATCAAGCTAACAGCGGTGGCCCGGCCAAGCCACGAAATACAGGCATTGCCAATTCAACAGGGGAGCTGATATTTTTATTTGATGCAGATGACATTGCCCTGCCTGATAAAATGCAGGCCAGTGTTGCTTTGTTGGATCAGCATCCAGATGCGGGCATGTTGTTTACTAACTTTAATGTAGTCGATCAGGGTGGGACGATAACGGAACATAAATATCTTGATAAATATATTACCCTAAATAAGCTTCTTGAATATGAGCTTGGTGATAATGCCTTTAAATTAAACCCAGTCGATTGCTTTGCCGGCTTGTTTAAGTCGAATTTTATTGGCACGCCGGGGGTTGCCATTAGAAGGAGTGTATTTGAAAAGCTTGGTTTGTTTGATGAGAGTATGCGGAATTTGGATGATCGCGATATGTGGATCAGAGTTGCTAAAGAATACCCGCTTATCTATGTTAATACCCCTTATTTTAATTACCGCAATAATCCTTTAGGTATTTCAAAGCAACGGCTGCAGGATCAGGCCTGGGAAAGGATACAAATTGCCGATAAATTTATTGGCAGGGAGGGTAACTCTAAAACCATTGAACAGTTATTAAAAGAGTTTAAGGCGGTAAATTATTTGAAAATTGCCTATATTAATGCGGATGAACTATTTGATTCCAGCCTGGCGCGTAAAACATTTTTTAAAAGTTTTATGTTAAAACCTTCTTTTAAGGCATTTAAAGGTTTTGTAAAAGCCTTGTCGGGCGATAAAGCTTTAAGTCTATACAAGCGCTATATTAGATAAAGCTGAATTTTAACTACAAAAAACCCGGCCTGGTAGCCGGGTTTTTTGTAGGTGTGTGCCATAAGTTCTGCTGATGGCTAAGCCATTTTGCTGGCCATCCAGTTCATTACTTTTAACACTTTTGGCCCATAAGGCGGTTTCAAAATTGAAGCCGGTGAGAACGGGCCTTCGTAGAAAACACCTTTTTTATGGGAAAACTCCACAAAGCCGTCGAAGCCATGATAGGCACCCAGGCCGCTGGGGCCACTGCCGCCGAAGGGCATGTTTTCGTGAGCAATGTGCAGCATGGTTTCATTAACACAGGCACCACCGGAGATGGTGCTTTGCATTACTTCATCGGCCCTGGCCTTGCTTTTGTCGAAATAATATAAAGCCAGGGGACGAGGGCGGCTATTAACGTATCGTACCGCCTCATCGACATTGGCTACGGTTTTGATCGGGAGTACAGGGCCGAAAATTTCTTCCTGCATAATGGCCATGTTGTCATTGACATTGGTGAGTATGGTTGGTGGTATGACGCGGTGGCCTTCAGGTACGGATTCGTTTTGCGGGTTAACCTGATGGAGCTTGGCACCTTTTGCAACGGCGTCATCAATTAGGTGATTGATGCGGGCATAATGACGCTCGTTAACAATCCAGGTGATGTCTTCGTTATTAGCAATAGTTGGATAGCGTTTTGCCAGCTCGGTGGTGGCAGCCTCAACAAATTCCTGTTGTTTGCTTTCTGACATTAAAATGTAATCAGGAGCAATACAGGTTTGGCCTGAGTTGATGAATTTTCCCATTAAGATGCGATCCACTGCTTTTTTGATAGGGTAATTATCAGCAATGATCACCGGCGATTTACCACCCATTTCCAGGGTAACGGGGCACAGGTTTTTGGCGGCCTCAATCATGACTTTGCGGCCAATTTCGGTTCCGCCCGTATAAACCAGATGGTCGAAAGGCAGCTTGGTGAATTCAACAGAGGTGTTGATGTCGCCGGTCACAAGGGCTAGATAATCTTCATCAAAGTGGTTTTTGAAAAGGTCTGTTAATACTTCGCCTAAGGCTACGCTTTGATCGGGTGGTTTGATGATGCTGGAGTTGCCGGCGGCAATAACGCCAACCAGGGGTGAGAAAATTAAAAACGCCGGGTAATTCCAGGCGCCCATAATACCGATGACCCCCTTGGGTTGATAGAGGATGCGGCCGGTGCCAGTGCCGGCTTGAAGACTAAAAGGTGCTTTTTTTTGCTTCATCCAGCTTTTTAGCTTCATTTTGGTCATTTGGATTTCACCGACGGGTGAAAGGAATTCTGTGGCCAGGGTTTCATGGGGTGAGCGATGACCAAAATCGGCTGACACGGCCTCTACGATTTGGGTTCTGTATTCGCCAAGGGCGGCTTTTAGGGTGTTCAGGGCGTTGATGCGCTCTTTATAGCTTGGAATGCCGCGCTGAATAAAGGCGGCTTTTTGTCGATCCAGAATGCTGCGGAGGTGTTCTGCTTCTTGGCTGCCAGGGGCTTGGGTAATGGGTTGGGGTGTGCTCATGGATCAACTCCTATTATTTTATTAGTTTTTTGAATTTTTAATAATCGAGGCTTAGCAACAAACTTGGAATCAACAACGTTGGCCTGTTCACAACTCAATGTGTGGATTATTTAGTCATCTAACTGTTTGTTTTTAAGTTTTTTGCAATAGCAAGGGTTTGTCTCAAGGGTCTGTCTTAGGTGTGATTCGATAGATTTTTGAAATCGAGCAACAACAACACCAACTAAGTATAAGAAGCTTTTTTTACTGCTTTGTCAACAAAGATTTAATCAGGGTATTAGGCCAGCCACTTGGTTTGTTTGTTGCATCATCTTGAAAACAGGTGTTTATTGAGCAGTGTAATTTTCGAAACTGGCTATGCCTGGCGTATTAGCCGGGTATAAGCAGCTGGAGACGGGCAACTGTGTTTGTTTTTATGCGCCAAGGCATGTCGTTGAAATAAGGGCATGATGCGATTATTCTTGGCCATTATTTTTTGCTTACCTGTTTCTGGGATTTTGTCTAAGAGTTCCAGGTAGGCCCTGATTGATTTGGAGTCACTGACATTGCATAAATTAACTCTTGTGTGGCAAAGGATTTTAGGCTTTTTAAAGCGCTTGCTGCCTTCCTTCACGTTTGAATTAAAAGCCTCAGATCTGGAAAAACGTATGAGCCAGGTTTTTCCTATTAAGGTTAAAAAATTAATTTTTGTCTTTAAAATCTCTGACCCAGAGGTGATTTTGCCTCCTGGCGGTCTTAACCGTATTAGCATTGGCATGTCGATTAAAGTATCCATTCCTGGCTTGTTAGCCGCAAAAGGCCGGGCCCTGGTGGAAGGCGAGGTTGATTATGATCGTGAGCAGGGTGAGTTTTTCTTTTTTGACCCGGAAATAAAAGACATGGATATTCATGGCTTGCCAAGGCGTTATACCGAAGAGGTTAGGGGTTTATTCGAGGCTATTGTGCGCAGTACTTTGGGGGATATGTCGATTTATAAATTCAATCAACAGGACAAAAAGCAAAAGTACGCCAAACGTTTATTGAAATCTATAAGGGTTGAAGATGAGCGTTTAAAAATACAGGTTGGTTTTTAGGCTAATTTAATTCAATCGACCAGAATAATGCCATCGAG
>JBECKY010000126.1:0-11231 GCA_040235475.1 Pseudomonadales bacterium
CGGGCACAGTAATCGACGCCGCGGATCATCTCTAATAAAGTATGCGCACAAGTTACTAAGACCCTGTCACCCACCCCATGACCGAAATTGTCATTAACACGTTTAAAATAATCCAGATCGATAAAGCATAATGAGAAATTTTCCTGCCCCCGCTCTGCCAATTGTTTTTGCCGATTCAGCACTTCCATAATAAAGCGCCGATTATAAACACCGGTCAAATCATCCCTAATCGCCACTTCCTGAACTTTTTCCAGCGCCAATTGCAGTTCAATATTTTTGCCAGAGAGCTGGCCACGCAAATTACTAATGCCAGTACTCAGCACGGTAAAAATCAGCGTTACCAAAGCTAATGCCCCAAATTGCAACAATTCCTGCAATAACTGCGTAGCTGAGACAACACTGCTTTGCTCATGACGTATTAACAAATATAAAATCAAGCCGTAACCCACTAAACCAAACACGGCAGTGGTAATAAACCCTACAACCCTCACCCGAAAGGCGCCGATAAGCATCACCGCCAGAAACAATGTCATAACACTCAGGCGCATTTGATCAACAAAATAAGCTGTTAATAACAAACTCAGCGTTGTCCAAAGCATGTGCGGCAGCATCAAGCTCGGGTCTGATATTTTTTTATTCAGGCCGGTCAGTACAGCCAATAAAAACAAAGCATGCCCAGACCAGATAAATAAAAACAGCGTTATGAACCCTTGCAGCTCAACACGGAACAAACCCACCTGAAAACAAAGCCAACACAATGCTGTGTGCCCAAAAGCAACAACCAGCATGTACAACATATGTTGAAAGTGGTCTTTTTGTTCTATATCTGTTAATGAAAAAAAGTTTTTCATTGTTTGCTTTAATACTAATTCCACTTAAATTTTTTGTTTTGACCCATGGCTGTCACTTGAAAATCTGTCACCTGCTCAAACATAAACTAGCATAATCAACAAGATATGTTTGATGAATACCGCTTAAATGCAGCATATAAACCTGTGTGACAACGCACATTTTAGACTTCCAATCATCAGCGGGGCACTTCAATAAGTCTGGACATAACACATTCAGAGCTAAGATTTTCAAATGCAAGGCGTCAACACACGTAAGACCCATACGCATTGCGGGGCAGGCTCTACCCAACTATTGCGAAGTTTTGCACCAGCAGTAAGTCGGCGCTCTGGGCGACACAGTAATGGGATATTTTAGTCTCAAGCTAAGCGTTCATGACTTGCTCAGAGCTTCCCTGGCCACTGAGCGCACAGCCTGCTGCCAGCCAGCATATAATTTTTCTCTTTTTTCAGCAGGCATTAATGCTTCAAAACTTCTTTGGTGATGCCAAACTTTGGCGGTATCAGCAAGGCTTCGATAAACCCCCAAATGCAAACCGGCCAGCAACGCCGCCCCTAAGGCTGTCGTCTCGGTCACTCTGGGGCGATCAATGACAAGGTTCAACATATCTGCCAGAAATTGCATCAGCCAGTCATTAACCACCATACCACCATCCACACGCATGACTGTAGGCACATCGGCACCGTCTTTCACCATGGCATCAAGCAAATCTTTGCTTTGATAACAAACCGACTCCAGAGCAGCTCTAACAATGGCATTTCTATTTGTATCAAACGTTAAGCCTGTTAATGCCCCTCGCGCATCAGGCTGCCAATAAGGCGCACCTAAACCAGTGAAGGCAGGCACCATATAAACCCCGGCCGTTGAATCTATACTGGCAGCCATAGTTTGTGTTTGTTCTGATGAGTCGATCAATTGCAAACCATCTCGCAGCCATTTAATCGCCGCACCTGCGGTAAAAATGCTGCCTTCAATGGCATAAGTGGTTTTATTGTTTAAGCGGTAAGCGACTGTAGAAAGCAATTTGTTCTTGGAGCTGAGCACCTTATCCCCGGTATTCAGCATCATAAAGCAACCTGTGCCGTAAGTGCTTTTGCTCATCCCGGGTTTAAAGCAGGCCTGGCCGATTAAAGCCGCTTGTTGATCGCCGGCAATACCCGCAACAGGCAATGCAAGCCCGACAAAATCTTCGCTGCAAACACCAAAATCATCACTGCTGTTTTTTACTTCCGGCAATAGTTGTTCAGGGATGTTAAACAGTTTTAATAATTCCTGATCCCATTGCTGCTGATGAATATTAAACAACAGTGTTCTCGATGCGTTGCTCGCGTCGGTAAGATGCTTTTTACCGCCGGTCATTCTCCACAGCAAAAAACAGTCGACTGTACCAAAGGCCAGTTCGCCCCTTTCCGCCTGCTGTCTGGCACCTGCCACATTATCCAGCAGCCAGCTTAGTTTTGTCGCAGAAAAGTACGGGTCGATCAATAAACCTGTTTTGGCTTTAATCGTGGTTTCATGGCCTGCCTGTTTGAGCTGCTGGCACCACGATGCAGTGCGACGATCCTGCCAGACAATAGCGGGATAAAGCAATTTACCCGTGGATTTTTCCCACAGCAGCGTCGTTTCCCTTTGGTTGGTAATACCTATGCCTAAGACCCTGGCCAGTGATCCGGAATTTGATTTTTGATAGTGCTCCAGCACCTTGCGGCATACGGACCGGGTGGTCGACCAAATTTCCTCGCCATCCTGTTCAACCCAACCTTCAGCAGGAAAGTATTGTTTAAACTCCTCCTGGTGCTGGGCAATAACCTGCCCATTCTCATTAAACAGGATGGCCTTTGAACTTGTTGTTCCCTGATCAATGGCCAGAATAAAGTTGCTCATAAGCTCAGTCTCTCTTAGTCCCTATCAAGCGCTCTTACCTCTAGTAATGTAATCGCTACGACTTTTAAGTCAACCGATTATGCTGCATCCTGGATATATTCTGGGTTATAAGGCAGTAGTGTCAGACTTACCAGGCCGCATCAAATAAGCCGACAAAAAAAAGCCCACATAAGTGGGCCATAAGGGGGTTCAAAAAATTTTTAATGCATAAACTGCAATTAAGTGTCAGGAGACGGGAGTAGAAACTTAAACAAACAGCTAGTCTTTCAGCACTACAATAAAGTATTACAAAAAGCTTAATCCACGATTCTCAGTGTGCCAGAATAATTTACAAAATCTGTAAGTTTCCTGTTGATGAAAGGTAACAATATGTAGTCTGTTTTTGTTCAGTCCTTCACGCGGACTGTTTCAGCGAAGGCACCACTAAGCCAATGCCTGAGGACGCTCTTTTTTGTGATTTTGGCCATACCATTTCGAATCTGGCGCCACCCAGGCTGCTACGTCCAATGGTAACCTGACCACCGTGCCAAAATGCTATCCTTTGCACAATCGAAAGCCCCAGTCCATAGCCGCCCGACACACGATTTCGGCTATCATCCAAGCGGGCAAAGGGCGTAAAAACATGTGCCCACTCATTTTCAGGAACGCCCGGTCCATCGTCTTCAACCGTTACTTTACAGACATCCTGCTGCACTTCAAATTTCATGCGCACGCGACTACCCGCATAGCGAATCGCATTGCCAGCAAGGTTCTGCACCACACGATGAAGATAGCGGCCTTCGGCTTCTACCAACACGGGTTCAGCTGCTTGTGTTTCGCACTCAATTTCAATACCAGCTTTGCCAGCCGTTTCGGCCATTTCCCGGCATATTTGCGTTAAAATATCATTAACGTTTAATTTCTTAAAATGCAGTACCGGAGTGCCCTGCTCCAGACGCGCATACGTCAGAATTTCATCAATCAGCTCATCGAGCTGTTCGATGTCTATATCCATTCCTTCCATAAAGCGAAGGCGCTCTTCATCGCTCTTCGCATCTTCAATCATTTCAAGCCCAAAACGTAACCGTGCAACCGGCGTTCTAAGCTCATGAGATACGGCGCTGGTCAATTCTTTTTGCGAATCAAGCAGAATCTGTACGTGCTCTGCCATTTGGTTAAAGGCCACTGAAAGCTGACTGATAGCATCCTTGCCAATCACTTCGACCCTGGTATCCAGATCGCCCTTTTTAATACGTTTCACCATTTGCTCGAGTCGGCGTAAGCGCCACTCCAGGGGATGCACCAATAAATAAGCGGCCAGCCCCAAGAAACTCAGAGCCAGAAACCCGATAAAAATCACCAACTGGTAAGGGTAAGGGTCGAATTGCTCTATTGGTCCTAAAAATAATAATTTTCTGCTGCTCGGTAAAGAGGTGTAAAGCCGGATCGCTTTTGCTGATTCATCGAGCACCAGCACTGACTCCTGCCTGCCGATACGTTCCCACTGCTCAGAATCCAAAAACACTTGAATAGGAGCAACCAAACTAATCGGAAAGCCAAAGTATGGCCGGATATCTTCAAGCCTCTGCTCCTGCTCTGCAAGTGTACCCTGGCCCACAAAGTCGGCTATAAGCTCCACGGTAGCCCGCCCCATTTGCTCGGTGACATTTGCTATTTCCACACTCACCAGCAAATCTGATTCGTCAGGTATCCTCAGCGCTACAGCGTATGCACCTCTCTGCCGAGGACTTAAAAATACCAGTTCTCCGTTCTTCACGCGCTTTAACTCGGTCTTATTAAGCACCAAATTATCCAAATACTTTAGATTAACAAGCACCCCTAATGATTCTGAAATATCTTCGACATGCTGTTTTCGAGCAGCATCCGTTTGGCCAACAAGTGAGCCTGCTATCAAATTCATGCTCCCCGAAACCATCTGCATGCGGTAGTTCAATAAACGGTAGTGGTTGATCGCTTCAAAGGCAACGAAAGTAAACATTGCCACCAACAACAATGACAAAGTGATACCACCGTAAATGCGTAAAAATATTCGGGTCATATTGGCAAAACCCTGGATGGTTTATTTTTTTTGGAAGTTTAACAGTTGATCAGGCGCTTGCATGCAAAGCGCCCTGGCAAAAAACCACGTCAGCTTTCAGTAAGGTCTTTAACAAACAGGTAGCCTTTGCTGCGCACAGTTTTAATACGCCTGGGGTCGATTGGATCGTCGCCAATCTTCGGCCTGACGCGAGAAACCCGAACATCGATGGAGCGATCCTGGCCATCATAAGGTATGCCACGAAGCTGCTCGAAAATTTCTTCTCTGGAAAGAATTTTGCCTGCATTCGAGGCCAGCAACCATAATAAATCAAATTCCGCGCTGGTCAACTCTACGTGCTGATCCTGCAATGTAACTTCTCGTGCACTGTGATCAATCATTAGATTTGAAAACAGCAAGCGGCTTGCGGCAGGCTCTACATTGTTACTTGTATCTGTAGCGTTATTATCGTTTCTTCTTAGTAACGCCCGGATACGGGCCAATAGAATACGAGGACGAACCGGCTTGGCCACGTAGTCATCAGCGCCCATTTCCAAACCCAGCACCTGGTCAACATCATCGGTACGAGCAGTTAACATCAAAATGGGATTACGGTATTTGGGCCTAACCTGACGACAAATATTCATGCCATCAACCCCTGGCAGCATCACGTCCAAAACCACCAGATCGGGCTGATCATTGACAATTCTATCAATGGCACGGCGCCCATCCATTTCGAGCCCCACGGTCATGCCATTGCTTTCCATATATTCTTTAGTGAGATTAGCCAATCGCTCATCGTCTTCTACAATCAGAATATAGGGCTTGCTTTGCTCTGCATTTTGTACTGATTCTTTCATTGACTCATTCCTGGACACATTCCTATCAATGCCTGCCGACTATCATTAAGCTGTAACTTAACAGAGGCCAACCGGGATAATTTTACTGGGGCAGCCTGTTCGATATGCTGTCAGTTCAGCAAACAAATTCTGATTACAACCACTGGAACTTAATACTTGAGCTTTTACCTAATCCTCTAAAATTGTCTTACCACTATAATATACCTATAGTTTTCAAACATTCCGATTACTTCAAAGTTTGCAACATGAGCTTTACAATCGGTAACATTAATGATGGTTTTGTGCGCTTCATAGCATTTGGGGCGCCCTGCTATCGCTGCTTTCTATTATGAAGCTCCCTTTGAAAAGCTGTTCAAAAATGTATTTTTTGTGACACGGAACACATAATATTCATTTTTTTAAAAATACCTATATCTAGTGTTTTATTGAAGTTTGAAGGCATCAACAGTTAGCAGCCACCAACCCTTTGCTTTAAGCACAACTTATCCACAGAAAATTCAGTTGTTATAACTTGCACTCTCTTAAAAACCGCACTATCTTGTATCCAGGAAAAATAAAAACACTATATATTGGGTTTGAGTGCATTTGTAACAACTAAATAATAAATGCCACTTAAACAATAAGTTAGGTCTTTTTTTGATTAAACCAACGACAATTAATATCAACCTGCATTCTTCTGAATGTCTATATGTAGTAGTACCTAAGCAAGCAAAGACCAAGTACAACTAAAAAGAGAGCAAAGAGAAACCCTATGTACACCGAAGCCAACCGTGAAAACGTCGCCACTGTAAAGACTGACCCACCCGTAACAACCGATGACTTAAGTCAAACCACCCCAGGAACGCTGAGAGTTATCAAACGCAATGGCAAAGTGGTTAGCTATGACGATGATAAAATCAGTATTGCAATCACTAAAGCCTTTCTGGCGGTGGAAGGTGGAACCGCCGCAGCATCAAACCGCATTCACGAGTCTGTACGAAAATTAACCGCACAAATAAGAGACACCTTCAACCGACGGTTTTCCAGCGGCGGCACAGTTCATATTGAAGAAATACAGGATCAGGTGGAGCTGGTTTTAATGCGTTCCGGTGAATACAAAATCGCCCGCGAGTATGTGTTGTACCGTGAATCCAGGTCCAAAGAGCGGGCCATAAAAATCGCCGCAGAAACAGCTCTTAAACAGAAGCCCGTTATTAACACCACCCTCGCCGATGGCTCAACAAAGCCATTGGATGTCGACCGTTTACAGCAAGTGATCTTCGAAGCCTGCGAAAACCTGGATGATGTCGACTCTACCTTGATTTTAGACCAAACCCTAAAAAATCTTTACGATGGCGTTGCCGAAAAAGATGTCAACACCTCCTTGATTATGACTGCCCGTACCTTAATAGAGCAGGAGCCCAACTACACCTTTGTCACCGCCAGGTTATTGCTGGATAAACTGCGCTCAGAAGCCCTGGGGTTTCTCGGCATTGCAGAATCTGCCACACAAACCGACATGGGCACTTTCTACAACCGTGCCCTGGCATCCTACATACGCAAAGGCATAGAGCTGGAATTACTTGCACCGGAACTGCTACAGTTTGATCTGGAGTTACTGGGCGCAGCCCTGAAGCCAGAAAGGGATATGCAATTCACCTATCTCGGCTTGCAAACCCTTTATGACCGCTATTTTATTCACAGTAATGATGTGCGCTTTGAACTGCCGCAAGTATTTTTCATGCGCGTAGCCATGGGCCTGGCCGTTGCAGAAGAAGCCAAGAACGAGCGCGCCATGGAATTTTATGACTTGCTCTCAAGCTTCGATTACATGTGCTCTACACCAACGCTGTTTAATTCCGGCACCCTGCGTCCACAATTATCATCCTGCTATCTGACCACCGTCCCTGATGATCTTCACGGCATTTATGGTGCTATTCAAGACAATGCCATGCTCTCCAAATGGGCCGGTGGCCTGGGCAATGACTGGACACCTGTTCGCGCCCTGGGTTCTTATATCAAAGGCACCAATGGTAAATCCCAAGGGGTTGTCCCCTTCCTTAAAGTGGTCAATGACACCGCCGTAGCCGTTAACCAGGGTGGCAAGCGCAAAGGTGCTGTGTGCGCCTACTTGGAAACCTGGCACATGGACATTGAAGAATTTGTCGAGCTAAGAAAAAATACCGGCGATGACCGCCGCCGTACCCATGACATGAACACGGCCAACTGGGTGCCAGACCTGTTTATGAAGCGCGTGTTTGATGATAAACAGTGGACCCTGTTCTCCCCCAACGATGTCCCCGACCTGCATGACCTGTACGGCCCAGCTTTTGAGCAGCGCTACGCAGAGTATGAAAAAATGGCTGATACTGGCGAAATTAAGTTTTTCAAACGCGTAGCCGCCAAAGATTTATGGCGCAAAATGCTGTCCATGTTGTTTGAAACCGGACACCCCTGGGTCACGTTTAAAGACCCCTGTAACATTCGCTCGCCACAACAGCATGCCGGTGTCGTGCACTCGTCAAATCTGTGTACCGAAATTACCTTAAACACCTCGGCCGATGAAATCGCAGTGTGCAACCTCGGTTCTGTCAACCTGGCCAGACATATTAACGAGCAGGGCCTTGATACCCAAAAACTGCAAAAAA
This sequence comes from Pseudomonadales bacterium, assembly GCA_040235475.1. Classification (GTDB taxonomy): domain Bacteria; phylum Pseudomonadota; class Gammaproteobacteria; order Pseudomonadales; family UBA3067; genus JBECKY01. The sequence goes on from JBECKY010000126.1 coordinate 8,238, forward strand.
CCATTAAAACCGCCGTGCGCATGCTCGATAATGTTATCGACATTAACTATTATTCCGTTCCCCAGGCACGGCGCTCAAACCTTTTGCATCGCCCTGTGGGTATGGGCCTGATGGGTTTTCAGGACGCCTTGTACCTGCAAGGGATACCCTACGCCTCTGCAGAAGCAGTAAGCTTTGCTGATCGCTCCATGGAAGCCATCAGTTACTATGCCATCCAATCCTCCTGCGATCTGGCAAAAGAGCGTGGCGCTTACTCCAGCTACCAGGGCTCATTGTGGAGCAAAGGGATTCTACCCATCGACTCATTAAAAACCCTGATCGACAGCCGTGGCGAAAATTACATTGAAGTCGATCAGTCCCAAAGCCTGAACTGGGATACCTTACGAACCGAAATAAAAGCTTACGGTATGCGCAACTCCAATGTCATGGCTATTGCGCCCACCGCAACCATTTCCAATATTACTGGCGTAACCCAGTCCATAGAACCCACGTATCAGAACCTGTATGTAAAATCCAACTTGTCCGGGGAATTTACCGTGGTTAACCCCTACCTGGTTAAAGAGCTAAAGCAACTTCAGCTATGGGACAATGTCATGATCAATGACCTGAAATACTACGACGGCAGCGTGCTCAATATTGATCGCATCCCGGCAAACATTAAAGCCATCTTTGCCACCGCCTTTGAAGTCGAGCCTCGCTGGGTCGTCGATGCTGCCAGCCGCAGACAAAAATGGATCGACCAGGCACAGTCACTTAACCTGTATATCAATCAGGCATCAGGTAAAAAACTTGACGTAACCTATCGCATGGCGTGGTACCGCGGCTTGAAAACCACTTACTACCTACGTTCCATTGGCGCCACCTCTACAGAAAAATCCACGGTAGAAAGCGATACTTTAAATGCCGTAAAAACCGAACCCTATTCAAGTATGCTCAGTAGTGACGCAGCTCCCTTGCCACAGGCCTGCTCTATTGATGATCCGGATTGCGAGGCCTGCCAATAAAGAGATAAGGGAATACGCTTATTAATAATTGCAGAAACACTTTTTTAAATAACTTATTGAAAAACAGGAGCGCTATACATGCTTAGTTGGGATGAATACCATGCTGAAGAGCAACAGACCACTCTGCCGCCCATACTACAACCTGAGCCAGAAAACCTGGCATCGAAAAGGCCCACTGCTGCGGAACAAACCACGGCACCCAGCCCAAAAGTAAAGAGCAATGCGCCAGGCGCCAAGAGCAGCCCAAGCAGCGAGAACGAAACCTTCCTGGGGGAGATGCCCTCCAAGGCAGCTGAAGCACAAACCCGCCCCCCTCTGACTGCACAAATCGAAACACTGGCACAACAGACTGACAAACTGGAACAACAACATACCACTGTCTCTGCCAGTAAACAGGGCATTGCAGATAATTTCCAGCAAGCACAGGCAGCGCTGTCAGCACTCGATATCTCAGCCGGCCTGAAAGAACTTGAAGGCAGCGCAACCCGCGTCAGGGTAGATGACAAAGCCATGATCAACTGCCGGGCTGACCTCAACCAACTGGTGCCTTTTAAATACGACTGGGCCTGGCAAAAATATCTGGATGGGTGCGCCAACCACTGGATGCCTCAGGAAATCAACATGAATGCAGACGTTGCCTTATGGAAAAGCGAAAACGGCCTGAGCGAAGACGAGCGCACCATAGTAAAACGTAACCTGGGGTTTTTCTCCACCGCAGACTCCCTGGTAGCCAACAACTTGGTACTTTCGATTTACCGCTTGATTACCAACCCTGAGTGCCGTCAGTATTTACTACGTCAGGCCTTTGAGGAAGCCATTCACACCCATGCTTATCAATATTGCATTGAATCCCTGGCTATGGATGAAGGTGAAATTTTCAATATGTACCACGAGGTACCCAGTGTGGCACGCAAAGCATCCTGGGGCCTGCAATATACTCAGACCTTGAGCGATCCGCAGTTTAATACTGGAACCACGAAAGCAGATCAGCAACTGTTAAAAAACCTGATTGCCTTTTATATTTGTCTTGAAGGCATTTTCTTTTACTGCGGCTTCACCCAGATTCTGTCAATGGGGCGACGCAACAAAATGACCGGGACATCAGAGCAATTTCAATACATTCTTCGCGATGAATCCATGCATCTGAATTTCGGCATTGATGTGATCAACCAGATTAAAGTGGAAAACCCTCACTTATGGACCAACGAATTCAAGCAGGAAGCCATTCAAATGATACTGGAAGCAACGCAACTGGAAATTGAGTACGCACGGGACACCATGCCCCGTGGTGTTCTGGGCATGAACGCGGTAATGATGGAAGAATATTTACAGTTCATTGCCAATCGCCGACTGATACAGGTCGGTCTGCCCGAACAATTTCCAGGGGCAAAAAACCCTTTCCCCTGGATGTCAGAAATGATGGACCTGCGTAAAGAAAAGAACTTTTTCGAAACCCGGGTTATAGAATATCAAACCGGTGGGGCACTTAGCTGGGATTAAAAAACTAAAGCATACCTAAAGCTAACCTAAGATAAGAGAGTCACTGAGCTACTACAAATCAGAGACTCTCTTTTTTTACCTTAAATTTCCCTTGATTTTACCACCGCCCACTTGCTCGCCGGCTCAGATAAAATATTTATGAAATTTTAATCACTCTTGATTCCCCTCGGGAAGGTTCAGCTTTTGGAATGCGCAAGGATAAAACACCATCTTTAAAATGGGCTTCTACCCGATCATCGCTAACATCCGCGCCCAAACCAAAACGCCTGACGTACTTCCCATAACGACGCTCTTGTCGAACAACCACCCCTTTTTCTTCCTGCTTATCCTCAGATTCAGTTTCCGCTTCGATACACAAGGTTCCGTTCTCAAAAAAAACTTTAATATCGTCCTTATTAATGCCGGGTAGTTCTGCAGTCACCAAATAAGCATCTTTTGATTCCGTAATATCCGTTGCTGGCATCAATAACTTCTTACCTTCTTTATCAAG
>JBECKY010000010.1:0-11724 GCA_040235475.1 Pseudomonadales bacterium
TACCACACACTTAATCAGGATCCTATCAGAGCGTTTCTGGATCGCAACCCGCTGAAACAACCTTAAACAAACAAAGGCCGCATTACGTCATGACGCAAGCGGCCTTTTACTTCAAGCGAACAAAAAACTACTGATGAGCGATAACGTAATCAATTGCATTCTGAACTGATGTTATTTTTTCTGCTTCTTCATCTGGAATTTCAGTTTCAAACTCCTCTTCCAAAGCCATAACCAATTCAACGGTGTCCAAGGAGTCAGCACCCAGGTCGTCTACAAAAGACGCTGCATTTACTACTTCTTCTTCTTTAACGCCTAATTGTTCAGCAATGATTTTTTTTACACGCTCTTCAATGTTATTCATTTGATTTACTCTCTCCGGTTTAGGGCACCCGCTTTTTTAGGTGCCGCTAGTTTATTAGAACGCCTATACATTTTTCAAGTCCGACTTGAAACTAATGCATAAGGCACTGATTTATAAGTTTCTTTTATTTAATACTTTAGCCTCTTAAAGACCTTAATCCATGTACATACCACCATTTACATGAATTGTTGATCCGGTTATATACGCAGCAGCATCACTGGCCAGAAAAGTTACGGCTGCGGCAATCTCTTCTGGCGTGCCCAATCGCCCTGCCGGCACCTGGGTTAACAGCGATTCTTTATGTTCTTCGGGTAGTGCTTTGGTCATATCGGTTTCGATAAAGCCGGGAGCTATAACATTTACGGTGATATTCCGGGCAGCCACTTCTCTGGCTAAAGATTTGGAATAACCTACCAGGCCCGCTTTTGCGGCAGCGTAGTTTGCCTGCCCCAGATTGCCCAAGGAACCCACCACTGAACCAATATTAATAACGCGCCCCCAGCGGGCTTTGGTCATGCCTCTCAAGCTTGCTTTGCTTACATGAAATAAAGAATTGAGGTTAGTATTAATAACTTCATGCCACTCATCTTCTTTCATTCTGAGCATCAGGTTATCGCGGGTAATACCCGCGTTATTCACTACGATAACGGGAGCGCCGAAGTCATTATTAATTTTTTCGAATGCGGTTTTTACCGATTCAGCATCAGCAACGTTCATGGCAATGCCCACACCGGTAATGGATAAAGCAGACAAATTCGCTGAAATGCCTTCAGCGCCAGCATCCGTAGTTGCTGTGCCAACAACGGTAGCACCCTGCCTGCCCAGTGCTTCAGCAATGGCTTTACCGATACCTCGGCTGGCTCCGGTGACTAAGGCTAATTTTCCTGTTAAAGGCATATCATTCCCCCGTTTCTTTCAGTCTTTTTTTTATAAATAGCAATAAAACACCCGCTAAACAATCAGTCGCCTTTAATTGCGGCGGCAAAGCTTGCAGCATCCTGCAAAGCTTTTAAATCAAGCTGTTTCGCGATGCGTTTATTCAAGCCTAACAGCACTTTTCCTGGCCCACATTCATAAGTTGATTCTATGCCAGCTGATACCATAGTATTCACCCCGTCAACCCAACGTACAGGACTATAGAGTTGACGCACCAATGCAGATTTAATGGCATCGGCATCGGTTTCTATTTTCGCATCGACATTATTAACCACCGGAATCACCGGTGTTTTAAATTCTATCTGCTCCAATGCTTGCTTGAGTTTTTCAGCGGCTGGCTGCATTAAGGCGCAGTGGGATGGCACGCTCACAGACAATGGCAGCGCACGTTTTGCACCAGCGGCTTTACACAGCTCAATGGCTCTGTCTACAGCCGCTTTTTCACCCGCAATAACCACTTGGCCTGGAGCATTGTAATTCACTGCTGACACTACCTGCCCTTGCTGTGCATCGGCACAGGCCTGTTCTATCTGAGCATCCTCCAAACCAATAATTGCCGCCATGGCCCCTTCTCCAGGGGCAACGGCTTGCTGCATAAACCGGCCACGTTGTTGCACCAGTTTCACCGCGTCGGCCAATGTCAAAACTTCAGCAGCCACCAGGGCTGAATACTCCCCAAGACTGTGTCCGGCCAGCATGTCAGGCTGTATGCCATTATTTTCCTGCCAAGCCCGCCAGATAGCTATACTGGCTGTTAACAAGGCTGGCTGCGTGTTTTCGGTTTTATTTAACTCTGCTTCAGGGCCATTTTGTACCAGCGCCCATAAATCCAAACCCAATGCGTCGGAAGCCTCGGCAAACGTAGCAGCAACCACACTGTATTGTTCTGCAAGATCTGCCAACATGCCAATCGACTGCGAACCTTGGCCAGGAAAAACAAATGCTAATTTTGAGCTCATTTTTTTTATTCCAGAGTGAGTTATACAGTTTAGGAAAATTCCAGGAATGCTCTGAATGCATTTAGAATTACAGATTTCAAATTTTTATCTTTTTATGAATTTTTTCGGACCAATTATTTTCAGTGAACCGTTTCAACACAAAAGCAGATTTTTTTGGCTTTGCCGGTGATTTTACCCTACACCGTTACTGCTACTGGTTTTGTACAATACTCAATGAGTCACCGGAGTCAAACCATTTTTCTATTAACGCAGGTACATTTTTATCAACTTCTATTGAGGCCAGTCGTATAGCTGTGGAAAATGCAGCAATATCGGCACTGCCATGACTCTTAATAACCGTGCCTTGCAAACCTATCAAGGTACCGCCATTGTATTCTCCAGGATCCATACGATTCGCTACAGCTTTCCAGATTGGCATAGTAATAAATGCGCCTATTTTAGTGAGCCAATTACGCCCTAGCTCTTCTTTGAGAATACTGCCAATCATCTTAGCCAGGCCTTCTGAGGTTTTCAGCGCAACGTTGCCGATAAAGCCGTCTGCAACCACCACATCGGCAGCACCCTGATAAATACCATTGCCCTCAACATAGCCTATATAGTTAATATTGGGATGAGCAGATAATAGTTCTGCGGCTCGCTTAATCTGCTCATTGCCCTTCATTTCTTCTTGGCCAATATTAAGCAAAGCCACACTGGGATTAGGGTTGCCATCAACAGCTTTGGATAGAATAGACCCCATAAGGCCAAACTGGAACAATTGCTCGGGCGTACAATCTATATTGGCCCCCAGATCAAGCATATGGCAATGACCAGATACGGTAGGCAGATTAAAAATAATCGCTGGACGGTCTATATTTTTATGGGTTTTTAATACGAAACGGCTAATTGCCATGAGTGCGCCGGTATTACCGGCGCTAACGCAAGCATCGGCGCTACCTTCTTTCACAAGGTTAACCGCAACTCGCATGGAGGAATCTTTTTTATTACGCATAGCCATGGAAGGTTTTTCATCCATAGCCACCACTTCGGTGGTGTGCCTGATGGTAACGCGAGCTTTGATATCGACTGCCGGTTTATGTTTTTTAATTTCGGCTTGCAGCAAGGGTTCGTCGCCCACCAAAATAATATTCAGTCCAGGGATATCGGCAAGACTTTGAAGAGCAGCAGGCACAGTCACGCAGGAACCATGATCCCCACCCATCGCATCCACTGAAATTGTTTCCGGCCTGCTTGTTTCCGGCTTAATCAAGAGTAGTCTTCTTTATTATTTTAGTCTTCGTCTTCTACAAAATCTTTAGGCACAAGAATCTGACGACCACGATAAAACCCATCAGCAGTCATATGATGACGGCGGTGAATTTCACCAGTAGTTTGATCTTCACTCAAAGTTGGCCCAGAAAGCGAATCATGTGAACGACGCATTCCACGTCTGGAGCGAGATTTTTTACTTTTTTGTACTGCCATAACTAAACCTATTACTGTTTAAAATTTTTGAGAATTATATCCTGCACTTATTAACTTTTAACAGACCAACTACTCAAATTTGAGTAAGGGATGGTCTTGGATACTACTTTTTTAACCCGGTCAGAACAGCAAACGGATTGGGCTTCTTTACTTCAGCCTGAGTTTCATCAATCATGTCATTTTGATATGGCAACACGCTGCACTCACCCTCATCGTGGTATGCAACACTAGGCAAAGCTAATAACAGCTCATCTTCAACCAGCGTAATTAGCGACACCGGCCCTTCGCTCACCAGCAGAGGGTCATATCGACTGGGCAGCTGGGAAGCGGCCTCATCATTCTTTACCAGCGCCAGCGCTACAGGCTCATCCAGTTGAAACAACGTTATATCCAGGCAGCGCTGACAAACAAGGCTAAGCTGACCCTTTATACGGCCCGCTATGACACGCAAGCCTTCTTCGTCACGGTGGAATTCAAGCTCAACGACAACGGTATTTTGATCGTTAACAACTTGGTCCTGTCCTTCATTGACCACACACGTCAGCAAGCGGGGCATATCACCCAACTGCAACTGCCCGGAAAGTATGGTTTTTTGTTCAACCAGCTTAAACGGATCTATAGTGTGAGGTAAGAGTCTTCGCGACATAAGCGCGAGATGATATGCTTCTGGAGCCATTCTGTCAAAATTTTATTAAACCACATAACTTGTTAAGTTTTATAATAAAAATCTCTTCAAACTCAGCTTGTACAAAGCCCAAAATAACACCGGCCTCATTTGGAAACTATATGGCTCTCAAAACCGATTCCAAGCCAGCATATCCGGCTGACTTTTTACCTTTAATCCTGGCCTCAGCTTCGCCTTACCGACAGCGGCAGCTTAAAACCTTAAACATGCCTTTTCAAACAGCACCGGCAAATATTGAAGAAAATCAGCAGCCTGATGAAGGATTTGAAGCCATGGCTGGCAGATTGTCACAACAAAAAGCATATGCCATCGCTAAGCGCTTCCCCCAACACCTGATTATTGGCTCAGATCAAGTCGCCACTCAAGGCTCCACCCTGCTAAGAAAAGCAGGAAACTTTGACCAGGCCTGCAAGCAACTCCGCCTGGCCAGCGGCAGCACCGTTTTATTTCATACCGGTTTAACCTTGCTAAACACCCAAACCGACCATTACCAGCAATCAGTAGAAACCGTAAAAGTCACTTTTCGCCACTTGACTGATACCCAGATCGAAACCTACTTATCCCTCGAACAGCCCTTCGATTGTGCCGGCAGCTTTAAAGCCGAAGGTTTGGGTATTAGCTTAATATCAAAGATTGAATGCCGTGATTTCAACGCTCTAATTGGCCTGCCTCTCATGGCTCTAGTGGACATGCTAGAAAAAGAAGGCATCAGCTTGCCACTGTAACAAAACGCTGTTAATGCATAACAGTACCGTAATCACCGAACACTGCCGCCAAAGACTGGCTCAGTTGCGCACCCAAACGCCCTAACAAAGTTTCAAAAGGGTTAGGCCTGACGGTGTAATCCACAATCTCTTCATAACCAATAACTTCTCTGGCCACATAACCTGGGCTACCAAAACCATCCACCAAACCCAACGCCTGTGCATCCACGCCATTCCAAAACAAACCGGAGAACAAAGTTGGATCATCCTGCAAACGGTCGCCACGACCAAGCTTAACGCTGTCAATAAATTGCTTATGAACACCATCCAGCATGGATTGGACATGCTTTTTCTCAAATTCATCCACTGGCGAGAAGGGATCCATCACCCCCTTGTGCTCCCCGGCAGTAATTAAGCGCCGCTCTACGCCTAGCTTTTCCATGGCTTTCTCAAAACCAAAGCCCCCACCCATAATGACCCCAATAGAACCCACCAGGCTGGACTCATTAGCATAGATTTCATCCGCCGCAGCAGCTATATAATAAGCCCCTGATGCACCTATATCAGCAATAACCGCGTACAGTTTTTTTTCAGGATAAAGAACCCTTAAGCGCCGAATTTCATCAAACACATAAGCTGACTGCACCGGACTACCGCCTGGGCTGTTGATTCTTAAAATAATACTTTTTGATGCTTTGGCCTTAAAGGCATCTCGCAAACCTAATACAATGCTATCGGCATTAGCCTCCTCGCCTTCTGCGATGACCCCACTCACATCAACCAAAGCAGTATGAGCGCTACCGACAACGGGCGAGTTCACTTCTCTGGGCATGAATAAAAAAATCACCACAAACAAATATGCAAATGTCAGCAGCTTAAAAAATATTCCCCAGCGTCTTGCGCGGGTTTGCTCTTGCCCCAGAGACATCACCAATTTTTCTACGAGTGGCCACTCTTTGCTATCTGAATCTAATCTTTTATTTTCTGCTTCGGACATTTCAATTCCCATTATTTCATTGGCTCAAGAGCGGCTCTATTAATTCTGGGCACATACACTGTCACTCATGAACCAATAGAAGTGCTCAGGATTATAACCCCATTTTCTCCAGCCATGGCAAAATTTCCTCAATGCCGTCAATCATTAAAACTGGGTTATAGGTCTTCAAACGATCGACATGGTGCGCACCATAACTCACCGCAATTCGATCCACCAGGGCTGATTGCGCCATGGCCATATCGTATTCCGTGTCACCAACCACCAGGGCTTGGTTGGCGCGCATGCCGGTTTCCCTCAGAATTTCTTTGACCATTGCCGGGTGAGGCTTAGGGTCGGTTTCATCGGCGCAACGGGTGATGGCAAACAAAGCATGCAGATCAAGCTCGGACAAAATTCTGTCAAGACCTTTTCGGCTCTTGCCTGTTGCAATACCCAAAGTATAACCTTGGCGTGATAATGTGTTCAGCACTTGAGAAGCACCGGGGAAAAGAGGCGATGCGGTATTATCCTGATTAACAAAATGATGCCGATATCGATCCTCAATCAAAGTCAGGTGCTTATTGTGAACATTGGGATGTAACTGAGCAATGGCATCGGACAAACCCAGACCAATAATGTCCCTGACTGCCGCAGATGAAGGAACGGCCACACTGGCATCCTTGGAAGCAGCCTGCATGCAGGCTACAATTTTGGACACTGAATCCATTAAAGTGCCATCCCAATCAAAAATAATCAGTTTGTAGGCAGGTAAATTAATGCTCATGAATACCCTTTCATAATCGATAACTCAAGACATGCGCTCATAACTTGCTCAAAGCTTCCCTAATGTGTCCAGGACATTCTTCAGATCCACATCCAAAGGAGCAGTTACATTGATGGTCTGTCCCGTACTGGCCAGTTTAAATTTCAGGGATTTTGCGTGCAAAAATAAGCGGTTCAGGCCTTTCTCTTTGATTAATTTATTGGCACCCTCCAAACCATACCGTGTATCCCCCAGAATGGGGTGTCCGGCAAATTGGGCATGCACCCTGATTTGGTGCGTTCGACCTGTAATCGGCATGGCTTCAACCAACGAGGCCTCGGCGTAATGGCTCATTATTTTAAACTTTGTTTGCGATACCTTACCTTCTGATGAGACGCGCACAATTCGCTCACCCGAACTCAAAACGTTCTTTTTAAGCGGCGCATCAATAAGGTGCGCTTTACCCTGCCACCTACCATGTACCAAAGCGCAATATACTTTATCAATTTTACCGCCCTCACCACCCTTACCGTCCCTGAGTAGTTCGTGTAATTCACGCAAAATTGTTCTTTTTTTAGCCAGCATAACGCAGCCCGAGGTTTCTTTATCCAGGCGATGCACCAATTCCAACCCCTCACAGTCGGGACGCATAACACGCAAAGCCTCAATCAATCCCATGCTAACACCACTACCACCGTGCACAGCCAAACCTGAGGGTTTATTAATAATTAACAGGCCCTTGTCTTCAAATAACACCCGCTGCTCAAGAACATCCATTAATGATTGTTTAACCCTCGGCCGATCAGCATTATCCGGTGCTCGCGTGGTTTTTGTCGGCGGTATCCGCACCACATCGTTGGTCTGAAGGCGATAAGTTGGCTGTACTCTGCCCTTATTAACCCTCACCTCCCCCCTGCGTAACACCCTGTACACATGGGATCTGGGCACTCCTTTGAGATAACACAAAAGATAGTTATCAATTCTTTGACCTGACTGATCATCACTAATTGTTTGAAATACAACAGAATTAGATGTTTCAGAGGCTTGACTACTGTGCTGACCGGGGGGGCTGGGGGGCTTATTCATCTGGTTAATTCTACCAAGTTCTATGTAATTGATATAGCTAGAAATTGCTGGTATATTAACAGTTCGTTGTGTATCTGTTGTTCCTCAGGAATTTTTATGCCGAATTTATTCCGTTATAATGAACGAGCAACTCAGGAACATACAGTAACTCAAAAGCTTGTCAGCGAAATTTCTAAGCAGGCTTTTTAGCGGTTTATTTACAGGCGAATAGCGAACGAATAGCGAATTTTTTATAACCGGCTGCCTGTAGGTATTTTAAAGAATCAATTTACTGCTAACATCAATTAGGTAAAGGTTCTCACGACCGTTAAACGTTGAAAAAATTTTAAAACGTACACCCGAAGCAAGTTGATTTGATAGTGGGTTATAAGGTTTAAATCTGGCTATATTAAGACTCAAGGTAAGAAGTAACACAAGAAACGGAAATAACGAAAGACAAAGTGCTGTAACCATTGTAACGAAAGAACAGCACGTTAACGAAAGAGAACAGCTAGGCATGGGTTTTACCGGTGCCATAGATATGAACAGCAAGCTGGCAAACTGATTCTAAGACGGGCACTGACCGCATATACGAATTGACCGGCAAATAATTAAACAGCAAATATATAAAGTAGGCATTCCTCTGACTCTGGATGAGTATTTACTGCTACTAAGCGCTGATCACAACAGCGAATAGAAACATCGATTCAGACGAGCTGCAAAGCAGATTAAAATGAATACAAACTTCCATTAACAGCTAATGGAAAACGTTAAAGATAAATCTGAAGATGTCTATTTAAGGCTTACTGAAAACAATTGATCAAGGCCGATTGTTGATTGCTAGTATAAGTTGTAAGCGCTGCATCATCAATGATGATTTAAATTGCGTTACTACTGGGAACTTGAAACAGGAACCCAAATACTAACAATAAAATATTACACTGCTGCGTTATGTTATTCTTTCTTTAGTTTTTCCTTCTCCTGCTTGCGCTACTTGATTCCTTCCTTAAATAGTCCTGATTGCCTTTCAAAACACTCTGAGCTGCCAAATCGCAGCACTTAAGTTACAGTTTCGGATGTTAAAAATTTGGATAATTAAACAGGAATCCAACAAGACATGAAAAGAATGCTTATAAATGCCACTCATGCTGAAGAGCTACGAGTTGCCCTGGTTGATGGCCAACAGCTATATGACCTGGATATCGAACACCGGACAAGAGAACAGAAAAAAGCCAATATTTATAAAGGCCGCATCACCCGCGTAGAACCAAGCCTGGAAGCTGCATTTGTAGATTATGGAGCCGAGCGTCATGGCTTTCTGCCTTTAAAAGAAATATCCCGCGAATACTTTGCTAAAAGCCCCCGCGATAATCAAAGCCGCATCAACATCAAGGAAGTTATTAAAGAAGGTCAGGAAATTATTGTTCAGGTTGATAAGGAGGAGCGCGGCAACAAGGGCGCCGCACTCACTTCATTTATCAGCCTGGCTGGACGCTACCTGGTTTTAATGCCAAACAATCCCCGTGCCGGCGGCATTTCACGTCGCATTGAGGGTGACGAACGCACCCAATTAAAAGAAGCCCTTAACTGTGTAACGATACCTGAAGGCATGGGCATTATTGTCCGCACAGCAGGACTGGGGCGTGATTCAGAAGAATTGCAATGGGACCTTGATTACCTGTCACAGCTCTGGGATGCCATCACAAAAGCCTCTAACGAGCGCCCGGCCCCCTTCCTGATTTACCAGGAAAGTAATGTCATTATCCGCGCTATTCGCGACTACCTACGCCAGGATATCAGCGAAGTATTGATAGACAATGAAGCCGTATTCAATGAAGCGAAAGATTTTATTACCCAGGTAATTCCCCATTACACAGACAGGCTTCGGCTGTATACCGATGATATCCCCCTGTTTAATCGCTATCAAATAGAGAGCCAGATTGAAACTGCCTTTCAACGTGAAGTAAAACTACCTTCTGGCGGCTCTATTGTTATTGACCATACGGAAGCACTGGTTTCTATCGACATTAACTCTTCTCGAGCGACAAAGGGCGCCGACATTGAAGAAACTGCACTCAATACTAACCTTGAAGCTGCTGACGAAATCGCAAGGCAATTGCGCTTAAGAGATATTGGCGGCCTGGTGGTTATAGATTTTATCGATATGACACCCCCTCGCAACCAACGTGCCGTTGAAAACAGAATTCGCGACATGCTGGTTGCAGACAGGGCACGCGTCCAGGTTGGCCGCATTTCCCGCTTTGGCCTATTGGAGCTATCACGTCAACGTTTACGCCCATCCCTGGGTGAAACCAGTGGCGTTGTCTGCCCACGTTGCAGTGGCCAGGGTACTATTCGTGATGTGGAATCACTGGGCTTATCAATTGTACGCCTTATTGAAGAAGAAGCCTTAAAAGATCGAACCGGACGCATCCAGGCGCAACTCCCTATTGCAGTTGCAACGTATTTGCTCAATGAAAAACGCGATGTTGTATTCGATATTGAAAAACGCCTGGGCATCAGGATATTACTAGTACCTAACCCCAACCTGGAAACGCCTCACTTTGAGTTAACGCGTTTGCGAACCGATCAGGTTTCAGATGAAGAACACGGATTGAGTTTTGAGCTGTTGTCTACAGCCCATGAAATAGAAGACCTGGGCCGCCCACCTGAAGCCAGCATTGCTCGTCAAGAGCCGGCTGTCGGCATGATTAAGCCAACCTCCAAAGTGTCTCCTAAAACTCAAAAATCAGCGGAGCCTGGCTCCAGCCTGATCAAGCGCATTAGCTCTCTATTCCGGCCAAGTCAAGAAAAGCCCGCGCCAACGCAACCCTCTGCCCCAAAACCGCAAGCAAAAAGCCTGCAACAAACGCAGCAGAAACAAAAAAGCAGCGAAAGTCAGAGCAATGCTCAAGACAGGAACAGAAGCGACAGCGCGAAGAAGGACGGCAATCGCAGCAGCAAACAAAACCCAAGAAATAAAAACAAAGCCCAGGCGAGCACTAAAAGCGAACCTGACAATAAAAATACAAAAAACAGCAACAGAAACCCCCGCAATAATCAAAAAAGCCAGGATAGCAATGCTGCCGCCAAAAGAGACAGAAGTAAAAATCCACCACCACCTAAAGAGCCTATAAAAAGGCAAGCCAGGGAAGTGGATAATACAAACACTGAGCAGCCATTAGCTGATAGCCCAACGCAAGAGGAAGCACATAAGAAAACCACGGCTTTCGAGCAAAAACCGGCGGCAGCTCCTATCGAGTCATCTATCGAGTCATCTATCGAGTCATCTATCGAGGCGCCTATTAAGGCACCCATCGAGGCTGTAGAAAACCTCGCGCCTGCAATTAACGACGGTGGCGTTGTAGAAAATATTCAACATGCGGACAGCCATGCCAGCACGCTTAGGCACGAGGCTTCAGCGCCTTCAGCTGATAATAATACCCCAGCGGCAGAAACACATGAGCCCCGCGTTGAAACAAAGAATGTAGAAACTACTAGCAAAAACAATGAATCTAGTGACCAAAGTGAAGCATGGGTTTCAAGCCCATCCGAAACGGCTAACAGCCCTTCGAATGAAGCGGATAAGCATCCTTTCACCGAACCAACCACCAAGCCAGTAGCAAAAGCGAAGTCTGACACGCCTGATACAAGTGATAGCGCTTTAGCAACCACGGCAGCTGAAAGCGAATCTGAACATCCCGTTGTGGAAAAACAGCCGAACGAAATAACCCAGGCCAAACCCACCCAGCGTGCTGCTAATGATCCTCGCGAAATCAAGCGCCGTAAACTTGAACAAGAAGCAAGGACA
>JBECKY010000060.1:0-52723 GCA_040235475.1 Pseudomonadales bacterium
TTAAGAGCTATAGGAGAATTTAGATGAGTCAGGCTTTAAGTTTACAATCCTTAAACATCAGCGTTCCCGGTGTTAATCTGGATGCTTATTTAAGATCTGTAAATAGCATATCTATTCTGAGTGCAGAAGAAGAGCGGGCTTTGGCTGAACGCTTGTTCTACCATCAAGATCTTGATGCAGCAAGACAGTTAGTAATTGCCAACTTACGTTTTGTGGCGCACATAGCAAAGAGTTACTCAGGTTATGGCTTGCCGCAAGCCGATTTAATTCAGGAAGGTAATATAGGCCTGATGAAAGCGGTAAAAAGGTTTAATCCTGAAAAAGGCTTCCGGCTGGTGTCCTTTGCTGTGCACTGGATTAAGGCCGAAATCCATGAGTTTGTGTTGCGTAACTGGCGAATTGTTAAAATAGCAACCACAAAAGCCCAGCGTAAACTATTTTTTAATTTACGCAGTGCCAAGAAGCGCCTTGCGCTACTAAGCAGGGAAGAGGCCGAAGCGGTGGCCCGAGACCTGAATGTATCGGTTACGGATGTGCTTGAAATGGAAGGGCGTCTTTCAGCTCACGACATGGCTTTTGATTTGCCCGTGGATGCAGATGAAGACAGCTACCAGGCCCCTGCTTATTATCTGGAAAACCAGCAATCCGATCCGGCTGAGTTAGTCGAGCAGCAAACTCAAGGAACCTTGGACACTGAAAGCTTGCGCGAAG
Organism: Pseudomonadales bacterium; assembly: GCA_040235475.1. Lineage (GTDB taxonomy): Bacteria > Pseudomonadota > Gammaproteobacteria > Pseudomonadales > UBA3067 > JBECKY01. Next base: position 712 of record JBECKY010000060.1, read on the forward strand.
CCATGCAAGCATTGGACGAGCGAAGCCAGGATATTCTGATGCGACGTTGGTTAGCCGATAAAAAAGCCACTTTGCATGAGCTTGCAGATAAATATCAGGTCTCTGCAGAAAGGATTCGGCAACTGGAAAAAAATGCCATGGCTAAATTAAAAGCAGCCATGGTGGCAGCAGCGGGCCAGTAAAGCTAGGGAAGCTCTGATCAAGCTGTTAAAATAAAACCGCCGGAAGGCGGTTTTTTTATGGGCCAAATTCAGCAAGACTTATTCAATAAAAATCACAAGCGGTCAATTAAACAATGAAGCTATTTTTTTTTCTTGGTTGTAGCAACGCGGGGCTGGCGGTAGCGGCAGGAGCTTTTGCAGCCCATGGCCTTAAATCCAGGTTAATTGCCCATCATCTGGAGATTTTTCAAACCGGAGCACAGTATCATTTTTACCACGCGCTGGCATTGTTGCTGGTAGGCTTGGCCGTGCAGCAATTCCCCGAACAGGCATTGCTTAAATGGGCGGGCTATCTGTTTATCCTGGGTATACTGTTATTCAGTGGCAGCCTGTATACATTGGCTATCAGCGGCTTTTCCTCGCTGGGGGCCATTACGCCCATCGGCGGCTTGGCATTTATCGCGGCATGGGCGATGATGGCAACGGTATTCCTGAAAATTTAAGATAAGAATAGAAGAGCGAAAATGAAAGTGATTGTAAACGGCGATACGCTTGAAGTTGGTCAAAACAGTTCGCTGACCGCATTGGTTGAGCAGCTGGGCCTTACGGAAAAGCGCATTGCGATTGAATTGAATAGGGAGATTATACCCAAGGGTTTGCATGGTGAAACCCAGCTGCAGGCCGGTGACACCATTGAAGTGGTTCAGGCGATAGGCGGAGGATGACAGTGTCAGATACAGATAAACTGATTATAGACGGGGTAGCTTATCAATCCCGATTATTGATAGGCACCGGAAAATACAAAGATCATCAGCAAACACAGGCTGCGATTTCAAGCAGCGGGGCACAGATAGTCACCGTGGCTGTACGCAGAACCAATATTGGGCAAACAGCCGGTGAGCCAAATATACTGGAAATTTTGCCGCCTGAAAAATACACTATTTTGCCCAACACTGCGCATTGTTATACCGCCAAAGATGCTGTGAGAACCTGTCAGTTAGCGAGAGAACTGCTTGACGGCCACAGCCTGGTTAAACTTGAAGTGCTGGGCGATGAGAAAACCTTGTTCCCGGATGTCGTGCAAACGCTGGCTGCGGCTGAAGCCTTGATCAAACAAGACTTTAAGGTCATGGTATACACCAGTGATGACCCCATTGTTGCCAGGCAACTTGAAGACATGGGCTGTGTCGCGGTGATGCCTCTGGCTGCGCCCATAGGCTCCGGGCTTGGGATTCGCAATCCGTATAATCTCCGGCTTATAATTGAAAACGCCAAGGTGCCTATTATAGTAGATGCCGGCGTGGGTACGGCTTCCGATGCGGCCATAGCCATGGAGCTGGGTTGCGATGGCGTACTGATGAATACGGCAATAGCCCAGGCGCAAAACCCGGAGTTAATGGCATCAGCCATGGGAAAAGCCATTGCAGCGGGCCGCGAAGCTTTCCTTGCCGGGCGTATGCCGAGAAAATTATACGCCAGCGCATCGTCGCCCATAGACGGGACATTTTTTTAAACATGTTGTGGGCCTAGTGTTCAATCCAATGGATGAAAAAGAAAACAAGTGCGCTGAGCCGGGTATTGTGCCAGGCCAGAAGCTGCCTATTGAGCGCAAGCGAATTCGCAGTTTTGTATTGCGCCAGGGCCGCATGACCGTGGCCCAAAAGAAGGCTTGGCAAGAGCACTGGCCTGAGTTTGGTTTAAGCGTTGAGCAGGGCATGATAGACCCAGAAAAAATCTTTCATCAACCAGGGCCGGTGGTGCTTGAAATTGGTTTTGGCAATGGCGACTCTCTGGCAGCGATGATGGCCGCTGCTCCAGAGAAAAACTTTATTGGCATAGAAGTGCATCGCCCAGGCGTTGGCAGCTTGATTAAGAACGTTGTTCAAAGTAATTTAAAAAATCTAAAAATTTATTGTGACGATGCCGTACTGGTATTACAAAACTGTATCCCTGATAACAGTCTTGATTGTGTTCAGCTGTTTTTCCCAGATCCCTGGCATAAAAAAAAGCATCATAAGCGGCGATTAGTGCAGACCGGGTTTATTAAGCTGGTGATAAAAAAGTTGAAACCGGGCGGGTGCTTTCATATGGCAACGGATTGGCAAAACTATGCCGAGCAAATGATGGAGCTTGTTAGTGCTGAAAAAAGTTTTACTAATAGCGCTGGCCATGGCCAATATTCCCCGCGGCCAGACACGCGAGCATTAACCAAATTTGAAACCAGGGGGCAGCGTTTAGGTTACGGTGTTTGGGATTTGATTTTTTTAAAGCAGTCAATAAATTCCAATGGATAAGCCGGCCGCCATCGTCATTCCCATTTCCTTACACTCGGATAAGGCCTGCTCAGTAACTTCTCCCTTGCAAATGATGGGTTCAATAACTTGCTTTAAAGGATAGCCTGAAGCAATTCTTTGAATATTAAATACGGCTCCACTGCCATCGTTTTCACAGCTGATAAAAATAGCGTAAGGTTTATTAATGAACTTACCCTGGGCAGGGTAGTAGGTTCGATCAAGAAAATCTTTCACCGCCCCAGACATATAACCAAAATTTTCAGGAGTGCCAATCAGTAAGCCATCGGACCACAGCAGGTCATCGAGGCTTGCATCAAACGCTTGTAAAAAACGAACTTCAATGTCTTCAACTTCGAGTGCGCCAGCCAGAACAGCATTGGCCATACGTTCAGTATTTCCAGATTGAGAATGATAAATAAGCAATAAATGATTCATAAACAAATAACGTGAATAAAAAACCAGCAACCATAACGGAGCCTTGATTACGGGTAGTTATAAGTATTAAGATGGCGCTGGAGAAAGAGTCATCATTAATACCTGGCAGTAGACTACCCGCTTCTAACAAGCTTATAAAAACCACTCGCCGAAAAACTATCGGGTGGTAACATCAAATTATAATAGCATTAAAAAATGTATCAGCCTGGCTTCTAGCTTTCGCTCTTGGGTCGAATTTATCATAGTTTATTAATAGTACAGTGTCGGCGAGGCAGTACAGTGTTAAATTTTAGTGAAATAAATTTCTTATGAAAGCGATTGACCATATTAACAGCGAAAAATCCTCAGGAGTAGTAACAAAAAAATCTGCTGTTGGTAAAGAAAAAATAAATGCTAAAAGCACCCCAGATAAAGACACCTGGGAAAAGGATATGGTTGCAGAGCATGTGGCTTTCGATTTGCTTGAAGATGAAGATTTAGAAATCGATACTTCGGCTTTTGGAGCTGTTCTCACGCAAACACCTGAGATGTTGTATATTATTCAGCGTGCCGAAAGGTTGTCTCGATCCGATGTGCCCGTGTTAATAAACGGACAGGCTGGATGCGGAAAAGGCTTGTTTGCCAAGTCTATACATCGTGCAGGTAAAAGAAAGTTAAAACCTTTTATTGCCGTTAAGTGCGCCGCTATTTTGTCGAGCCACATGGCGGCGGATTTTTTTGGTTGTGTTAAAAACGCTATGTCAGGAGTGAGCAAGACTCAAGTTGGTTGGGTAGAGCAGGCCAATGGCGGCACCTTGTTCCTCGACGAATTTGATGCGCTACCGGCATTTATACAGGTTCAATTATTAAAAATAATCAGAACAGGGGAGTACCAAAGAGTAGGTGATGCCAGGCCAAGAAAGACTGATATTCGTATTATAGCGGCTACAGCTAAAAACCTTACCGAAGAAGTCAGGTTGGGCAGGCTTCGCGCTGATTTGTTCTACGCCATCTCGATAGGCGTATTGCATTTGCCGCCATTGTGCGAACGAAGAGGAGATTTATTTTTTCTGGCGAACTATTTCCTTAAGCAAATAAATCAAGCAGCAGCCTCGCGACCAGGCTATGTACCTAAAAAACTGTCGGCCAAGGCACGTACTTTAATAGTCAGTTATTCCTGGCCGGGCAATGTAAGCGAGCTTTATGCTACTCTTTTGCGAGCCACGCTTTGGACTGATAATGAAAAAATAAGTTATGATGAATTAAAAGAAGCCATGTTGCCGGGAGTCAGTAGACCCTGAAAAAAGCTTCGGTAATAGTTGCCTCGAGAATACTGTCTTGCAGTTGTGCTTTTAACATTATAAATTCTCTTCCGCAAAGGCCGCCAGGCGACTGCGTTCAATGCCATTTACATGCATAATACCGGCATGCTCAAACCCCTTGCTTTTTTCAACTAAATACGTAAGGCCTGATGTCAGAGGCGTAATGTATTTATTATCAATTTGTGCGAGGTTGCCCAATACCACTATCTTTGAATTTTTTCCCACCCGGGTGATAATTGATTTAAGCTGAAACTGAGTAAGGCCCTGGCTTTCATCAATAATAATATAAGCATTGTTAAAAGAACGGCCGCGCATGAAATTTAATGACTTGAATTGAATGTTCGCTCTTTCTTTGACATATGCAATGCTGGAGAAAGTGGACTCATCTTTATGGTGTAAAATTTCCAGGTTATCTTCAAAGGCCGCCAGCCATGGCGCCATTTTTTCCTCTTCAGTGCCAGGTAAAAAACCAATATCCTCGGCGATAGGCGGTGTGGAGCGAGCAACAATAAGCTTATTGTAGCGTTTTTGCTCCATAATGGCCTCAAGGCCATAAGCCAAGGCCATTAGAGTTTTTCCTGAGCCGGCAGGCCCTGTCATAACGGTCATATCGATATCGTCATTGTTTAAAAGGTGCATAGCCATGGCTTGTTCAAGATTCCTGGGCTGAATGCCCCAGTTATCCTGCTTCATCAAAGACTCGTGGTGAAGTTGCGTTAACTCAGTATAGTCAAGGCCAATTTTGGAAACTAAACCAATAAAACCATTATCATCCATGATAAAGCTATTGGGATAAATATCCTCCAGATCAAGACCATGAATTTTGTGGTTGGTATGCTCTTTATCTCTTTTGGAGTCAACGTCGGCAACATAATCCCAGAAATTGCCGCTAACACGCTGATAACCTTTTGATAACAAATCAATATCATCTAAAACCTTATCTTTGCGGTAGTCTTCAACATGCTCAAGCCCTGAGCCTTTGGCCTTAAGGCGCATATTGATGTCTTTGGTGACCAGGCAAACATAAGATTCTGGATTATGGGCTTGCAGTTTTAATGCAACATTAATAATGCGATTATCATTGACGTGGTTATGGTTCGTATTTAGAAAAGGGATGTTAATATCGCAATCATCAATTTTTTGATCGGGAAAAATGGCCAGCGTCGCTGAAGTTTGCTTGCCAACAGCACCAGGAATGGTCACCCCTTCAAGAATCTCCTTTGGCGATGCGTCACCAATAATTTTATCAATTGCATTAATGGCAATGCATGCTTCTCGACTAACATCTTTGTCTCGCCTATCCTTTATAGCGTCGAGCTCTTCAAGTACCGTCATCGGCAAAACAACCTTGTGCTCATGAAAGGCATGAGGTGCCAAGGGGTCATTGAGCAAAACGTTGGTATCAAGAATATAAATTTTTTCCATGGGGAAACCTCGAATAGATAAGCGTTAAGCTGCAATGCTTGTTAAACTTGAAATACAAAATAGGAGGTTGAAAAGAAAAAGTCAGAAAGACTGATCTCTTAATCAGCTGAGAAAGGTACTTAAATGAAATAAAGAAAATAAAATCCATTCAATATTTTTTCGCGTAAAGCTTAAAATGTCATTAAACCTTAATACAATAAATGCACAGGCCATGACGAACGGATACAATACTTTAAGGTTTAGTATTAAACGTTAAAAATAGTTTGTCAACCTAATTTGACTGGCCCTGAAACCATTTTATTCGCCTAATAAATGGAATGCGGTAAAAGAGCAGCATTGTTAAAATAAATAAGTATATAAAAGTTGAAATACCTACCAGCTTCACCATCCAGTAGTAATGCAATAATGCGCAAATACTAATAAGGTAGATAAGTTTATGCAGCCGGCGCCATTGTAAAGCCCCAAGGTACTGAATGGATTTTATATTGGAAGTTATTGTTAATGGCAACAATAACAACAAGGCCAGGAAACCACTGGTTATAAGTGGCCGATCTTTAATATCCAGCCAGATCTCCATCCAGTCGAAATATTGATCCAGTACAATGTACGCCAAAAAGTGTATTGATGCATAAAAGAAGGTAAACAGTCCAAACATGCGGCGCAGGAAAAAAAGTCTGTTAAGTCGAAACTGTTCTCTAAGTACAGAAATTGACAAGGTCAAAATCAGAAAGTGATAGGCCCATAAACCCAGGTAACGAATAATTTCCTCGATAGGGTTGGCGCCCAGGTTGTCAAAAAGAAATCGGTAGAGCAGAAATAAAACAGGAAGGCAGGATAATAAAAAAAAGCCAGACTTTAAAACTTGTATATTGTAAATGGGCAAAGGGGCTTTTGAATTCATTGCTGCCATTTAGGGGCTACACCGCATTATAAGTTAAAAGAATTTTTTCAAATCAAGGTTGGCATATAAATGAGCCACTTCGTCGGCATAGCCATTAAACATTAACGTATCACGCTTGCGAAATTCACCAATTCTTCTTTCTTTTCTTTGGCTCCAGCGAGGGTGATTAACCATGGGATTTACGTTGGCATAAAAGCCATATTCTGCAGGAGCCTGATCAGACCAGGATGTTCTTGGTTGCTGGCGGGTAAAACGAATTTTTACAATGGATTTGATGCTTTTAAACCCGTATTTCCACGGCACCACAAGCCGTAAAGGCGCACCATTTTGTCCTAAAAGGCTTTTGCCATACAGACCGGTAGCCATGAAGGTTAATGGATTCATGGCTTCTGCCATGGTTAAGCCTTCTCGATACGGCCAGTCTAAATAAGGGCGGCGTTGCCCTGGCATTTGTTCTGGGTCATGCAGAGTAAAAAATTCTACAAATTTGGCATTGGCGTTTGGCGAAAAGCGCTTGATCAAGTCGGCCAATGGAAACCCATTCCAGGGAATGACCATTGACCAGGCTTCTACGCAACGTAAGCGGTAAATACGTTCTTCGACAGCGTGGGGTTTTAGTATATCTTCCAGAGTAAAGGTTCCAGGCTTGTCAACTTCCCCTTCAACACTGACTGTCCAGGGTTTGGAAGGAAAATTTGTCGCATATTTGGCGGGGTCTTCTTTACCGAGGCCAAATTCATAAAAGTTGTTATAGCTGGTAATGTCAGCATAGGGAGTGAGAGTATCTTTGGGGCTTGCCAGAACGCCGGTTCCTGCTTTATTTAGGTGTGCAGAATTTTTACTTTTAGCGTCATCGCAGCCGGCAATAAGCAGGCTTGCAGATGCAGTCGAAGCTGCCAGGCCTGCTGCGGACATTTTGATAAATTTTCGACGCTGTCTGTAAATATTTTCAGGCGTTATTTCACTTTCTAGGCAAGCTGATTTTTTTGCTTTATTAATTAGCATAAGCATACCTCAAAGTGCCTGTGAGGCCATTGGCCAACCAATAAAAATATATAATCATTGAATATGCCATTATTGATTAACCATAGGAATTTTTGATTTTGGGGTTTTTTCAGGGTAGATTTCACTGAGTATGATCGAAGGCCCATTTGCAGACACCAGGCTGGCGTGGTTGCGAGTCAGCTTTCGTGGTTCCACCACACCGCAGGAATGCGCAATCATGGAAACTTCTTCAACCATATTTTTTTGGTAATGCATCACCCGTTCGGCTTTATCTTTTGCTACCAGGCCCCGTTGCAGCCTTTTATTATGAGTAGTAATGCCGGCAGGGCAGGTGTTTTTGTCGCACTGTAATGCTTGCACACAGCCTAAAGCAAACATAAAGCCTCTGGCCGAGGTCACACAATCGGCCCCCATACAAAAAGCCCAGGCAACGGGCGCCGGGGTAATCAGTTTTCCTGAGCAAATCACTTTGATGCGGTCTCTTAAGTTGTATTCAACTAGTTTATCGATTACCAGCGGCAAGCTTTCTTTTAAAGGCAGGCCGACGCTATCAATAAGCGGTAAAGGCGCAGCACCCGTACCTCCATCGGCACTGTCGATGGTAATAAAATCCGGGGCTGTGTGGCGGCCTCGATTTAAAATCTCCAAACATAAATCATCCAGCCAAAAAGCCGAACCAATGGCACATTTGAAGCCTACGGGCTTGCCCGTGGTAGAACGAATCAGTTCGATCATGTCAAGCAAGTCGCTAACTGAGTTAATTTCTGGGTGACGGTTCGGGCTAATAGATGCATGGCCTTCGGGAATGCCGCGAATGGCTGCAATTTCAGCACTAACTTTTACCGCAGGAAGAATGCCACCCTTGCCTGGTTTGGCGCCCTGGCTGAGTTTTAGTTCAAACATTTTAACCTGATTGTGTGCCGCCACAGCTTTTAGCTTGTTGACATCAATAAGGCCGTGCTCCTTTCGAACCCCGTATTTGGCGGTACCGATTTGAAAGACAATGTCTGCATTGCCTTCAAGATGAAAAGGCGATAAGCCGCCTTCGCCCGTGTTGAGCCAACAGCCTGCTTTTGCCGCGCCCCTTGAAAGGGCCTGCAGGGCAGGTTTGGAGATGGCACCATAACTCATGCCTGAAATATTAAATATAGAATTGGTTTTGTATGGCTGGGGGCAATCGGGGCCAAAAATAATATCACTCGGCTGTTGTTTTTCTTCTTCTTGTATGGCGAAGGCAGAATTTAAAAATAACACCGTGCCTGGCTCAGACAAAACGTGGCTAGAACCAAAGGGCACGGTGTTGGAAAGATTTTTAGCTGCCCGGTAAGCCCATGAGCGTTGTGCGCGGTTAAACGGCATTTCCTCCCGATCCATGGCGAAAAAATATTGCCTGAAAAAGACGCCGAAATGTTCAAAAAAATAGCGAAAGCGCCCTATTAGAGGGTAGTTGCGGCGAATAGCGTGCTTGGATTGCGCCCAGTCAAAAATATAGAGAACAACCACCGTAAGCACAGTAAAGCCGGCGCTGATAATGAACAGTGCAGCCATTATTTCCATCAGGGTGAAAAGCCAGTTTCTCAGTTCTTGTGGAATTGAACTCATTGACAAATACCTTGCTCAGAGGAGCTATACACTTTATACCTGATACTTCAGCAATTACTACATTTGCAATTTCAGAATTGCCCCTTGGCATAAAAAGTTTTAAGGTTTGGCTTGGGTAAAGGCCGCCGTTGCGTTCCTGAAAACAGTGACTGAAACATCATTGCCTTTCCCGCCTGTTACATTAATCGGCCTGTATTGGAGTAAAATATAGGCATGCCATATTAGCCGGGATCAATTTTTTGAGTTTATAAATGATACTGCCGACCTTACGACAGCTGCAATATTTTCTTGCCGTTATGGAATTACGCCATTTTGGCCTGGCTGCTGAACAGTGTTGTGTTACCCAATCAACCCTGAGTGCCGCCATACAGGAATTGGAATCTTTGCTTGGGGTGCCGTTATTTGAAAGAAGTCATCGTCAGGTTACGCCGACAGAAGCGGCCTTGGCAATGGCTGAAAAGGCCGAACAAATAGTGAGTTTAACCAAAACCATGGTCGGGCTTGTGCAGGCAAAAGGCCAGGCCATGACCGGTAACTTACGCCTGGGTGTTATTCCAACTATCGGGCCTTTTTTGTTACCCAGGGTTTTGCCTGATATCCGCCGGCTTTATCCTGAATTAAAACTACTATTAATTGAAGACCAAACAGCAAACCTGCTCAAGAGAATGCAAGACGGCAGTCTTGATGCCATTATTCTTGCCCTGCCTTACGACATCGGCAAATTGGAAGCTAAAATTTTCTGGCACGAAAATTTTTTAGTGGCGATCCCCGGTGATCATAAGCTGGCAAATTCAGCAAGCATTAATTCCCAGCAGTTGCCCGCAGAGGAACTGCTTCTACTGGAAGAAGGCCACTGTTTTAGTGAACATGCCCTGGAAGCCTGCCAGATGAAAAGGCTGGGCAAAAGCAGCGCCTTTCAGGGCACCAGCCTTTATACCTTGATCCAAATGGTGGCCAGCGGCCAGGGTATTACCTTTGTCCCTGAAATGGCGGTTAATGCGGCCCTTATTAATATTGAAAATATTCAGTTTCGACCCTTGGCAGAAGCAGGGCCGCATCGCCAGATTGGTTTGGTGTGGCGGCCTTCGTTCCATAAAAAGCAGGATCTTGTTGTTCTGGCCGATAGCTTAAATCAGCTGTTGAGCAAGTTTTCTGCTTAGAATAGTTTGCAATTTATAAAGCATTATCATAAATTTGTAGTGGTTCTGTGTCTCAGTCGCTTAAAAAAATAATAAAACGAGCTAATGTGGCATGAATTTAGCTTGATAATTCCTCACGGAAGTTTTTGCTTTTACAGATTCAATTAACTTAACTTTAAGGGGTTAGAAATGAAAAATTTTTCTGCATTTCGTTTAGCGGGTCTTGGTGTTGCTACTGCTGGAGCCATGCTTGCCGCACAAACCGTTTCCGCAAAGGAGTTTGCTGGTGGTGAAGTATCTGCTACTGCAGCGGTTTCAAATTTATATGTTTTTAGAGGGGTAGACCAGGGTGCTGGTGGTGCTGCCGTATCGGGTTCACTGGATTATAGCCACGAAACGGGTTTATACGCAGGTATTTGGGGAAGCAGTATCGGCGGTGGCGGTAGCGAGGCTGATTTGTACATTGGCTATGGGATTGAAATCAATGGCTTAAGCGTAGATCTCAACGTTACTAACTACAATTATCCTACAGGTTTTTCAGGCCCCGATAGCGATAACGTTGGAGGTTTTTCTGAAGTTATTCTATCGCTGGGTTACAGTACTGATGAAATGGGTGTGAGCTTTCAGTATGCAGATAATGTGGCCGGCGGAAACGGCTATGTTTACTATGCCCTTGGCGCTGAATACGGTAATTTTAGTGTGATTTTAGGCGTAAATGATTTTGATGAGCCTGCTGGGCAAACCTATGATGACGATATTACTCACCTGGATGTTGCTTACGCATATAACGACAATTTAAGTTTCACAGTGAGCAAGACATCGGTTGATGATGAAATTAATGCAAATGTTAATGCTTCTGGCACTCCGGGTCCAATTGATGATGACACGCTTTTTATAGTGACCTATTCATTACCGATTGAGTAAGCTTTAAGCAGGAATAAAAAAAGAGCCTTTCCAGGCTCTTTTTTTTGCATAAAGCATGGCGCTGATTAAAATCTAATCTTTTGTTTGCTGTTTTTTATCAGCAGGCGACTAAAATTGCTTTCTGTGCCGCTTCTCTTTGGCTTTTAAGCCCCGCCTTTTATCGGTATACTTGCCACCCGGATTTTCAGACCCTTTTACTGAACTGACCAAACAAACCCGTGAAAGGTTGCTGCTGCCAGGCAGCATGCTTTCAACATCGTGGTTGTCTACACGTGGTGCAGTATCAACTGTATTAACAGGAGCGCTTGTGAACACATTTAATTTTCCTAATTTAAATAAAAGCTTAGCTTTTTTGGTGGCATTACTGCTGACAACGGCGGCCAGTACCGCAATGGCGGCATCGATTAAGGATATATCTGAGCATCCCGTGGGGGAGCGTTCTATAAAAAGCGTTCGGGCTATTAATGAGCGCACGAAACCGGTAGGAAAAGTGTGTCTGGAAGGTGAAGAATGTCAGCAGGAAACTGTTACCGCTAAGGTCGAAACCCAGGTTTCGCAACCGGCCGCACCGAAGGCGCCCAGAGACGGTGCGCAAGTGGTACAGGCCGCTTGCTTTGGCTGCCATGGTACCGGCGCAGCCGGTGCCCCCGTTATGGGTCAGCCAATCTGGCAAGAGCTGGCGGCTAAAGGCGTGGATGAATTGCTGAAAAATGCCCTGGCCGGTAAAGGTGCTATGCCACCAAAGGGTATGTGTATGGATTGTTCTGATAAGGAGATCAAGGCAGCCATTGAGCATATGATTGCTCAGTGAGTTGGCTTAAATAAATCCTTGGTGTCGAGGCAGGCCGGCGTAACAACATAAATTTTATAAGTGATAGGTTTTGTCTGCCAAGTGACGTAAAATTTTTGCATATTCTTCAGGGTCTTTCACTTTAACCAAAGCCTGTTTCTTATTTGTTGGTGGGTGGATGTGTTTTACCACTAGCCTCGACACCCAAAAGCGGCAGGCGGCAAAGCGCAACATCACCGGCCACACCTCTTTTTCTTCCTGGGTAAAATTGCGAATTCTTCCATAGCTTTCGACCAGAGTTAGCATGGCTGTCTCGTTGAGCTGGCCGTCCTCTGTTTTGCACCAGTCATTAACCGTTACCGCAAAATCGAAACAGCAATTAAAAGTACAGGCATTGTAGAAATCGAGAATGCCGGTCAGTGTGCTGCCTATAAATAAAGTGTTGTCTCTGAACAAGTCCCCATGGATGACGGCACGTGGTAGGTTATAGTTAAGTTTTCTAAAGCTTCGGTATAATTTTAATTCGTTTGCTAGGAGTTTATTATCTTCTGCGCTTAAAAAAGCTTTCAGTTTATTGGCCGCTATACCCATCCACCTTATGCCTCGCTCATTCTCCCTTTCAAGAGGGAAATCGCTTGTTGCCAGATGTATTTTTGCCAGTGTTGAGCCTATTTTTTCGCATTGTTCCAGCGTAGGTAAAACCGGATGCTTGCCTTTTAGTCTGGGTGCTAACAGCGCGGGTTTGCCCTTAACCTGAATCAGCTGTGCACCTTGCTTGTTTCCCAGCGGGTGGGGCACGGGGAAATTTTTTTGCGACAGGTGGTTTAGTAAGCGAATAAAAAAATCCAATTCACTTTTATCCAGTGTTTCGAACAAGGTCAGCACAAATTCGTCAATGGTATTTGTGCTGGTCGCTGGGGCAATGGTAGAAATAAAAAAGTTGCTGTTTTCCACACCCTCTTCTACACCCTGGAAAGAAAGCAATGAGCCAAGCTCATAATCTTCTAGGATGGTTTGAATTTGAGCTTTGTTAAGAGGTGTGAATACTGACATTGTTTGGTAACTTGTAATTAAAGAAGCTTTTCAAGGCTAAACGTAAAGCAAAATACATCTCTGGGTGCAAATCAGACATTAGAGGGGTAATCTTACAGGCTTTTGGATGAACAGGTACAGGCAGGAATAGAAAATGTGCTCAAATCGAACAAATGAATCTAAGCCTTTAGTCTTGGTTGACGGCTCGTCTTATCTTTATCGGGCTTTTCATGCCCTTCCACCTCTGACTAATTCCAAGGGGCAGCCGACAGGGGCGATAAAAGGCGTAGCAGCCATGCTAAGGAAGTTGGTCGATGAGTATCAGCCCGAACATATGGTGGTGGTGTTTGATGCCAAAGGTAAAACTTTTCGGGATGATCTTTACCCTGAGTATAAGGCCCATCGCCCGCCCATGCCTGAAGAGCTTAGGGTGCAGATTGAACCTTTGCATCAGCTAATTGCTGCAATGGGTTTGCCAATTTTGAAAATTGAGGGCGTGGAAGCTGACGATGTAATTGGTACATTAGCCCGCCAGGCAGCAGAGCAAGGGATTGAGACGGTTATTTCCACCGGTGACAAGGATATGGCGCAACTGGTTAATGAGCATGTCACTTTGGTTAATACCATGAACAATAGCAAAATGGATGTTCAGGGTGTGGTTGATAAATTTGGCATACCACCTGAGTTGATCATTGATTATTTGGCCTTGATCGGTGACACCGTGGACAATATTCCGGGGGTGCCTAAGGTGGGCCCTAAAACGGCGCTTAAATGGTTGCAGGAATATGAATCTCTGGAAGGCATTAAGACTAATGCCGATAGCATAAAAGGCAAAGTAGGGGAGAATCTGCGCGCCGCCCTTGAACAACTACCCCTTTCGTACCAACTGGCTACGATCAGGCTTGATGTGCCGCTGGATAAAGGGCCTGCTGAATATTTTTTGCAGGCCCCGGACAAAGAAGCATTAATAGCCCACTATACTGAGTTGGAATTCAAAGCCTGGTTAGAGGAGTTGTTAAGCGAAAGCTCTGGCTCCGCTGTAGCATCGGCTTGCAAACAAAACTACGAAACTATTTTAGATGAAAAAACCCTGGATGCCTGGATAGAAAAATTACAGCAGGCACCCTTATTTGCTGTTGATACTGAAACCACCAGCCTGAATTATATGCAGGCTGAGCTGGTTGGCTTGTCCTTTTCTGTAGAACCGGGTGAGGCCGCGTACTTGCCGATAAGCCACGATTACCCGGGTGCACCTGAACAGCTAGGCCTGGACATGGTGTTGGAAAAACTGAAACCTCTTTTAGAAAACCCGAAAGCCTTTAAAGTGGGACAAAACCTAAAATACGACAGTCATATACTGGCGCGTTACAATGTAAAGCTGCAAGGCATTCGTTTTGACACGATGCTGGAATCCTATGTATTGGATTCCACCGCAAGCCGCCATGATATGGACAGCCTGGCACTGAAATATCTGGGGCATCGCACTGTTCATTTTGAAGACATTGCCGGTAAGGGTGTAAAGCAACTTACATTTAATCAAATTCCGCTGGAGCAGGCCGCTCCCTACGCCGCTGAAGACGCGGACATTACCCTGCGCCTTCATCAGGCCCTGTACCCCAAGTTGCAGGCGGATGATGCGTTATTGTCTGTTTTTGAAAATATTGAAATGCCTTTGGTGCCTGTTCTGACCCAGATTGAAGAAAACGGCGCGCTGATTAATGCGGATGATCTGCGCTTGCAAAGTCAACGCCTGGCGGAAAAAATACAAATTCTGGAGCAGGATGCCTTCGACATTGCCGGAGAAAAATTTAACCTGGGTTCGCCAAAACAGTTGGGCCTTATCTTGTATGAAAAGCTTAACATCCCAGTGATTAAAAAAACCCCTAAGGGCCAGCCTTCAACAGCTGAGCCGGTGTTACAGGAGTTGTCCCACGATTATCCATTGCCCAAGGTGATTCTGGAACATCGAAGTTACAGCAAGCTGAAATCCACCTATACCGACAAATTACCTGAATTAATTGATCGCAACACCGGGCGCATTCACACCTCATACCACCAGGCTGTGGCGGCAACGGGCAGGCTGTCTTCATCCGATCCCAATCTTCAGAATATTCCCATTCGCAGCGAAGCCGGTCGTGAAATTCGCAAGGCTTTTATTGCAGAGCAAGGTAATTGTATTTTGGCGGCCGATTATTCACAGATAGAGCTGCGTATTATGGCCCATCTTTCGGCTGATAAAGGTTTATTGGACGCATTTTCCAAGGGGCTGGATATTCACAAAGCCACAGCAGCAGAAGTTTTTTCAGTGCCTGTGGAGAAAGTAAGTGCTGACCAGCGCCGTAATGCAAAAGCGATAAATTTTGGTTTGATCTACGGCATGTCGGCTTTTGGATTGGCCCGTCAACTAAAGATTGGCCGTAATGAGGCTCAGCAGTATATCGACCAGTATTTTGCGCGCTACCCAGGGGTGCGTCATTACATGGATAATACCCGCGCCGTTGCTGCGAAACACGGTTATGTGGAAACCCTGTTTGGGCGGCGATTGTATTTGCCTGAAATTAACGCCAGCAACGGCATGCGCAGACAAGCCGCAGAGCGCGCAGCTATCAATGCGCCCATGCAGGGCACAGCCGCGGATATTATTAAACTTGCGATGATATCAGTGGATAACTGGATCAATGAAACCGGTCTGGATGCACGGCTTATTATGCAGGTGCATGATGAGCTGGTCATGGAGGTGAATCAAAGGCAAATAGCAGAAGTGAGCGAAGGGCTGAAATTGATTATGGAGTCTGCAGCAAAATTAGACGTCCCCCTCGTTGTAGATGTTGGTACCGGGAAGAATTGGGATGAGGCCCATTAGAGCCAATAAGCTATTTTAGATTAGCTTAAGCAGCAATTGAACTTATTGTTGATCTTGGTGGTCAGAAATAAGAGCGTTAGAGTATTCTAACGTCTCATTTTTGGTTATATATTGACCGGCTAACCCTGCGCTCAACTCTCCCCCTGGGCGCGGGGTTAGATTCTTAACCAGGATTTCAGTACATTTGTTGCTTCCTCCACACCGCTCCTTTTCAAAGACGAAAACAACTGCACGCTCACTAAGTTGTTGTAATCCTTAAGTTCTCTCTGTAATTGCAGTAAAGTGCTTTTTGCCGCGCCCTTTTTAAGTTTGTCTGCTTTTGTTAAAAGAATATGCAAGGGCAGCTTTTTTTCGATGGCCCAGTTCAGCATCATAACGTCGAACTCCTTCATTGGATGGCGAATATCCATCAATAAAACAAGGCCTTGTAAGGACTTTCGTTCGTTAAGGTATTGATCCAAAGACCGCTGCCAGCGGGCCTTAATTGCTTTTGGCACCCTGGCAAAGCCATAACCGGGCAAATCAACCAGCCTGCGCTGTTCATCAATGCTGAAAAAATTTATTAATTGGGTGCGCCCGGGGGTTTTGCTGGTTCTTGCCAGTTTGGCTTGGCCGGTGAGGGTATTTAATGCGCTGGATTTGCCGGCATTGGATCGGCCGGCAAAGGCAACTTCCTGGCCAGAATCTTCAGGGCATTGGGAAAAAAGCTCACAACTGATTAAAAATTGTGCATTACGTAGGGGCATAAACTGCATTATCCGAAGGGTCAAAATTATCAAAGCCGGGTAATTCAAACATATTTTAAGGCGAATTACCGTTTCCAGGTATCTTGGTATATAATGCCGGGCGATTTAGAGGAACAAGCTGCCTTGAGTTCAGTAAAGATATGGCCTGTAATCTGGCAAAGGCTAGGGTAGCAAAAGCTTGGCTTGGATGCTCCTGTTTTTGGCAAGCAATATGTTTTCCATGATGATTTATGGATGAATTTCCAACCAGCAACTTAAACCAGCAACTTAATTAAGTAAGAGGAGCGCATTATGAAAGCTCGTTTAACAACCCTGGCAGTTCTATTGGCCGGTTTAGCTTTTAATACACAGCTGAGCGCCAATGATATTGAGGCAAAATACCAACAAACCTGTTTTGCTTGTCATGGCAGTGGTGCGGCAGGTGCGCCAAAAACAGGTGATAAAGCAGCATGGGAGCCTCGCTTGGCATTGGGCATTGAAACCTTGATAAAAAGTGTTAAAAACGGCAAAGGCGCCATGCCTCCTGGTGGCCTTTGTATGGATTGCTCGGATGAACAATACCAGGCACTTATTGACTTTATGTCTAAATAAACTGTCATTAGCGTAAGTTAAGAAAGCAACTAAGATTCTAAAAGTTCAAAATAGGTGTGGTTTTGATGAAATCCAAGTACAAATTTTTGTTAATAAGCACAGCGCTTGGTTTGAGTGTAAGTAATTTGGCAATAGCCGCAGGCGATGCCGTTGCAGGCAAAAATAAAGCCGCGCAATGTGTTGCTTGCCATGGTGCTGATGGCAATAGTGCCGCGCCAACTTTCCCCAAAATTGCTGGTCAGAACGAGCGTTATTTGCTCAAGCAATTAAAAGACTTTCAAAGCGGTGCCCGTGAGGGGGCAATGATGACTGGCATGGTAGCTGGAAAATCAGAGCAGGACCTTGCCGATTTGGCGGCTTTTTTTGCCAGTCAAAAAGCAAGCCTTGGTGCCAGCAAAAAAGAGTTGTTGCCTTTGGGTGAGAAAATTTATCGTGGCGGCAACCCTGAAACAAAAGTGGCAGCGTGCACAGCATGTCACGGTCCTAAGGGCGAAGGTGTTGCGCTTGCCGGGTTTCCAGCATTGAGCGGGCAGCACGCCAGCTATATTACTTCACAATTAAATGCTTTTAGAGCGGCTGGTCGAGGTGACTTTCAGGGTGTTAAACGCACCAATGACGGTGAAAGCAAAATGATGCAAGAAGTTGCCTCGCGTTTATCAGATGCAGAAATCGAAGCCGTATCCAGCTATGTGTCAGGTTTGCATTAAGCTTTATTCAGAGTTTGATGGGCTCTTTAAAGGTGGCTTATGGTCACCTTTTTTATTTGTGAACCAGAAAACGAATTTTGGCTTTTACTATGGATAAATCATGTTAAGCTCATATTATTCGTCACTGGCTTGTTTTCTGTCGAAGAAAACGGCCCCCTTGTCTGAAAAATAGATCTATCAGGCCCGAAAGGGAATCAAACAAAAAATAAGCAAATACCTGCGGGTAAAAACTTATTAAAATGACTATTAAAAACCTTATTATTTCACAGGTGCCATGATGCCAAGAGCCGCAATTTTACGTCCAGCCATAACGATGGTTGCAGTCTTTATTCTGGGGTTTTTCAGTTTTTTTTCTTCGCTTGCAATGGCTGAAACTTTTAAAGAGGGTGTTGATTACACGCGAATAAGTAAGCCTGCTCGAACCGAGAACCCCGACAAGATAGAGGTTAGGGAGTTTTTTTGGTATGGCTGCCCCCATTGTTACAAAATGGAGTCTTTTCTTAAGCCCTGGCTTGCGAAAAAACCCAATGATGTAGAATTTATTCGTACCCCGGGGGTATTGAACAGGAATTGGGAAGTCCACGCCAGGGCTTTTTATGTTGCCCAAAGCCAGGGGATGGTGGAAAAAACCCACAGTGCTTTGTTTGATGCCATTCATAATGAAAAGCGAAAGCTTGATAGCCAGAAAGATTTGGCTGAGTTTTATAAAGGCTATGGCGTTGACACCAATACGTTTGATAAAAAATTTAAATCTTTTGATGTTACTACAGAAATCAGGCAGGCAGACGCCTTGGCCAGGGTATACCGTTTAATGGGTGTCCCGGCAGTTGTTATTAATGGCAAGTACGTGACCAGCGCCAAGCAGGCTCAAAGCTATGAACGTTGGATGCAAATTGTAGACTACTTAATTGATTTGGAAAGACAGGCTAAAAGTAAATAGCATTGTCACGAAGGCAGCATTAGGGAATCCGCTCGTGCTGCTGGGTAAAGGTGTTTGCTTATTCGAAACAATATTTTTGGAAAAGCCATGGCGAGACTCTTCCAAAGGTAAGAAATCAACGAGCCAGCCAGTCGTTTACAATTATCAGATCTTCGGCATCGAGAATGCCGGCGATTTGTTTCAACTTAAGGGAGTTAATAATATAGTCGTAACGGGCATTAGAGAGATCCCGGCGAGCTGAAAACAAGCTTCTTTGCGCCTGTAAAACATCAAAAATATTTCTATTCCCATCTGCATAGCCTTCTTCTGTCGATTTTAAGGCTCTTTTCGTTGAATCCAGTGTTAAGTTGATAACTTCAATGCGTTTTATATCATTAACAACGTTACGGTAGCCGTTTTTTATCGATGCGGTAACGTTCCTTGTGGTTTGTTCAAGGTGGCTTGTGCTTGCATCAAGTCGATGGCGGGATTCCCGTGCCTGAGAACTCGTTAACCCGCCTGAATAAAGAGGGATGGTGACCCGTAAGCCTATGGTTTCCGACTCTGAGTCTGAGGTTAAATTTGAAGAGGATTCAAACCTGTTGCCATCACCGGCATCGGTTTTTATATTGTCTATGCTGGCAAACAAGTCGACAGTGGGTGCATGCCCGGAGTGTTTTTTTATAACATCATATTCAGCTGCTGTAACAGAGGCTTGCGCAGAAGAAAGAGGTTTATTGTGCTTCAGGGCAAGGTCAATCCATGCTTGAAAACCTTCGGGTTTTGGCATGCTGATAGGGAAGTCTTTAGCCAGCGGAACTAATTGACTAATACTGGTGTTGGTTGTGGCGCTGAGTTTTTCCAGAGAGTTTTGGTAGATGCTGTCCGCCAAAATAACGCCCGTTTGACTTAAGTCCACGGCGCTTTGCGCTTCATTAACATCGGTGATGCGAATGAGCCCTAGTTCATATCTGGTTTTGGTTAGTTGCAACTGATCACTGATTGCCTGGTTTTCGGCAAGGGCAAAGGCTAATTCTTCCTGGGCTTTTAAGGTTTCAAAATACGCGGATGCAAGCCGCATAAAAAAATCTTGCCGGGCTTTATCAAAGTCTGATTCAGTTTTTGATAAGCCGGCCTTGGCTGAGCGGTATGCATAAAGGCGTTCCAGGTTGAATAGAGGCTGTGAAAACTTGAGACTAAAATTATCAACAGTCGTGCTTTGTTTCTCAGATTCACCTTCAATCAGCTGAAACAGGCCTTGATCGGGAACCTGAAGTATGGACAAAAGCTCTCCGGGGCAAGAGGCTGTTATCCCCCCCATGCCATCAGAACAATTCGATATACCCTGATTGAGTCCATCACTTAAAGCTACATCTATATTGGGAGCCGTGCTGGAAGTTCGGGATTTGCTGTAATTAATAGAAAGCGAGGGCTTTAATCCGGCTTTAGCCTGGAGAACCTTTTGCTTGTCAGCTTCATAATTAGATTCAATGGCTGCCCACTCAGGATCGTTTTGTAGCGCCTGTTGGTAGATTTCAAGCAGATTCTCGCCTGATACCGTGTTGGTAAAGCCTATTAATGGCAGTGCTAAAGCAGCCGGAAGCAAAAATTTTTTCATATCATAAAACCAGATAAGACAAATACCAAGCTTGACATAGATGTTCAAATTGTTGATAGCCTGCAACAAAAGAATACCTTGTTTGGCATAGACTTTATAAGTGTTGATTTAGCTGTTAATGCTCAGCCAGCATTATACCGATGAGCAGCGGTGCTTAGCTTACCTAAAAATGTAACAAAATATTATAGTTAGTAACAATTTATATCTTGTTGCCTGCATAGAAGAGTTAATGCGTTTATATTGTATGCCTTGAGGGTAGTAATGCGTCGATAGTATACAGAAGATGTGCGATAATTTTGGCCGCCGTTTGAAACGGCGGATGACGGATAGAGTATAAGTTTAAGTATATAGCCTTTAAGCGGCACTAACTAGATAAAGTATCGGTTTGCTATCTGGATTGCTCGGCTAGGCAATTCTAGGCCTTTATATTGTTGATTAGCGATGCGGGGGGTGTGCTAGTAATTGTGTTTCATCACGTTATGAGCATGCTTTGGCTGAAGACTTATCCTTAACCAAAACAAAAACTGGTAACAATAACGAGAATAAATTTGTCCTTATTAGAATTCAACAAAGCGACTACTTTAATCGAATTAATGTATCTGCAGGCTGATGCTTATCCGGACAGGCAGGCGTACACTTATTTAAGCGAAAATAATAATGCAGATATTTCAATAAGTTATGGTGAGCTGGCGAGGCAGGTTGATGCCTTGGCGGTAAAGCTACGAAGCCATAACCTGCAAGGGCAAAGGGCGCTGATCCTGTATCCTTCAAACCTGGATTTCTTGATCATATTTCTGGCCTGTATGTCAGCGGAAGTGGTTGCAGTGCCAGCCTACCCGCCGCGTAAAAATCAAAACATGACCCGCATAAAAGCGATTGTCAAAGATTGTGAACCAGCCGTAGTTCTGGCGACATCAAAAATCATGGCAATTACCCAGCCGATATTTCAAGAAACGGCTGAATTCAGGGGCTTGCAATACCTTTGTCCAGATGATGATGGCCCAGTTACCGGCCCTGACAAACTGTCTATACCCCATATAGATCCCAGCACTTTGGCCTTTTTACAGTATACCTCTGGTTCCACCGGCGACCCCAAAGGCGTGATGTTGAGCCATGAGAATTTATTCCATAACCAGAAAATCATCCACGCTGCTGGAGGGGATTTAGAGGAAGTAAAGATCGTGAGCTGGCTGCCCTTGTTTCATGACTTGGGTCTGGGTATTGCATTGCAAGCAATAACTCAGGGGGGGCATTGTAGCTTAATGACACCTGCGGCCTTTGTTCAAAGGCCCCATCGTTGGCTTCAAGCAATTGCAAACACTAAAGCTAACGTTAGTGGCGCTCCCAATTTTGGTTATGAGCATTGCATGAAGATGATGCAAGCTGAAATTTATGAGGGCCTGGATCTTTCGTCCTGGAAAATTGCTTTTAGCGGCGCCGAACCGGTTAAAGCCAGTACGTTGCAACGCTTTGCTGAAGTCTTCGAACCTTATGGTTTTTCAGCAAAGTCTTTTATGCCTAGTTATGGTTTGGCCGAAGCTACAGTAGCGGTAACAAATGCAGCAGTAGACTCTGATCCGAATATCCTCTATTTGGAAAGAAAAGAACTGGCAGAAAATAAGGTTAAAATTAACCATGATAAAAATCAACAAACTTGTGATGCTTATGTAGGTTGTGGGACAACATGGCTTGAAGACGAGCTAATAATTGTTAATCCAAAAACGCAAGAAGTTTGTCAAGCAGAAGAGGTTGGTGAGATATGGTTAAAAAGTAAAAGTGTTGGTGCGGGTTATTGGCAAAGAGACACAATAAATCAGGAAATTTTTAAAGCCGAAGCTAAAGGCAAAGCTGGCTATTACCTCCGGACAGGAGACTTGGGCTTTATTCAAAATAATGAGTTGTTTGTAACCGGCAGGAAGAAAGATTTAATTATAATTAGAGGCAGAAATTATTATCCGCAAGATATTGAAAACTATGCTAGCAGTTCGCACGAAGCTTTGAGTAAAAATTTTTCAGCTGCAGTAGCAACTGAAAAGCAAGACGAGCCAAAGTTGATTCTGATTCATGAATTAGAGAGGCAATATTTACGAAAAATAAGTAAAAACCCAGCCTACAGCGAAGAAATTTTTGACTCAATCCGCAAGGTGATTGCAACAGAATTTGAACTTCAGGTTGATGGAATTGTGTTACTAAAGCCCGGCCTAATTCCAAAGACTTCGAGTGGTAAAATTCAGCGGAGAAGTTGTTTGTCCTTATTTGAAAGCAATCAATTTGAGGCAGTTTCGGTCTGGCGTTCAGGGCAGGAAAAAGCTATTAATGCGGATAAAAAAGAAGAGCAGCAAGAAAACGGCAAGCAAGACGAACATCAAGCCAATGCTGGCAGCCCGGTTTCAGAACTCTCTACCGATTATTTAGCTCATTACAAAGAAATAAAAAAATGGATTCAGGATTGGATATGCCAAAGCAAAAAAATAAATCTCAGGAGTATTGATATACACGAAGATTTAACGTCGTTTGGGATGGACTCAATTGACGTCATGAAAATGAGCGGAGAATTGAGTCTTTGGCTGCAAATGGAATTATCCACTGAGGTGCTGTGGGATTATTATTCAATACATGAGCTTTCTGAGTACCTGGCAAAAAATCGTGGAGTGGGGCTTGGTGAAATCAAAGAGCTAAACTTGATTCCAATACAAGAACGAAAGCCTGGGCAGGCATACCCACTGTCGTTTAGCCAGGAAAGGTTGTGGTTTCTTGAACAAATTGTTAACGAAACACAAGCTTATGAGATCGAAGGTGTCTATCGGATTAACGGAATTCTGAATCGTGATGCCTTGGCCTCAGCATTTGAGTTTTTGGTTGCCAGGCACGAAGTATTCAGCGCTGGCTTTTTTGATCGCGATGGCGATGCCGTTCAAGTGCTGTCCGAACCACAATGGGATTTAAAGGTGGATTCTTACGCAGGTAAGGCAATGGATTTAGATCAACAGTGTTTGGCCCAGTGGTTGGCAAAAGGCAGAGCGGACAAGTTTAACTTATCCTCAGGGCCTTTACTGAAAATACGTTTATTGGAAGTTGATAATGTAAGTAATATTTTGCAGGTTAGGATACATCATATTATTTCAGACGGTTGGTCGTTATCAGTTTTTGTAAAAGAACTTGCCGCTTGCTACGAAGCGCTTATTCAAGACAAAAAGCCTGAATTGCCAGCCTTATCAATTCAATATATAGATTATATTTGTTGGCAACGAGCAACAATGCAAGGGCCGTTGCTGAACAGCGAGGTTGAATATTGGCGAGAAAAGCTTAAGAACGTTAAACCTTTGGATATGCCGACTGACCGCGGCAGGCCTCCTGTGCAAACATATAACGGACG
The DNA here is from genome assembly GCA_040235475.1 of Pseudomonadales bacterium. GTDB lineage: Bacteria > Pseudomonadota > Gammaproteobacteria > Pseudomonadales > UBA3067 > JBECKY01. Next base: position 24,541 of record JBECKY010000060.1, read on the forward strand.
TCATCAAAGGTTTAGTTTGTCGCGGCCAATGACAGAAGAACTAAAAAAGCTCAGCCGAAAAGAAAGCGTAACATTATACAATACTTTGTTAGCAACATTTAAGGTGCTTCTTCATAGATACAGTGGTCAAAGCGATATTTGTATTGGAACGCCTGTAGCAAATCGAACCAAGGCCAACACCGATGCAATTATGGGTATGCTGGTTAATACTCTGCCTTTACGTACAGAAATAAAAAATACAGATTCATTCCTTGAAGTATTGCATCGGGTGCGAAACACCACGCAGGAAGCCTATAAACATCAGGCTGTTTCTTTTTCTCAAATTATGGAAGGCCTTGATGTTCCGCGAGATTTAAGCCGCACACCTTTGTTTCAAATAATGTTTGTTATGCAAAGCGCAGCAATTGCCAGTGAATTCCAAACAACAACTATTGAACTGGAAGAACTTGAATTTGAAACAGGAACATCAAAATTTGATTTAACAATGGAGTTTATCGAAGATAATGGCGTTTTGAACGGCATTATTGAATACAACACGGATTTGTTTGAAGAAGAAACAATTGATCGATTTATTGGACACTACGAAACGCTACTGGCAAATATTCTAGTTGAGCCTTCGGCACGAAATAATACGTTTCAGATAATGACAACGAGTGAGAAAGAGTTTCTATATAAGTGCAATAAAACAAGTAAAGACTTTGATAAAGAAATTAATGTGCATCAAGCATTTGAAAAGCAGGTGGCAAGAACACCGGAAAATATTGCAATTTCAATTGGAGAAAAAAACTTAACATATGATGAGCTTAACAAAAAAGCCAATAGGGTTTGCTCTTGGCTGTTAAGCAAAAAAATTACCCAGGGTTCAAGAGTGGGTGTTTGTATAGGAAGGTCTATCAACTTATTGCCTGCCATTATGGGCACACTGAAAGCAGGGTGTGTTTATGTACCTTTAGATCCGGCATTTCCGTGTGGCCGTCTTGAATTAATGACGCAGGAAGCGGAATTAGATGCCGTCCTCAGTGAAAAAGGCCTGTTCGAAAACGTTCCTTTTTCTAAGCCACAAATAAATATAGATACTGGGAGCGAAATTTTTGCCAGTGTGTCAGCTGACAATAGGGGTATTTCTTTTCCCGCAGAAAATTTGTTGTATTTGATTTTTACTTCCGGCTCTACTGGAAAGCCAAAGTGTGCAGCGGTTACCCATCGATCCGCAATGAATTTATATACCTGGTATGCCGAAGAATTTTCCATGACCGGACTTGATCGATGTTTAATTATCAGTTCGCTTGGCTTTGATTTAACGCAGAAAAATCTATTAACACCTCTTTTGGTTGGCGCACGAATTATACTGCCTGAAATAGAAGAATATGATGCCCCATATCTGGTTAAAGCAATAGAAACTAATAAAGTATCCTGGCTTAATTGCGCACCGAGTGCATTTTATCCATTATTGGAAGATTCCAAACAACATGCTTGCTTGAAAAGTTTGAGAAAAGTTTTTTTAGGTGGTGAAGCCATTCAATTAGACCGCTTGAAAACATGGTTTAAAAATACTGATACAGATGTGATAAATTCCTATGGCCCTTCAGAATGCACAGATATCGCTGCATATTACAAAGTTAAACCCGCAGATTTTGATAAAACAGCAGCTATACCGATAGGAAAACCAAATGCTAATGTTCAAATTTATGTCGTGGATAAAGAGCGTAAGCAATTACCGATAGGCGTGCCCGGCGAGTTATTTATTGGCGGCGAAGGTGTTGGTCCTGGTTATTATAATAACGAAAAGCTAACCGAAGAAAGATTCATTGCTAATCCATTTTATGAGGCTGGTTCAGGCCACAGTATTAAGCTTTATAAAACCGGAGATAAAGCAAAGAGGCTGGCTAGTGGCGATATTGAATTTATTGGCCGTTTTGATCATCAAGTAAAACTCAGGGGTTTTCGTATAGAACTCGGTGAGATAGAAGCAAGCTTGAATTCATTTGCAGAAATAAAAGAATCCTTGGTAAAAGTGTGCACAAGTAATGGTAATAGTCAGCTTGTAGCTTATTACGTGCCAATAGAAGGAGCAGACTTTGCAAGCCAAAAGATCAAGGAGAAGTTGCGTGAAATATTGCCTGAGTATATGATCCCCGGCGCTTTTGTCAGGCTAGATAAAATGCCATTAACATTAAACGGAAAAATAAATAGAGAGGCATTGCCTGCGTTTAAAAATATTCAGAGCGAGACAAACTACATAGCACCTGAAAACGAAACAGAATTAAAGCTGGAAAGAATTTGGGCGGAAGTATTAGGGGTGGAAAATGTAGGTATTTATGACAGTTTTTTTGATATTGGTGGCCACTCCTTGGTGGCAACGAAAATAGTTTCTCGGGCTAAAGATACCTTTAAAGTAGACCTGGCAGTAAAAGCGTTATTTTCCATGGTCACAATACGTGATATGTCAATGTATATAGATACATTGATTAGGGCAAGGGATGATTTGTTTAGCGGAAAAAACAAAGATGGAGATAATCGCCAGGAGATTGAGCTATGAGTGTAGTGGAGTTCATTAGTGAACTACAAGCTAAGGACATAAAACTGGGCTTGGAAGGAGGCAAGTTAAAAATAAACGCCCCGGAAGGTATTTTAACCGATGAAATGGTTTCGCGTTTAAAAACCCATAAGCCTGAAATAATAGAATTTCTCCAATCCGTAAAACTGAATAATCAGCCGCCCCTTGTTAGTGTGCCACGGCAAGCTAGAATGCCATTGTCATTTGCGCAGCAAAGGCTTTGGTTTCTTGATCAGCTGTCCCATGATGCCCGGTATAATATGGCTGGAAGTTTTAATATTTCAGGCCACTTAAATATTGATATCCTAAGAAAAACATTTGAAACTATTGTTTGCAGGCATGAATTATTAAGAACCAGTTTCATGGAATACCATGGAGAACCTTGTCAGGTCATCCTGGAACCAGACGGCTGGAATATGCCTGTTATTGATTTATCTCATCTTAAAGCTGAAGAGCTGCATAGGGAAAAAGAAACTTTAAGCCAGGAACATGCAAGCCGTTTGTTTGATCTAACTCAGAATCCACTTTTTCGGACTACCGTTTTAAAACTGAGCGAAACTAAATATACATTAATGATAGCTATGCATCATATTGTATCTGACGAATGGTCTGTGGGTATACTGGTTCATGAAATCACAAAAATATACGATGCTTTATCTAAAGGCGAGCCCGATCCTTTAGAGCCATTGGCAATACAATATGTCGATTTTGCCCAATGGCAAAAGGAAATATTCGAAAGCGATGACATTCAAAAAAAACAACTGCATTATTGGGCGGAACAACTTAGAAATGTAAATATTCTTGAGATACCTACTGACCTTCCTCGCCAGGCAGCCCAAAGCCCTGAAGGGAAAAGCTATCACTTTGGTATATCTGAGCAGCATAAAGAAAAGCTGATAATAAAAAGTAAAGAGCTGGGCGTGACGGTATTTTCTATGCTGCTGTCGGCGTATAAAGTTTTGTTGCATCGCTATAGTGGTTCGTATGATATATGCGTGGGTATACCTTTTGCGAATAGAGCTCAATCAGAGCTAGAAGCTATTATCGGTTTTTTTGTAAATAGTTTACCCATAAGAAGCCAGATAAACGCAAAGCTTGAGTTTATAGATCTGGTGAATATGGTGCAAAGCACTGTGTTGGATGTAGATGCTAACCAGGCTGTTCCATTTGAAAAAATAGTAGCGCAGCTGAGTGAGAAAAGAGATCTTAGCCATTCGCCAATTTTTCAAACAATGTTTTCGTTTCAGAATGAACAAGCAATTGAAACCCTAAAGTTGAATGATTTGACCTTAGAGTTTAAGGCAGAAGAAACCAATACGGCTAAATTCGATTTTGCTCTTGCTATCGAAAACTCAAGTACAGAAATGAAAGGTATTTGGGAATACAATACCAATCTCTTTGAAGCATCAACCGCTGAGCGAATGGCCAAGCATTTTTTAATAATTCTTGAGCAGGTGATTGATAACCCTCATAAGATCATAGAAAAAATTGACTTGATGAACAGTCAAGAAAAAAAATTAGTACTGGAGGAATGGAATAAAACAGAGACTGATCCCGCGCACCTGTCAGTAACACAGCTTTATATACAGCAGGCGGAAAAAATGCCTGGAAAACTTGCTATTGAATATCAAGGAAGAGGCATTAATTACGGCGAGTTGCACATTGGTTCTAACCAATTAGCAAACTTCCTTCGCCAAAAAAATATAGGCAGGGGCTCAAGAGTTGCAGTTTATATGGAGCGTTCAGTTGAAGCATTTACTGCTTTGCTGGCTATTTTAAAGGCGGGTGCAGCCTATATTCCAATAGATTCCAGTTATCCAGAAGCCAGGGTCTCCTTTATTTTGGCAGATTCCAAACCGGCATACTTGATTACTCAGGAAAGCTTGCTGAACAATATAAATATAGAAGATAAAGAGTTGTCAGTATTTTGTTTTGAGAAAGACCAGGCGCTAGTAAAAAATCAAGCACTAAAAACCCCTGCGCAAGCGTATATAGCAGACGATGAGGCTTATATAATATATACCTCAGGTTCAACCGGGCAGCCAAAAGGCGTGCGTGTGCCCCATCGTGGTTTAAGTAATCTCGTAAACTGGCATAAACAATATTACGGCGTTACTCATGAAAGCAAAGCTTCTCAACTGGCAGGATTCAGCTTCGACGCATGTGTATGGGAAATATGGCCATACTTGGCATCCGGTTCTTCATTACATATCGTTGACGATGAAACCCGGCTTAGTGCAAAAGATGTGATTAGATGGATCGCTGAACATCATATTAGCCATTGCTTTTTACCAACCCTCTTATGCGAAGCCGTTTTATCAGAACCTTTGCCTAAGAATTGGGCATTGAAATGCTTATTAACCGGCGGTGACCGGCTAAGGAACCATGCACCAAAAGATGCCAGCTTTAAATTATTTAATAATTATGGCCCAACTGAATGCAGTGTTGTAACTACTGCCACCGAAGTTAAAGCTTTTACAGATAGAAAATTACCAGCACTTGGAAAACCCATAAATAACGTTAAGTGCTATGTTTTAGACAAGGCATTGAAACCATTGCCTGTGGGTGTGGTTGGTGAGTTGTATATAGGCGGCGAAGGCTTGGCCTTGGGTTATGTTAACAGACCCGAACTAACACAAGAGAGTTTTATAAAAACCGACTTCGAGAAAGGGCTGTTGTATAAAACGGGAGATTTGGTTAGGTATCGATCAAATGGGGACTTGGATTATTGCGGCAGAATAGACCAACAGGTTCAGGTGAGAGGGTTTCGGGTTGAGGTTGGTGAAATTGAAGCAAAACTTAATGACCTGAATGAAATTAATGAAAGTGTTGTCCAGGCTCAAGGAGAGGGGCAAAATAAGATTCTTGTCGCCTATGTCGTTGCTAATCGGCATGTATTAAAAAATACCGAATTAGATATTGAGGGTATTAAAGAAAGTATCAAGCAAAGTCTGCCGGAATATATGATGCCAGCTTCTTTTGTTGTTTTAGAACGACTGCCTGTTACTGCGAATGGTAAAATAGATCGTAAAAAACTGCCTTTAGTTAATCTTCAAGATCAAATAAAAACCGAATTTGTTGCCCCGAGCACGCGCACAGAAAAAATAATTGCAGGCATGTGGCGAGATCTTCTTAAAGTAACAAAAGTGGGTATTCATGACAATTTCTTTGATTTAGGTGGTCATTCGCTTATTGCTACGCAAATTGTTGCCCGTATAAGGGAATCGTTTCATATTGAATTGCCACTAAAACTGCTTTTTGAAGGCTATGATATTTACGAATTAGCTAAAAAGGTTGACGAAACTACGCAAGCAAAAAAATCCAATGTTGTGCCTCCGATTACGGCAGTAAAGCGAGGCGCAATAAGCCAGGTTTCATATGCACAACAAAGAATGTGGATATTGGACAAGCTTGAAACTGGCAATGCCGCATATAACGCTGGGGCTGCCTACAATATTTCAGCCGGTTTATTTATCCAGGGGCCGTTAAAAATTGCAGCACTGAATAAAGCATTTGAAACGCTGGTTAAGCGTCATGAAATTCTTCGTACCACATTTGTTAGTCGGGATGGCGAAATATTTCAGCAAGTATTAGATCCCTATCCATGGGTTAGTACCATTGAAGACTTTACCGAACTACCTGAGGCTGAGGTAGATAAAGAAATAAAACAGATAGCCAAGCGAGAAGCCGTCAGGTCTTTCGATTTGGAATTAGGCAAAAATGCGCGTAGAACTCGCTTGCTAAGAACGGTGTTAGTACGGGTTGCTGAAGAGAAGCATTACTTATTTACCACCATGCATCATATTATTTCTGATGGCTGGTCAATGAACATATTAATAAAAGAAGTCGAGCACCTATATAATGCCTATGTCAGTAATAAAGCTCCATTGCTTGAGCCGTTGACGGCGCAATATGCAGACTATGCAATTTGGCAAAGAAATATTTTACAGGGGGATTTTTATAATCAACAGCTGAGCTACTGGCAAGAAAATTTAAAAAATCTGGATAAAACAGAGCTTCCAATAGATAAACCACGCCCTGTTTTGCAAAGTTTTAAAGGATCAGAATATGTTTTTGATTTGTCGCCACAGATTTCTTTAGGCATTGAAAATCTTGCAAAAAATCAGGGCGTAACGGTGTTTATGACATTGCTGGCGGCATTTAAATTGCTTTTATGCCGTTATAGTGGACAGGACGATATTTGTATAGGAACGCCCATTGCAAACAGAACCCATGCCCAGCAGGAGCAGCTGATAGGATTTTTTACCAACACGCTTGCATTAAGGACAGATCTATCGGGTGACCCAGGGTTTAAGGAGCTGCTAAAAAGAGTTCAAACAACCACTATGGGGGCCTATAGCCATCAGGAAATACCTTTTGAAAAACTGGTGGACGAGCTCAATGTGGAGCGTGATTTAAGCCGTACACCGCTGTTTCAAGCCTTGTTCGCCCTGACCAATAAGAACATGGGTAATATAAACCTTGCTGGTTTAAACGTCGCAATATTTGACCATGAGAGGAGTACATCGCAATTTGATTTGACACTGAATATTGAGCAGGGAGAAGGCGCTATTCAAGGTCGATTTATTTTCAACACTGATTTATTTGAACTGGCAACAGTTGCTGGTTTAGCAGAACATTATAAAAATATATTAACTGAAGTGCTTAATCATCCAGAAAGAAAAATTTCAGATATAAAAATGCTTGGTAAGCAAGAGCTGAAGCAAATATTCAGCATTAACAAGACAACAAAAAAATACCCGTCATATAACAATGTATTGGAAATATTCGAACAACAAGTATTAAAAACACCTGACAATGTCGCCGTTAAATATGAACATCAACAGCTAAGTTATGCCGAGCTAAATAAAAAAGCCAATCAGTTGGCCCATTATCTCATTGAACAGGGTATAAAACCTGGACAAATAGTGGCGATCTGCCAAGAAAGATCCATTGAACTGGTTATTTCAATGTATGGCATCATCAAGGCCGGTGGCGCTTATGTGCCCCTGGATCCGGAATATCCTCAGCAGCGACTCGACTATATCCTTGAAGATACCCAGTCAAAACTGCTTATTACCAGCGCAGCACTGAAAAGCCGTTTTGGTAAAGCTGATCTTAATATAATAGACGCCGACCAATTTGATGACATTCTGGCTGCAAAAAATTCACAAAATACAAACTCCCAACGAAGCGCGCAACAACTTTGCTATGTTATTTATACCTCTGGGTCAACAGGGCAGCCAAAAGGTGTGGCTATCCAGCATGCGGGTATTACCAATCGTTTACAATGGATGCAAGAACAATACTGTCTTGATGAAGAAGATAAAGTATTACAAAAAACACCTTACAGCTTTGATGTCTCTGTTTGGGAATTTCTTTGGCCATTAATGACCGGCGCAAGCCTGGTTATGGCCAAGCCCGATGGTCACAAAGACCCGGCATACCTGGAAACTGTTATAGAGCAAGAAAAAATAACCACCCTGCACTTTGTGCCTTCGATGCTAGCAATCTTTCTGGCTCAGCTTACGCCGAAAAAATGCGCCAGCCTGAAGCAGGTTATCTGTAGTGGTGAGGCCTTAAGCAAGCAATCAGAAAAACAGTTTTTTGAAAGGCTCGACGCTAAACTGCATAATCTTTACGGGCCTACTGAGGCATCGGTAGATGTTTCCTATTGGCAGTGCCAGCCAAATGATACAAAACACAGGTCTGTGCCGATCGGCTTTCCAATCGCAAACATTCAGCTTTATATTCTGGACAAATATCTTAACCCAGTACCCTATGGAGTTCCTGGAGAGTTGCATATAGCGGGTGTAGGTTTAGCGCAAGGGTATTTGGGGAGACCTGAGCTTACAGCAGAAAAATTTATCTCCAATCCATTTTCAAATAATAAGGCTTCAAAGCTTTACAAAACAGGTGATTTGGCCAAATGGCTACCGAATGGAGCTGTTGAATATTTAGGTAGAATAGATCACCAGGTAAAACTACGAGGTTATCGAATTGAGCTTGGAGAAATTGAAAGTAAAATACACGAAAATTTCGCTGTTAAAGATTGCGCGGTCATTGTTCGTGAAGACAGTCCCGGCGACCAGAGGCTGGTAGCTTATATTGTTGCTGATAATAATATGCCCCAGGTGGAGACGCTGAAAAAAGAATTAAGTAAACAATTACCAGGTTTTATGGTGCCTTCTGCCTTTATTCAGCTAGATAAAATTCCATTGAGTTCTAATGGCAAGCTGGACAGGAAAGCATTGCCTCAGTTAGATAAGGCTATGGATGAGGGCAAAGAATTTATTGCACCACGCAATGACACGGAAAGAACCGTCGCAGATATATGGTGTGAAGTGTTAAAGTTAGATGTGGTTGGCGTTAAGGATAATTTTTTTGAACTTGGCGGCCACTCGCTATTAGCAACACAAATTGTATCCAGAGTGAGAGATCAATTTCACGTGGATATTCCTTTAAGCGCGCTTTTCGAATCACCTACTATCGAAAATACGGCTTTGTATATTCTTGAAGACGAAATGTTGGCGGCTGATGCTGATACGCTGGAAGCATTGCTAAATGAATTAGACGATTTAGACGATAACAGTCTGCAAAATTCAGTCGGCCTTGAATAAACAGTATTTAAAAGAAGAGAATGCTTTAAATGTCTGAAAAAGATATTCAAGAAAAAATAGCCCGCCTGTCCCCAGAGAAAAGAGAGCTGTTGTTAAAAAAACTTCAGCAGAGCAATCAAGGCAAGCCGGTAAAAACCCTTAAAAATATTACAAAAAATCATAATAAGGGCTTTGTCGAACTATCTTATGCACAACAACGACTTTGGTTTCTTAATGAACTTGAAGGGCCTGATGCCGCTTATAATATGCCGGCTTTATTTAGAGTAAAAGGCAATATAGATGTCAGAGCCTTGCGTTTATCGATAGAAGACATTGTTAAGCGCCATGAAATGATGCGTACTGTATTTACAGAAATAGAAGGCATTGCGTACCAGAAAGTCATTAGTCCATTTGAATACCCTATTGTTATTGACGATATATCAGGACAAAGCAAGCAAGAGCAAGCCCAGCTCTGTGAGAAAATAATTGCCAAGAGCTTGATGACGACTTTTGATTTAAGTAAAGCGCCGTTGTTTATGTTAAAGCTTGTTAAATTAACAGGCAACGAAGCTATTCTGATAATAAATATGCATCATATTATCTCAGATGGCTGGTCTACGGGCGTGTTGGTGCGGGAGTTAACGGCCTTATATAACGGATATTGTACCGGTAAGCCCGTGAGGCTTGCAGAATTAGAAGTGCAATATTCAGATTATTCGCATTGGCAAAGAGAATTCCTGGCTGGCAACAGCTATAAAAGTAAAATTAGCTTTTGGACAGAATATTTAAGGGATGCACCGGCGCTGGAATTACCATTGGATAAACCCAGGCCCGTGGTCCAGAGCATGCGAGGAGCAAGAGAATCCTTTATCTTGGATCAAAGTGATACGGCGCAGCTGAAAAAAATCAGCGATCAATATGAAACAACGTTATTTAATAGCCTGTTAACGGCATACCTGGTGCTTTTGTATCGTTATACAGGGCAGGAAGATATTACGGTCGGTGTGCCTGTAGCCAACAGAAATCGTAAAGAAATAGAGTTGTTGATAGGTTTTTTTGTCAATACGGTAACTTTGCGACAAAACCTGTCTGGTTCAGCCGTTTTCTCTGAGCTGCTTAAAAATGTACAAAGCAATGTTTTAAAAGTTTTTGATCATCAGGATATACCGTTTGAAAAACTGGTAGATGAATTGGGCGTGGCTCGAGATATGAGTCAATCGCCATTATTTCAAACCATGTTCAGTTATCAGGAGCAACAGATAGATAGTTTTAAAATGTCGAATGTCGAGTTTGACTACCTGCCAACTAACATGCCTATTGCAAAATTTGATATAACTCTTTCACTTATTAACTACGGAGATAGATTAGAAGGCGAAATAGAATACAACACAGATTTGTTTGAAACCAGCACGATAAAAAAAATGTTGCAGCATTATAAAAATATTATTAATGGCGTTCTTGCGAATCCACAAAATAAAATTTCAAAAATACCGATGCTGGCTCAGGATGATTGGCAATGGCTTGAAGGGGTAAATCAGAAGCCAGTAGACTATAAAAATAATTTAACAATTCATCAGTGGGTAGAAGCACAAACAAAAAAAACACCTGACAATATAGCCGTAATTCATGGCAAAGAAAATATAAGTTATCGTCAGCTGAATGAAAAGGCCAACCAACTAGCCCGGTACTTGCATCAACAAAACCAGGGAAAAAACCAAACTGAGAATACCTTAATTGGAATTTGCCTTGATCGCTCTGTTGATTTAATTGTAAGTATCTTGGCAGTATTGAAAGCCGGGGCTGCATATGTGCCCCTTGATCCGTCTTATCCAAAACAAAGACTTGAATTCATGATATCTGACTCAGGGATGCCAATGGTATTGAGTAAAAAAGGCATCATGACGGCATCTAATAGCAAAGCTGCACTGATAGAGCTGGATCTAAAAGAAAAAGACATTGCAAAAGCAAGTACTGAAAACCTTGATCTAAAAATTAATCTAGAACAACTTTTATACGTAATTTATACCTCCGGCTCTACGGGTACTCCAAAATGTACCGGAGCTACGCATAAAGCTGAGAATAATTTGCTTCACTGGTATGCCAATGAATTTAATTTGAATGAACAAGATAGAGTATTGCTATTAAGTGCAATGGGTTTTGATTTAACTCAAAAAAATATTTTCGCGCCCTTAATTAAAGGCGCTGCTTTAGTTATTCCTGAGGGCCAATATTTTGAGCTTGATGAATTACTAAAACTAATCTCCAAAACAAAAACCACGTGGCTAAACTGTGCACCCAGTGCCTTCTACCCTTTGGCCGATAACGCGCAAAACTTTAATGCTCTAAAATCATTGCGCTATGTGTTTCTGGGCGGGGAGCCGATAAAACATCAGCGTTTAAGGCTATGGCATGAGCAAAGCAATTGCCAATTGATAAATAGTTATGGGCCAACTGAATGTACAGATATAGCCAGCTACCACTGTCTGACAAAGAAAGACTGGTGCAGTGATCGATCGGTGCCTATTGGCAAATCAATTCCGAATGTGCAGCTTTATGTGCTCGACAGAGATGCTGAATTTGTCCCACCTGGTGTGGTGGGTGAACTGTATATCGGTGGCACCAGTGTTGGTCCTGGGTATTTAAAAGATCAGGCGCTGACCGCGGAAAAATTTATTAATCACCCTGAAGTTCTTAAGCTGAATAATATCAGTCAGACAATATATAAAACGGGTGATCGGGTTCGCTTTAAAAAAGACGGCAGCCTTGACTATCTGGGCAGGGCCGATAATCAGGTTAAGCTGCGCGGATATCGAATTGAATTAGGGGAAATTGAAAGCCAGTTAAATGAATTAAGCACAATCAGTGAGTCAGCCGTTATTGTAAAGAAAGACCTTCAGGGCAATCCCGGTCTCGTCGCCTTTATAGTTATGGATGAAGATAGTACCCTGAAAAAAAGAATCGAAGAAAAGAATACCGTCGCAAAGAATATTGATGCAATAAAACGGGCGCTGAAAGAAAGGCTGCCTGACTACATGGTACCCAATCAATTCGCAATACTTAAATCGCTGCCCTTAACCGCTAACGGCAAGGTGGACCACAAAAGCTTACAGGCCTTAGAGCTTTTAAACGATGAAGAAATTAATAAAAATATTATCCTGCCAAAAACAGACAAAGAGAAATGCCTGGTTAAGATCTGGGCTGAAGTTCTTGGTCGAAATCAAATAGGTATAGAAGACAATTTTTTTGATTTAGGTGGCGACTCAATATTAAGCATTCAAATTGTTAGTCGGGCCCGCAGGGCGGGGCTGGATATTACAGCTCGACAGATTTTTGAAAATCAAACCATTGTTGAGTTGGCGGAGGTTGTTAAATGGGGGGGCGCTAATACTCTTGCTGAACAAGGACCTGTGGCGGGTGCCAGTTTACTGAATCCTGTGCAACAGTGGTTTTTTGAAGAACCTGTCGTAGATGCTGACCATTGGAATCAGTCTGTGCTTTTAAGGCTTGATGATAGGATTTCAATTGATCATATAAGTCAGGCTGTCAAGGCATTAATAGCTCAGCACGATGCGCTGCGGCTAAGTTTTGAAAATAAAAACGGTAAGGTAACAGAGGCGATACATCAAGCCGCGAATATAGATAATGTTCTGCATTCATTTAATATTGAAGATAAACAGGAACTAAATAATGCGATTGAAAAAACTCAAAGAAGTTTGTCGCTGAATAAAGGCCCTTTGATGGCCGTTGCCTATATAAAAGTAAATGGAAATAATAAAATAGAAAATAGAACAAAACTTTTTATAGCAATACATCATCTTGTTGTTGATGGTGTTTCATGGCGTATATTGCTTGAAGATCTAAATCTTGCCTTACAGCAATCCATGAATAACTCGGCTATAGATCTTGGTGTAAAGACCTCTTCATTTAAAGAATATGTCCAAGTGCTGAATGAATATAGCCAGTCAAAGATCAGTGATAACACTAGAGCATATTGGCAGAAATTTGCCACGCAGAAATTCCCAGAGTTGCCTTTCCAGAACCCAAAAGGCAGTAAGCTGGTCAGTGATACAATTAAACTGAGCACAAAACTTAGCAACGAAAAAACCAGCCAACTGTTGGCTGATGCCAATAAAGCCTATCGAACTGATATTAATGATTTATTGTTGGCTGCATTGGCATTGGCGGTATCTGAATGGACAAACAGCAATGAAGTCTTGATTTCACTGGAAGGACATGGGCGAGAGGATTTTTCAGAGAATATTGATTTGTCCAGAACAGTGGGCTGGTTTACCACCCTGTTTCCATTGCTTTTAAGTGTTCCGCAAGGGCAGGAGATTGGCAGTGTTATTAAAGCTATAAAAGAACAAAAAAAAGCAGTACCGAACAATGGTTTTGAATACGGTTTATTAAGGTATCCAAATAACAATACTAATAACAAGGCGTTAGCTGACAGCCTTGCAAAGATCTGTCCGCAAATAGTATTTAACTATCTCGGGCAGTTTAATCTGGATGAAAATTCAAACCAGAATTTCTCAGTATCTAAGCTGGATTTCAGTCATACAAACTTAAGCCCTCAGGGGGAAAGAAAACACACCATCGAAATCAATGGCGGTATAACGAATGGCCATTTAGAGCTGTTCTGGAGTTTTAGTGACAAGCAATTCAGTAAAGAAGTAATCCAGGAGCTTGCAGAAAAATTCGCCCTTCAACTTGAAAAAATCATTGATCATTGTCAGCTAGAGACAAGTTATGGTTTAACGCCTTCAGACTTTCCTCTGTGCAAGCTTTCGCAGACGGAGGTTGACAGCTTAATTGAAAATCAAAGTAAATACTTCGGTAAAAAGAATATTTTAGATGCATACCCGCTGTCGCCGTTGCAAGAGGGTATGTTATTCCATGCGCTGCATGAACAAGGCACAGGACTTTACTGCGAGCAAGTTAAGCTCGATATAAAAGAGGCTCTTGATCTTCAGATAATAAAACAAGCCTGGCAATTGGCAATAGATAAGCATGCAATATTGAGGACTGCTTTCGTATGGGACGAAATCCCACAACCATTGCAGTGTGTGCATGAAAGAGTGACTGTTTCATTTAATGAATACACAGCAGATAAAAGCCGGTTTAATCACTTCTTAAATGAAGAGTTAAAAAAAGGTTTCGATCTGACAAAGCCAGGACTGATCAAGGTTTATATTTGTAAAAATAATAGCGATGACTTTTCATTAGCGGTTTTATTTCATCATATTATTCTGGATGGTTGGTCGCTGTCTTTAGTGCTGGCTGATGTCTTTAAAAACTACAAAGAGTTAATTGATGGTCACAGAGTTATTGCTAATGAAAAATATGGGCAGAACTCTAATTTGGCGGGGAAGTACGATTATCGGTCATTTATTAAATTTTTAAATAATGTTAATAAAGAAAAGAAAGAAGCTGAAGAGAACTTTTGGAAAAAATACCTTGCGGACATTAATGATCTTGCTGAGCTGCCTAATGATTATTACTGTGAGAGGGCAAGTAGTGCTGAACGAGATGCATTGTCTATTAATGTCGATGCTACACTCAGCAAAAAAATAACTGCAGGTGTTAAAGAGAAAAGAATAACTACAAACGTATTTTTCCAGGGTGTTTGGGCCTTATTACTATCGCGATACTCAAGTGTAAAGGATGTTGTTTTTGGTATCACGCTATCAGGCCGGCCGCCGGAATTACCCAAAAGTGAAGAAATTGTCGGTTTGTTTATTAATACGCTGCCGTTGCGAATTAAAGTTGATGATTTTGGCAAAAAAACCGTAGAAGAATATTTTGCTGCTTTGCAAAAGCAGCAGTTGGAGTTGAGAAAATATGAAACCACAGGGCTAAACACTATTTATAAGTGGCTTAACTATGATAAAGGCAGTGAATTATTTGAAAGCCTGTTTGTATTTGAAAACTACCCGGTTGATCAGGCGTTGCAAGAGGGTGCTAGTGATCTGAGTATTGGTTCAGTAAGCACGCAGTGGCAGACAAATTATCCGTTAAGCTTGGTGATAAACCCTGGAGAAAATATAGAAATAAAAATTTCTTACGATAAGAAACGCTATTCAAGGGAATTTATCAGCGACATGCTGGAAAATTTTATTCACACCAGTGAAGTATTAACAGAAAGCTACACATCACCGCTGGATGAGCTGTTGCTATTAAGCAATGACGAGCAAAAGAAAATTCTTGCAGACTGGAATGCGACAAAATCTCCTTATGAAGACAGTGCCTCTATTGCAGAGCTGTTTGAACAACAAGTAAGGGCAACACCGAAAAATACAGCTATACGTTTTAAGCAACATTCATATACTTATGAAGAGATAAATTCGCACGCCAACCAGCTGGCAGAAAAAATATCTCAAACAAGGTATGCAAATACTAAGCATAGCAGGGATCAGTTGCTGGTAGCACTCTGTGCTGAAAGATCCGTTGAAATGATCGTGGCCATGCTGGCTATTGTTAAAGCAGGTGCTGCGTATGTGCCTCTGGATGCCAATTATCCTGTAGAACGGCTTCAGTATATGTTGAATGATACCGGCGCTAAACTACTCTTGTTGCAAAATGCTTTTAATGCACACTTTGCTGACTTTGACATTGAAAAAATATGCCTTGAAGAGGATGTTTCCGCATTTGCTTGTGAAAATAAGCAGCCTAAAAGTAATAGCAACAGCCTTGCCTATGTTATGTATACATCCGGCTCAACCGGCAAACCGAAGGGTATAGAAATTTGCCAGAAAAGTATTGCTCGCCTGGTTAGGAATACCAATTACATTGACTTAAATGAAGACCAGGTATTTTTACAATACGCACCGATTTCGTTTGATGCCGCCACTCTGGAAATATGGGGGCCATTGCTAAACGGTGGTACTTTAGTCGTAGCACCCCCCGGCCATTTGGAAATGGATCAGTTGGCTGACACCCTGATTCAGGAAAATATCAATACAGTGTGGTTGACTGCGGCATTATTTCATTACCTGGCGGAATATCACCTTGAAGCGTTTGTGAAAATCAAACAATTATTAGCCGGTGGGGATGTATTGTCACCTACGCTGGTGAGAAAAGTCCTGGATGCATATCCTGGAATAAAAATAATAAACGGTTATGGCCCCACAGAAAATACCACGTTCACCTGTTGTTATCCCATGACTAACGCAGCACAAGTGGCTAAAAGTGTTTCCATCGGGCGACCAATTGCTAACACACAGGTTTACGTGCTTGATAAACAATTAAAACCGGTATCAATGGGTATGCCAGGGGAATTATATACCGCAGGTGATGGCGTTGCGCGGGGATACCTGAATAAACCGGCATTGACAGAAAAAGCGTTTTTAGCCAATCCCTACGCAATGGAATACGATCATGGCAAGGTGCTTTATAAAACCGGTGATTTAGCCCGTTACCTGCCTGATGGCAATATTGAATATCTGGGCAGGATTGACCAGCAGGTGAAAATCAGAGGCTACCGCATTGAATTGGGAGAAATTGAAAATATTCTTAAAAATATTGAACCCATTCGCGAAGTGGCCGTAATTGCCCGGGAAGGTAAAGCCGGTATAAAGAAATTGCTTGCATATCTTGTAGTCAAGGACGGCTGTCAAGCTATCGGCAATGAAAAATTAAAACAAGCCCTAAAGGCTGAATTACCAGACTATATGATTCCTTCTAACTTTATTTGGTTGGAAAAATTACCCATTACCGAAAACGGCAAATTGGATCGAAAAGCATTACCAGCTCCTGATATCGAGGTCTCCAGAAACAGGCAGCATGTTGGCCCACGAAATGAAAACGAAAAGATATTGCAAAATGTTTGGGCAGATGTACTGGGAATAGAAAACATCGGCGTACACGATAATTATTTTGAATTGGGCGGCGACTCAATTCTTAGTATTCAAATTGTCAGCCGGGTTAAAAAGGCTGGATTAAAAATAAATTCCCGGCAGTTATTTGAATTACAAACTATAGCTGCACTGGCAGAACAAGCTGAAACTTGTCAAACGGTTAAAGCTGAGCAGGGATTCGTTACCAAGGCCGCTAAACTTACACCCATACAGCAGTGGTTTTTTGAGCAGAGGTTTGAGCACCAAAATCAGTGGAATATGTCAGTTCTGTTGAAGTTAAACCTTGATTCGAATCAACCGCCTAATAACCTTAAGGGATTTTCAGCACTAAAAAATGTTTTAAATACAGCTACAGAAGAACTCATTAAACAACATGATATTTTAAGGTCGGTATTTAAAATCAGTGAGTATGGTGCTGTTCACGGCTATGTCGAAGCTGATTTTTCCAGTGCGCCTCTAAATCAGGTTTTCAAGGCCTATGAAATAAACCAGTTAGAGGAGTTGCAACAACTGATCAGTGCTATTCAGCGAAGCCTGGACCTGGAAAAAGGCCCGCTGTTTAAAATCGCCTTAATTAAAATACAAAATGAATATAGAGTATTTATAAGTGCACACCATTTAATTATAGATGGTGTTTCCTGGCGTATCCTGCTTGAAGATTTCAATACGCTTTTGTTGCAGTTAAATAAAAATGATTCATTGGGCATAGGAAATGAAAGCCTTAATAATCTATTGGGAGAAAAAACCACATCGTTTTCCGAGTGGAGCCATGAATTATTTAATTATGCCGATAGTAAACCTGTATTAGCTCAGCTGGAATACTGGGATGCTTTGCCATTCGATAAGGTAAAGCCGTTATTTACCAACCAAAGCCTGGAAAACAGCGTTGAATCAACGGTACTCATTGAAGAAACATTATCAGTGGAGAAAACAAAACAATTATTACTTGAAGCTGGCAAGGCATATCGAACAGAGATAAATGATTTACTGATAACGGCATTGGCAATTACTTTAAATGAGTGGCAACAACAACAGTATTGTTTAATAAACCTTGAAGGTCATGGCAGAGAGCATATTTCTGATGCTGTTGATGTTTCTCGTACCATAGGCTGGTTTACCACTTCTTTTCCTGTATTGCTGCAATTAGAGTCTTTTTCTGAAGGCAGGATTGATTACGCAGGTACTATTAAATCGGTTAAAGAGCAGCTGCGTTTAATTCCTGAAAAAGGCTTGAGCTACGGTTTACTAAGGTATCATGGCAGTGATTCAGCAGCAAAAACACTGGCAGAAAAACCCCAGGCAGAAATAAACTTTAACTACCTGGGCCAGACAGACAATACTTTTAATAAACAAAGCATACTCTTGCCGGCGAATGAAGCTGCAGGGCATGACCGACACTTAAAAAATCATCAAACGCATCTGCTTGATATTTTTGGTATTGTACTTAATGAGAAACTGACTATTGGCTGGCGCTTTGGAAACAATATTTTCGAGCGCCAAACCATAGAAAAACTCATTAAACGCCATAAACAAATACTTGAAAATATCATTGAGTTTTGTCTTGCCGATGAAAATGGTGGATTTACGCCTTCGGACTTTCCCTTGGCGAATCTGGATCAGCAATCTCTCGACACCATCGTTAAACAATACCCCGATATTGAAGATCTATACCCCCTCTCAGCCATGCAGCAGGGCATGCTGTTTCATGCCCGCCTGGAGCCGGAAACAGGGGTTTATTTTGAACAACACATTGTCGAATTAAAAGGGAAGCTGGATCGTGAAGTATTTAAGTTAGCCTGGACATCGGTAATTAAACAGCATGAGATTTTAAGAACCTCGTTTATATGGGAGGGTCTGGATCAGTCACTACAAGTGGTGCACAAGCATTGCGATATAAATATTGACTATATTAAGCATAAAATTGATTTTAAAGAATTCTTAAAGCAGGATCGTATTAAGGGCTTTGATTTTAAAGAGGCGCCTTTAATGCGAATATCCCTGATTTCAACCGATGAAAACGTCCAAAAAATGGTGTGGAGTTTCCACCATATTTTACTCGATGGCTGGTCCGTCGCCCGAGTAATTGCAGATGTGTTTTCGGCCTATGAGATGATGCTGCAAGGAAGCATCCCTGAGCCGGTGCAGGTGCCTAAATATGGCAATTATATTTCCTGGTTGCAAAGTAATGATAAAAATCTGGCCAGAGAATTTTGGACTCGCTATTTAGCCGGGTTCGAATCAATAACACCCTTGGGTATGCGTTCAATGGTTTCATTGCAAACCCAGGGCAATGGCGAAGCAAAACCGATTAAGGATTTTATCTTTGAACAATCTTTAAAAGCTGAAATAGAAAACTTCTGTAAAGAGCATCGATTCACAAGCAATACATTATTTCAGGCCGTATGGGCTTATTTGCTAGCAAGCTATAGTGGCATGCAGGATGTTGTTTATGGCATAACCGTTTCTGGCCGACCGCCTGAGCTTCAAGGTGTTGAAGATATGGTTGGCTTGTTTATTAATACCATTCCCCTGCGTATTTTGCTTGAAGATGAACAAAGCATTATAGAGTGGTTGCAAGAGATTCAGCAAAAACAAACTGAAGCGCGAACATTTGAATCAACACCTCTTTATGAAGTACAGCAATGCAGCGAGGTGATTGCCGAGGGCCATTTGTTTGAAAGTCTGCTGGTTTTTGAAAATTATCCGGTTAATGATGTATTAAAAGCCAGTTCCATATCAGTTGAATTCTCCAATATAAGTAGCGTGGAACAAACAAACTTCCCTTTGACTATTGTTATTATGCCGGGGGAAATACTGAAAATGAGAATTGCCTATGAGGCTTCAAGCTTTACAGAAATAGCGATTGAAAGATTATTCAGGCAATTTACTCAAGTACTGAAAAACATAGTAACTAAACCTTATTCTGCGTTAAAAGATTTGACGGTGATTAATGCTGAAGAATTTAATAAAGTAGTCTACGAATGGAATAAAACCTTTGTCAGTTCAGATTTAGATTCCTCGGTGATCCAGGAATTTGAAGCAAGAGTGAGGCAACACCCTGAAAAGAAAGCGGTAACAGACCATCGCTTAGAATACACGTTTGCTGCATTAAACAAAAAGGCTAATAAAATTGCCAGATACCTGCATGAAAACGGCGTTTCAAAAGGTGATTTTGTCGCAATACTTAGCAAGCGATCCGTTGATATGGTTGCCGCAATTATTGGTATTGTCAAGACCGGCGCAGCCTACATTCCTATCGATCCAAGCTATCCTGAAGGACGTGTTAATCTTATTTTAAAAGATGCGATGGTTAAAGCCTTAATAACAGAAACCGCATGGCAGGAAAAATTAACGGACTTTAACAATGCTATTTTAAATCTAACTGTTTCTGCTGCTCAGTTAGAAGGTTTCTCTGAAAATAACCTTGAAACTTCAATAGATAAAAATGATTTTGTCTACAGTATTTATACTTCAGGTTCGACCGGAACGCCCAAAGGTGTCTTAATACAACACAAAGCATTAAAAAATCTTTGTAACTGGCATAATCGAAATTTTGAAATCAATGCAACAGATAATCTAAGCCTGATCGCCAGCGAAGGCTTTGATGCAAGTGTTTGGGAAATGTGGCCGGGCCTTATAAAGGGCGCTTGCATTAATATTGCTCATAATGATATTCGAGTGGATCCGGAAGCACTTGGCAAATGGCTGAATGAGAAAAATATTAATGTTTCATTTTTGCCCACGCCCATTGCTGAAAACATGCTGAAAAATAATATTGAATTCCCTGAATGCTTTAGAGCACTTTTAACGGGTGGTGATCAATTAACCATTTGGCCAGAAAAAAATCTAGGTTTTAAAGTTTATAATCAATATGGACCAACAGAGGCAAGCGTTGTAACCACCAGTGTTGAGTTAAATGACTTGCATTGTGTGGGTTTGCCGCCTATCGGCAAGCCTATCGATAATTATAAAATTTATGTGCTGGACAGGCATCTATCGCCCAGGCCAATAGGCATGCCAGGAGAGTTGCACATTGGCGGAGAAGGTTTGGCATGGGGTTATTTAAATCAGCCTGAGCTTACCGCAGAAAAATTTATTCACAACCCTTTTTCTGAAAATGCAGAAGAGCGACTGTATAAAACAGGTGATCTTGTGCGTTATGAAGAAAATGGCAACTTGAAATTTATGGGCAGAATTAACCATAACTTTGGCTCAGATATAAGTATGACCAGTAATCAAGTAAAAATTCGTGGTTTTAGAATAGAGCTTGGTGAAATAGAAGGCGTACTTTCCAGCCAAGGGCAGGTTAATACAGCTATCGTGCGCGCCATTGAACACAATGGACAAAAATACCTGGCAGCGTATGTTGTGCCTGAAAAAAATATTCAGCAGGATGTCGTAACTTTGCCGGAAAAATTGCAACTGACCTTGGAAGAATTTTTACCGGATTACATGATTCCTTCAGCAATAGTGATTATTAAAGCGGTGCCATTAACGTCAAACGGGAAAATAGATTACAGCCAGTTACCCGCTATTAATTTTCAACAAATAAAGTTAATTGACTATGTGGCACCAAGAACAGCTGTTGAAGCTAAATTAGTCGACATTTGGCAGTCTGTGCTCGGCGTGGATCGTGTTGGTATTTATGATAATTTTTTTGAACTTGGTGGCCATTCAATATTAATCACCAAAGTGAATACCCGCATTAAAGAGGTATTCGGAACAAATCTGCCGCTTAAAAGCCTGTTTGAAGTGACAACCGTGGCGGCAGTTGCAGAGCTAATCGAAACCATTCACTGGCAGACTGAATCAGAAGATGCATTAGCAGATGAAAATGATTTTGATGAAGGCACGTTATGACGGCGCATGAACTGTTAAGTAAAGCGCGTGCCGCAGGGATTAAATTGTGGCTTGAAGGCGATGAACTAAAATTCAAAGCGCCTAAAGGAGCGTTTACGCCTGAAATAAAAAGTCAGCTTATAAAGTTTAAGCCTGAGGTAATCGCATTTTTGCGTAATGCAAAAACAATTGATGACAGCGGTAAAGAGGCGATACCAAAAGTTGATGATGCCGAAAAATACCCGCTGTCGTTTGCCCAACAACGCTTATGGTTTATAGAGCAGCTTGATCCGGGTGATATTTCCTATAACATACCCATTGCTTTACGCTTAACAGGTGCTGTTGATGTTAATGTACTAAATAAAGTATTTCGTGAAATTATTAACCGACATGAAGCGCTACGAGCCGGTTTTGAAAACCACCAAGGCGAAGGTTGGCAACGGATTAAAGACCTGGGAAGCTGGGCGATTGTTGTCGATGATTTGTCTGAGTTGA
The DNA here is from genome assembly GCA_040235475.1 of Pseudomonadales bacterium. Classification (GTDB taxonomy): domain Bacteria; phylum Pseudomonadota; class Gammaproteobacteria; order Pseudomonadales; family UBA3067; genus JBECKY01. The sequence continues at coordinate 46,887 of JBECKY010000060.1, forward strand.
GTGAATATCGTCAGGAGCAAAGCTTAAAAAAGTTTCTTTATCGCGAGGCAACAATATCGTTTGACCTTGTTAAAGACACCTTGATACGAGCAAAACTGTTTCGATTATCAGAGCATGAGGCGGTATTAATCACTACCATGCACCACATCGTTTCTGATGGCTGGTCTATGGGCGTCTTAATTAAAGAAGTGGGTATTCTTTATAATGCATTTGCTCAGGGTCTGCCTTCACCACTGCCACCCTTAAAAATTCAATATAAGGACTTTGCCTGTTGGCAAAGGCAGTGGTTGCAGGGGGCGGTATTGGAACGCCAACTAGACTATTGGCGCAAGCAGTTAGCAGATGTACCGGTTCTTGAGCTGTATACAGATAAAGTCAGGCCAGCTATAACAGGCCACCAGGGTGCTATACAAACTTTCACAATTCCGACAGAACTGAGCCAAAAAATAAAACAGTTGAGCCAGCAGCAAGGCACTACCTTGTATATGACCTTGCTGGCAGCGTTTAATATTTTGCTCTATCGGTATACGGGGCAGGCAGACTTTGCTGTTGGTTCCCCTATTGCAAATCGAACCCGTCCAGAACTGGAACCGCTGATAGGTTTTTTTGTTAATACTTTGGCGCTGAGGGCAGATTTATCTTCCGGGTCTGGTGGCGAGCCATCATTTATTGAATGCCTGAAGCGGGTTCAGGCTACAACCCTTGATGCCTACGATCATCAGGATATTCCCTTTGAAAAAATTGTAGACGAACTGAATATAGAAAGAAGCATGAGCCACACGCCGCTATTTCAGGTGATGTTCGTATTGCAAAACGCCATGGACGAAAAGTTTAGTTTACCAGGTTTAAGTCTGGAAACCATAAAGCTTGATCGAGAAACAGCAAAGTTTGATTTGCAGTTGGGTTTTGTGGAGCATGATGATCAACTGTATGGTGAAATTGAATACCGCACAGATTTATTTGAAAGCATTACCATTGAGCGTTTTATAAAACACCTGCGAAGTTTATTGGAAAGTATTACGCTCAATCCAGAATCACCCATATCCAGTTTATCCTTATTAGAAAAAGCTGAAGAAGAGCAAATATTAAAAACCTGGAATAACACCCGTCGTGACTATCCGCGGGATAAAAGCATTGTCGATTTGTTTGAGCAACAAGTGACTCAGCACCCGCATGCCATTGCATTGACTTTTGAAGGGGTGAATTTAAGTTATGACGACCTGAATTTAAAGTCCAACAACTTGGCATGGGCCTTACACAAAGCAGGTGTGCAACAAGGTATGCCGGTTGCCATTTGTGGAGAGCGTTCAGCCCATTTAATTGTTGGTATCCTGGCTATATTAAAAGCCGGTGGTGCCTATGTGCCATTAGATGCCCAGTATCCAAAAGAACGTTTGCAATATATGTTGCAGGATACTGGCGCAAAAATATTGATAGTTCAAAATGCATTGGCTGAGCAGTTTTCAAATTTTGATATTAGAGTCTTAGACCTGGAGGGGGATTACCAAGAATTTTCTTCAGAGCCTTTGCCTATTGAAACCCATGCTAGTGATACAGCGTACATTATGTATACCTCTGGTTCTACCGGGGTGCCAAAAGGTATCGCTGTTAATCAGCGAAGTGTTGTCCGCTTGGTAAAAAACTCTAATTATGTATTGCTGGATAAGCAGCAAAGAATTTTGCAGTATGCGCCGATCTCCTTTGATGCCGCCACTTTTGAAATTTGGGGAGCCTTGCTCAACGGTGGTCAATTGATCTTGGCGCCGCCTGGCGCCGAAAACCTGGATCAGCTTGCAAATTTTCTAGTCGCGCAAAAAGTCACTACCCTATGGCTTACCGCCGCCTTGTTTCATTACATGTCTGAGTATCACCTGGATTCGTTACAAGGATTGCAACAATTATTAGCCGGTGGTGATGTTCTAGCGCCCCACTGGGTGAGGAAAGTTTTACAAAGTGTACCGGGTATTCGTCTGGTTAACGGCTATGGTCCTACTGAGAATACAACGTTTACTTGTTGTTATGTAATGACCGAAGGTGTGGAGTTTGGGCGCACAATTCCAATAGGCAAACCAGTCGCTAACACCCAGGTGTATATATTGGATCAACAGCAACGGCCAGTGCCCTGGGGTTTGCCTGGTGAGCTTTACACTGCTGGTGATGGTGTCGCACAAGGCTATTTGAACCAAAAAAAATTAACTGCCAGTGCATTTATCTCTAACCCCTACGCTGAAAAATACGGGCATGGCCCTGTACTGTATCGTACCGGCGATAAAGCGCGTTATTTATCAGATGGCACCATTGAATTTCTCGGACGCATTGATCAACAAGTAAAAATAAGAGGCTATCGCATAGAGCCGGGCGAAATTGAAAACTGCCTGCGTCAACAGCCGCAAGTGCAAGATGCTTTAGTATTGGTAAAAAATGATCGTTTATTGGCTTATATTAAGGGTCCTGATGAACTTAAAGGCATTGCATGGAGGCAGCAGCTTAAAAAAAGTTTGCCAGAATATATGCTGCCATCAGACGTAATTGTCATCGAAGCATGGCCGTTAACACCCAATGGAAAAGTAGATAGAGCTGCTTTATTAGCGTTATTAAAACAAAGTGATCTGTCTGGTACAGAAGCTTATGTTGCACCGCGTAATGAGATCGAAGAAAAGCTGGCGGTTATCTGGGCTGAGCTACTGGGAAGGCAGAAGGTAAGTGTAAAAGATAATTTTTTTGAAATTGGCGGGCACTCTTTGCTGGCAACACGGGTGATAGCTCGATGCCGGGAATTATTCCAAACTGAACTCCCCCTGAGAACTTTATTTGAAGACCCTACGATAGAAAATTTAGCATTGTCGATTGAGCAATCCGTGTCGCAAGCAAATGCTCGGCTCGCACCGATAGATAAAATTTTAAGAGATCAGCCCATACCGCTTTCATTCGCACAGCAGCGTTTGTGGTTTATAGAGCAATTAAATCCAGGCAGTAGCGCCTACAATATGGGTCAGGCATTAAGAATAAAAGGCCGACTGGATGTGGCTCTGCTGCAAAAAGTTTTTCAAACAATTGTTACGCGCCATGAAATACTAAGAACCCATTACGTCTCGCAGGCGGATGGTGAAGCTATACAAATCATTGCTGACATCGGCCATTGGCCTTTAGTCGTAACAGACATTGCAACACCTTGTAAGGTCGACAAAGAAAACTCACTGGTGCAAGCTGAGGCTATTGTTACAGAAGCATCAAACAAACCGTTTGATCTTTCCACAGGGCCGGTATTCAGAACCGAGCTATTCAGTCTGGCCGACAATGATTTTATTTTATTAATCAGCATGCACCATATTGTTTCTGATGGCTTGTCCATGGAGATATTGGTTAAAGAAATCATTGCCTTATACACAGCCTATAAAAATAATCAGCCGCCACTCTTGCCGGCCTTACCGATACAATATGCAGATTTTGCCGCATGGCAAAGAAAACAGTTAAACCAAGAAAAAATACAATCGCAATTGGCATTTTGGAAGCAGGCCTTAAAGGGTGCTCCCGAGTTATTAACTTTACCAACGGACAGGCCCAGGCCCGCAAAGCAAACTCAACATGGCGATGCTTTCCAGTTTGAAATTTCTGGCGACACCATGTCTAAGGTTAAACAATTAGCGCGCGCTAATGATATGACTTTATTTATGGCATTGTTAGCAGGCTTTCAGCTGCTATTGGGTCGTTACGCTCAGCAAGATGATGTGTGTGTGGGTATTCCTGTGTCAGGACGTGATAGAGAAGAAACCGTAGGCTTGATTGGATTCTTTATCAATGCGCTGATTATGCGTGGCGACCTAAGAGGTAACCCTTCGGTTGAAGAGTTTTTAACAAGAGTAAAACATTACAGTTTAAATGCATTTGAAAATCAGGACCTGCCCAGTGAAATGATTACCGAGGTACTTGATATTCGCCGCAATGCGGCCTTTAACCCTGGTGCTCAGGTGGGTTTTGGCTTTTTGGAAAAAACCTCAAATGCAGGTGTATTAGGTAAAACCAAGAGCGCTATCTCCTTTGGAGAGGGCGCAGACAGACTGGAGATAGAGCCGTTTGCAACAGAACATAGCACCTCAATTCAGGATATAACCTTATATATCAGTGAAACGGGTCAAGGCTATACGGGTTCTCTTGAGTACAACACCGATCTGTTCGACAAAAAAACCATGGAACAAATGGTTGTTCACTACCAGTACTTGCTGGAAGAAATGGCTGCGCACCCCAAGGCTTCAGTGCATGTGTTAGCCATCGAAAGTAAAGAAGCAACGATTCATCAATTAGGCCTTGAGCCTGGTGAAATAGATTACCTGATGCCGCTGTCGTTTGTTCAAAAAGATTTATATCTGGACAGCATGATGCATCCAGATAGTACTCAAAACAGTCATGGTTACACGGTGCTCATTGACGAAAAGCCGGAACTGGATAGGTGGCGGGATGCTCTGGAACTCTTGGTGCAACATGAGCCGGTACTAAGAACAGAATTGATTCCCAATACATCAGCTTATGGAGAGCTGGTTTATCAATGTGCGTTGAAAAATAAAGCCCTTCCTATCGAATATGTAGATCTACGCGCTCGCAATTTAAGGAGCGAAGAATTTCATGCCTTTGCCACGGAAACTATTTACCGACCGTATAAGCTGGGACAAGAAGACTGGATCAAGCACTGGCTGTTTCACCTGAGCGATAATTGTTATGCCATTGGCATGAGTGTTCATCATATTATGCTTGACGGTGTTGGTATCGCCGCCCATTGGCATAAACTTTCGCAGCTTTACGAAAATAATAAGCTTCCAGAGGATAAGGAGAGTTTTGCTGCATACCTGCTAAAAGACCGGCAGGACATGGATCGTGAAGAAACCCTGAAATTCTGGGCGCATAAATTCAGCAAAGTTGAGCCTTTGAGCTTTACATCGCCGATTACAGAAAGTAATCGAGCCTGTAAACATATTATTCGAGGCTATAAAGAAAAAACAGTACCCGAAACACAATGGGCAGTAATAAAAAAATACTGTAAAGCCAATAGGATTACCCCGGCGCTATTTTTTAAATGTATTTATGGGCTTCTGGTTAAACAGTACTGCCGTGCTGAAACAGATTTTGAGCTGGTTGAGTACATGGCAAATAGAACCAACAGCAATATTCACAATATTGGTGTTTATTATTTAAGACAGCCATTTATTGTTGACCATGGTACATTGCATAGCTTAGTAAATTTCACCGACCTAACGGCTTATGCCCGTGAGTTTCAGAAATCGATCAAAGGCCAAACCGCGATTTCTATTACCCAGCAATTAAACATGCTTCCACGAGGGCCTTTGAGTTTTGCCTACAATTTTTATAATTTTATTCCAGCCGCAGTACTGTGTGGGAAAACCATTGAATTAACCCCCTATGACGCTGTTGTCGATAATGCAATACAGTTTATTGCTAACCAGCAAGGTGAAACCTTAACCCTGACATTAAAATACGACCAAAGGTATTTTGCTGATTATGAATTTCTGGACCGAGTTCTAAGCCTCAGTGAACAAATCATCAGCGGCGAAGCGCAGACACTTGGCGAACTGAATTATTTATTGGCCGATGAAGCCACACAGCAAACCCTGGCTGGCCCGTCTGTGTCACTGGCCGGGCAGCGCAGCGTACAACAACTGTTTGAACAGCAAGCACAGAGCACAGCGGATGCCCCCGCAGTGATCTGTGGCGATAATGTTTTAAGCTACGCTGAACTCAACCGCCGCGCCAACCAGCTCGCCCACTACCTGCGTGAACACGGCGTTGAGCGTAACAGCCGCGTTGCCATCTGTTTAAACCGCTCC
>JBECKY010000080.1:0-5485 GCA_040235475.1 Pseudomonadales bacterium
TTAAAGCTTATTTAATTAAACAAGGCCTGAAAGAAGTATGCAGTAACTACAGTTGCAAAGTAGGAGAAATTGACCTGATTTTAAAACACCACAATACTCTGGTGTTTACTGAGATCAGATACCGTAAAAATGCACGCTTTGGTTCAAGCATTGAAACAGTTTCAATGACAAAGCAAAAAAAAATCATTGCCACTGCCGAGCATTTTCTACAACATCATGCCTGGAGTAAAAAGCTTTATTGCCGCTTTGACGTAATCGGGGCAACACCAGCAACACAAGGTGAGAAGCACTGTTATAATGGGCTCAAAATAAACTGGATAAAAAATGCCTTTGAAACCTGAAAATCAGTTTTTAAAACAGTTTTCCAGCTCTTAAACTCCTGGCGGTTGAGAACCATGGACGCAAAAATGCGTACTCATGGCGTCTGACATGCAATTGTTATGGCTATATATTAAAGCAAAAGACCTGAGGTTATTGACTGAAGATGAATACCATTGATCGCGTTAGCGACTTATTTAATCAAAGTATCGACACCAAAGTGCAAGCCCGTGAACTATTGTCGGCAAGTATTGCAGCAGCAGCAGATGCCATGGTGCATTCACTGCTTGCTGAAGGCAAGATCCTAACGTGTGGCAACGGTGGCTCTGCAGGTGACGCCCAGCATTTTTCAGCTGAGATGCTGAACCGATTTGAAAGAGAGCGCCCACCTTTACCGGCGATTGCCCTAACCACAGATACATCAACATTAACGTCAATTGGTAATGACTATAGCTTTAACGAAATTTTTTCGAAACAAATCAGAGCCCTGGGTAAAGGAGGTGACACTTTATTAGCCATCACCACCAGTGGGAATTCTGCCAACATTATTCAAGCCGTTCAGGCTGCCCATGACCGCGGTATTCTTATCGTAGCTCTAACCGGAAAAGACGGCGGCGACGTCAGTCGTATCTTGAAGACTGAGGATATTGAAATTCGGGTACCATCAAACTCTACACCACGGATTCAGGAGGTACATCTTCTGGTTATCCATTGTCTTTGCGACCTTATTGATCAACAACTATTTGGCCATGAAAGCTAGAGAACCGCAGAACAAGTCAACCTTGTCGCAGCTGTGTAGCCTTTAAGCGCCAACCAACTGAGAGTAATGTCAAACTCAAAAATGTCGAAGCAATGCCTGTTTAAAATTTTATTTATTTTTTTACTGAGCATGAGCAACTTAATGAGTACAGCTTGTTCAAGCCTGATCCTGGCAACCAGTGGCAGTGGCTTAACCGACACCCATCACGGCAAACGCACCCTGGGGAGCCGAATTGAAGATCAAAGCATTGAAGCCAAGACCCTGATTAACATTCAAAATTCTGACCCCGCCTTTAAGCACAGTCATATTGTTGTTGTCAGCTACGATGGATACACACTGCTGACCGGTCAGACATCATCTGGTGCCCTTAAAAGAAAAGCCGGAGACATTGCAAAAAAAATTCGTCATGTGGAAAGGGTTTATAATGAAATCGCGGTGTCTGGGCCGACTTCATTACCAGCCAGGCTAAACGATGCCTGGATAACAACTAAAGTAAAAACCAGTTTGTTCCTGCACCAGGATTTCCCGGCCAGCCATACAAAAATTGTTACCGAAAACAGTACTGTTTATTTGATGGGCCTACTTACGGAAAAAGAAACAGACAAGGCTGTAAACATAATTAAAAGAACCTATGGCGTACAAAAAATTGTACGCCTGGTGAAGTACATCGATTAAGAAACAATGAACAATAGGACGAGCCGAGGCTTGACCCGATAATGCACACCCTCACCTAACTGAACTTTAAGCCTATGCGCACGGTTCACGCCGTTGCGATGACAAACCTGATCGTGCTGACGGCTTCTGGAACAGCTCAAACTTCTGACTAAAACCGCTGACTTAACCCTCCCATTAAGCGGATTCCTTCAAGATCATCAAGTTGATAAGCTCTTGAACTTTAAATGCTTAACGATTATGGTTCTACAATCGTTATTTTCGATGATGAACATTGATTAATCTCATTTGCCGCCAGCAAGCTGGCTTACTATTATCAAGCAAGACCTAACAGAATCACTCATAGCAACAATCGTAAAACCAACTGGAGGGATACCATGTCATTAAAAGACTCAAAAACCGAAGAAAACCTGAAAGCCGCCTTTGCTGGCGAATCTCAAGCCAACCGCCGCTATTTGTATTTTGCCGCCAAAGCAGATATTGAAGGCTATAACGATGTGGCCGCAGTATTTCGCTCTACCGCCGAAGGCGAAACCGGCCATGCCCATGGCCACCTTGAATATCTGGAAGAAACCGGAGACCCAGCAACGGGCTTACCCATCGGCGAAACCGGTGATAATCTTAAAGCAGCCATTGCGGGAGAAACCCATGAGTACACTGACATGTACCCTGGCATGGCTAAAACAGCCCGCGACGAAGGCTTTGATGAAATTGCCGACTGGTTTGAAACTCTGGGTAAAGCCGAGCGCTCTCATGCCAATCGTTTTCAAAAAGCCCTGGATAATTTAAACGCTTAATTTCGGCTCTTAGTGACTTGGCGAGGGGTTCCCGACGAACCTCTCGCTGATTCATTCACATTTACTTTAACCCGGCAAAGTCATATCCATGGCAGATGATCCTAAAACCTATAAAGAAGGCAATCTTGAAGCCCCTACCCGACATCCGCTGAACCAGAATGATCCGGCATTTTATGATCCGGCATCATTAAACCAGGAGCTGGAAAGGGTTTTTGATATTTGCCACGGTTGCCGCCGCTGCGTGAGTTTATGCAACTCGTTCCCCACTTTGTTTGACCTGGTGGATGAAAGCAGCACCATGGAAGTGGATGGTGTTGACACCAAGGATTATCAAAAGGTAGTGGATCAATGCTACCTGTGTGACTTGTGTTATTTAACCAAATGTCCTTACGTGCCGCCCCATGAATGGAACGTGGATTTTCCACACCTTATGCTTCGTGCCAAAGCGGTTAATTTCAAACAAGGCAAAAGCAAACTCAGAGACAAGATCATCACCAGCACTGACCTAATGGGAAAAACCCTTGCCCAGCCGCTGATTGCGCCCTTAGCCAATACCGCCAATAAAACCAAGCTCTTAAGAAAAGCCCTTGATAAAGTCGCAGGTATTCATCAGGATGCCCGACTACCGGAATACCATTACCCCACGTTAAGAAAAACCATTGCCGGCGAAGTACAAAAACCCCAGGAATATACAAAAACCGCATCCACCACCGGCAAGGTAATCTTTTTTACTACCTGTTATTGCAATTATAACGAACCCGATATGGGCGATGACTTTGTTGCCGTTTACCAGCATAACCAGATTCAAATTCGCCTAATGACCCAGGAACATTGCTGCGGCATGCCGAAACTGGAATTAGGTGATCTCGACAGCGTTACCCGACTGCAAGAAAAAAATATTCCACAACTGGCAGAACTGGTGAAAGATGGCTGGGACATCGTGGCTCTGGTGCCATCCTGTGTTTTAATGTTCAAACAGGAATTACCCCTGATGTTTCCCGATAACGCAGATGTACAGTTAGTCGGTAAAGCTTTTTTTGATCCTTTCGAATATCTTCACCTGCGCTACCGGGAAGGTGAATTTAATACCGATTTCAAACACAGTCTGGGCAACATCAGCTATCATGCTGCCTGCCACCAACGGGTACAAAACATTGGCCCTAAAACCCGTGACGTACTGCAACTGATTCCAAACACCAAAGTCACCAGTATCGAACGCTGCTCAGGACACGATGGTACCTATGCAGTTAAAAGCGAAACCCATGACATTGCTAAAAAACTGGTAAAACCTGTGGTTAAACAAATTGAGAAACAAGCGCCGGATTATTATGGCAGTGATTGCCCAATGGCCGCCCATCATATCGAAAGCAATTTAGCGGAAGACAAAATAACCGACCATCCAATATCTTTATTACGAAAAGCCTACGGCATTTAAACCCACCACCATGAGCTCATAAAACCAATAATGATGAAAAAACTAAGCGTAAATGAATTTATCAGCCTAGAAAAGTATGCAAAAATTCGTGACGCAATGCGCCAGGAAATTATAGCGCATAAGTCCAAACGACGAGTGCACCTGGGTCCGAATGCCACCTTGTATTTTGAAGACTACATGACCATGAAGTATCAGGTGCAGGAAATGCTTCGCATTGAAAAAATAAGTGATCCGGCATTGATCAAAGAAGAAATTGAAGCCTACAACCCCCTGATACCCGACGGCAGCAATCTGAAAGCCACCTTTATGCTTGAATACGACGATGAAAATGCAAGAAAACAAGCACTCAAGCAGCTAGTAGGCATTGAACATAGCATCTGGATTCAAGTGGGGGAGTTTGAGCAAATACACCCTATCTGCAACGAAGATCTGGAACGCAGCACCGAAGAGAAAACATCCTCGGTGCACTTCATGCGTTTTGAATTTACACCAGCGATGATTGCCGCCTTTAAAAAAGGTGAAACCGTCCGCCTGGGTAGCAACCACCCGGCTTACCATTATTTAATTGATAAATTATCGGAAGAGACACAAAACTCGCTGATAAATGACTTCAGTTAAACCCAGAAAAACCCCAGCCAAAACCTGCAAAATACATTAGCTATTTGGTTTTGGGCCAATCAGTATATTGACTTCCCCCATAGCGACTTTATCACCGCCGGTGTCATACAAATCCACACGCAGCGGAAAATCCTGAGCAACAGCCCAATCAGGCGTTTCAAATTTACATACCGAACGTAAATCTGTTTTGGCTTTTTTCAAATACTCAATCGACATACCCTTGGGTATCCAACGGGATGTTTTTGGAATGCAAGCCTGCACGGCTCCAGATGCCGTTAACTCAATAAGATTAGCCATGGCCACAGCATGCACGGTGCGCATATGATTGGTGAGCGCCCGCCGTTTTCTCATGCCTAGTTCTAAATGCCCTTCGGAGAAATGCAGAACTCTGGGGCGGATATTAGCAGAATAGGGTGCGCCAATTGCAGCACCCAGCCAAATCAGAAAATTTATGCCCGGTAGCTTTATTAATCTTGGGCCCCATTTAAGCGCTGGATTGATTTCCGAGCTTGTGCCAAGACTTATAGCTGACTTTTCAGTTTTTAACTTTCCCATGGTTTGCATTTTCTTATGACTGAATTTTTTATGCCTTCTGCAAGTTTAACAGAGGAGGCTCTGATTAAGCCTGAATGGACGTGCAAAATGCAAGCTTATGACTTGATCAGAAACCTCCTAAGTAGCAAGGTTATCAAAAGCCATGCCACTCTCGAGTTAGCAAAAGCCATCTACAATGCAATATTATACACAGCCATAAGCCAGGTATAAAAAAGGCCCTTGGTGCATTGCACCAAGGGCCTTCGGAATAAATGTCTGACGATGACCTACTCTCACATGGGGAAACCCCACACTACCATCGGCGCTAAGTCGTTTCACTTCTGAGTTCGG
>JBECKY010000085.1:0-4389 GCA_040235475.1 Pseudomonadales bacterium
AAAAGAGGCCGGTAAAATGACAAGATCAGCGGCCACCATAATCAGACGCTTGACACTACGGGGCGCTTCTAAAATGTTAAGAGGTAACATTCTGCTGTTTATCCTAATATCCCTTTAAATTTAATAAAAATTTCTTATTTAAACTATTACTCATGTTAATAGCAGCCAAGATTAACATATGCCTGGATAACTTACTATTTGAAGCTGGCCAAAAAGCGTACATCAAATAGCCTATCTTCCAGAAATCAGAGGTGGCCTTAGGCTTGCTTCGTAAGCATAAATTAACAACAACGGATGATCCAATTCACTTACCCTCGCTATACTAAGCTACACTGGCATATTGGTTTAGTGATGTTGGTCACAACGGCCCATATACGCCCTCTATAAAGCGATCCCTAAGCTTCTAGATCCCCCTTACCGGCGCCTAACATCAGAATAAGATATGCCAATGGCGTTAATGCAACAAAAAAGATAAGCAGTGAATAGGTGGGCACAAAAGTTGCCGCCAGAGCCCAGGGCAACAACCAGAGAGTATTAATAGCCAGCACCGACAACGTTACCTTTTTATGGCTCTGCCAACGACGCGATAATCGCTGATAAGCATGGCTCCTGTGCGCTTCATAGAATTTTTCACCACGAAAAATTCGTCTTACAAGTGTTACAGTAGCATCAAGCCAAAATACACCCAAAAGAATAATCCAGCTCCAGAGGTTTATGGAGCCTTCAGCAGAAGTAATTACCAGCAACAACCCCAAGATAAAGCCGAGAAAACCGCTACAGGCATCACCCATAAAAACCTTCGCAGGCGGCCAGTTCCAAACCAAAAAGCCTGCCACACAAATCGATAACAAAAACAACAGCGCTGCCCAAGTCTGCTGTCCTTGTAATAGCAAGATTAGAGCAGCTCCACCAGAAACCGAGATAGCCTGCACACTGGCAATTCCATCTATACCATCCATAAAATTGTATAGATTTAGCAACCACACAATTGCAATGGCATAAACTGGATAAGCTAGCCAGCCCAAATTAAGGTTATAGCCAAATAAATTAATCACAGGCAGGGAAGGAATCACAAGCAAGGATGCAAACGCAGCCACTAAATGGATCGCGCTCCGCCAGGAAGCAGGCACATGCTGATGATCATCCCAAAAGCCCACCGCAGCAATTGTGGCCCCTCCCAAAAACAAGCTGGCAATATAGCGCGAATCAATATTAATGGCGTTATCGGTTAAGTAAAAAAACAATACCGATAAAAAAACAATAACAACGGCAATTCCGCCCCCTCTTGGTGTAGCCACAACATGCGAACTGCGATTATTAGGAACATCCATCATGCCTTTTTTAAGGGCATAATGACGAAAAACCCCTGTTAACATAGCAGTAGCTAAAAAAATCGATACGATGCCAATAATACCCGGCATAATCAGCTACACACCTCTTGATACATTTTATTAAATGCTTCTTTCACACTATAAGGTGGAATCCAGCCTAGTACGTCCTTGGTATGTGAAATATCAATTTCCAAATCACCAAAAAGCCTGTCCGCTACTGCCGATCTCCCCAATAATCCAGCCCCAAACTTCATCAGGCCAACAGGTATAGGCAATAAAAAAGGTTTTTTCTTTAATCCTTCTGCCATATAACGAACCAGTTGAGTGGTAGAGATAGCACAATCATCCGACACCAAAAATGTATGGCCCGCAGCAGCAGAACTCACCAGGCACTTCAGAACAAGGTCACACAGATTATAAATACTGACCAGATCACGCCGATTATGAACAGAACCTAATGGTAAGGGGATACCTTTATTAACCGCAGTAGACAATGCATGTAAATTACCTTTGACCCCAGGACCATAAATAAGTGGGGGGCGGATAACCACCAACTCAAGTCCGGTTTCCACTGAGATTTGTCGCAGAACCTTTTCAGCTTCACATTTAGATATTCCATAGGGATCTTGAGGTGAAGGATTATCTGAAAATAAAAAAGGTATACCATGAGTGCCTTCGCCATTGACTTTGATACTACTTAAATAAATAAATCGTTTCACTCCAGCTTTAGAGGCTTGACGAGCCAAGTTAGCAGCACCCTCAACATTTACCTGTCTAAATGCTAACAGCGGATCTGATGCACTATCGCTCATGATATGAACTCTGGCAGCTAAATGAATAACCACATCACATTCAACCAAAGCAATGCGCCAATCAGTTTGGCTATTTATGTCACCAACAACGGTACAAGGTAATTGGCTATTACTAGCGGCAGGCGCACGAACCGCCCCTCGCACATTAAAGCCAGAGGATAACATCAGCCCAGATAAATAATTGCCAACAAAGCCATTGACACCCGTTATAAGAATATTACCCATGCATTAATTCGCCATAAAGTGCTAAAGTCTGCTTCACCACAACCTCTTCTGAAAACTCATTTTCAACCAATTGCCGACCACGTGCGCCCATTTTTTTCCGAAGCCCGTCATCTATTATCAATTTTTCCAGAGCCTCCGCTAATGACTTGGCATCACGAGCAGGTACCAACAGTCCATTTTCGTTATCGCGAACAATTTCCCGGCAGCCCGGCATGTCGGTAGTAACAATGGCTCTACTGCAAGCGGCTGCCTCGATTAAACACTTCGGCACTCCTTCACCATAATAACTAGGCAACACAGCAATGTGAGACTCAGACCATACCCTAGGAATATCACTGACATAGCCTACCCAGTCGACAGCCTCTTGGTTATTCCACGCGACTAACTGTGCTTCGGAAATGGAGCCAGGGTTTTCGGTATCTGGCTTTCCAACCAGCAAACTCCTAAAGCTGATGCCTTTTTTTCCAAGAAGCTCAGCAGCTGCCATAAATTCGCCCACACCTTTATCCCAAAGCATACGCGACACTAGCGCTACCGTAACAACTCCGCCCGGCTCATTTGTCACATGAAATTTATCTATATCAACACCAGAGCCCTGGATCAACACAACCCTTTCTTTTTCAACTGACAACTCAGAAACTAAAAGTTTTTGGTCATCAGGGTTTTGAACAATGACAAACCCATTGGGATTTTTAAACAATAGCTTAAATAAAAAGGAAATAGCCGGGCGCAAAACACGCGCAAGCACAGTGTTCGAGCTAAAAACAAAACCTAGCCCTGCAACTGCATTTATAATTTTATTACAGCCCGTTAAACGCGCAGCAATACTTCCATATAAAACAGGTTTTAACGCAACATGATGCACTAAATCAGGTTTTTCTCGCCAATAAATGCCTATAACTTCAAATAAAGCCAATAACTCACGAAAGGGATTTTTACTGCGCCGACTCATACCCAGCGGGATTAACTTAAAGCCTTCTGCAATAATTGCTTCACCATGACTACCAACACGGGTAACCACCACCACATCATAACCAGATACTTTCGCCGCCCTGGCAATGGGTAAACGATGTGAACAAAAGTACCAATCCTCTGTAACAAAAAACAATAGTTTTTTTTGCACTAGTTTATTCCCATTCTTCCAACCAAGCTTGAAACATCAACACATCCCATAAATGATAGTGCCATTGCCTCTTTCCACTCAAATGCTCCAGCCATTTCTGCCTAACCAAACCTGCATTAAAAAAGCCTTCATCCTTCAACCGTTGCTCATCCAGTAAATTTTCAGCCCAGTCACGTAATGGTCCTCGCAACCAATCATCAATGGGAATACCAAAACCCATTTTGGGCCTTTCCATTATCTTCCTGGGCACATAACGATCCAGCACCTGTCGCAAAATCCATTTACCCTCGCCATTACGTACTTTCATATGTTGCGGTAAGCGCCATGCAAACTCAACCAGGCGGTGATCAATCAAGGGAACCCTTGCCTCCAAGCTCACGCCCATGCTCGCTCGATCTACTTTAGTGAGAATATCGTCAGGCATATAGCTCACTAAATCGGTATACATCATGTATTGAGTGAAATTTGATATTGCAGCCTGACGATCACTATCAGTTAATGCTGTTAAGGGTTCATGGCTGTTAAGCACTAAATCTGTGGGTGTTTTCCAATGAGATACCAGGCTTTTATAAAAGGCATCTGTTGATTCTGCGGCAGTCACTTCGGCTAACTTATATAACTTATCACCAGGAAGCCGAAATCGATATTTCGCAGGCAGAAGAAACCCCAGGTTGTCGAACAGACTATTCCAACTGTTTTGCGAAAGGCTATTAATACCCTTAGCCATACAAGTGCGCACCATTTTCGGCATAGGCCCGACCTTAGCCCATATCTGCTCACCCAGGAAATAACGATTATATCCACCAAATAATTCATCACCTCCATCACCAGACAAGCTCACCGTAACATGCTCACGCGCCAATTTTGAAACTAAGTAAGTGGGGATCTGCGAAGAATC
>JBECKY010000091.1:0-49754 GCA_040235475.1 Pseudomonadales bacterium
TTTATTTTTATTTTGATACGTCGAAAACTAATGCTTTTTTATCTATTTAACAAGCACTTACTTAATTTTTTAACAAGGTATCTATCAGGAAAAGCGACAGGCGCCGCTTTTCCTGAAATCTACTTTACCTTTTTTGCTTTAACTTTTCCCTTATTTTTAAATAAGTTGTATTGGTTAAGGTTGAAATAAACCCGGAGTTTTTGCGACTGTCGCCGTTTATATTGCTGTCACATTATTTATTGATTTTTTATGTTATTTTAACTACTGTACATATAAACAGCATGGAGCGCTTATGAATATTCACTGTCACGATGACACCCCCATTCCCCTAAATCCTAAGCCCGTCAAGTTTCTGGATCGTTATCGCACTTGGCTAAGGCTCAACGGTTACGCCTGGCAAACCGAAAAGCACTACATTATGTGGGTTGCCAAATTTATCCGTTTTCATGGTATGAAGCATCCAGAATCTCTGGGGCCAGAGGATATCACCGCTTTTCTCTCTGAAAAGGCGCTCCAGGAGCATTGGTCCCCTAGCACCCAAAAAACCGCCTTGAATGCCCTCGCCAATGTTTATACCAAATTTTTAGGCATGGATATCGGCACACTTCATTTTCGATATGCAGCTCCCAAACATAAGTTGCCAGTGGTGATGTCACATCAGGAGGCGCTGGCTGTCATACAGAAAATGGAGGGGGAACATCAACTGATGGCCAAATTAATGTATGGCTGCGGTTTGCGTGTTTCAGAATGTATCCGTTTACGGGTTAAGGATATCGACTTTGATTTACACCATATTATTATTCGTAGTGGCAAGGGTGACAAAGATAGGGCAACCCTGTTACCCACCAGCCTTGTGCCTGCCCTGCAACAAAAAGTTGCTATTGTTGAAAAACTCCATGAGGCAGATTTACTGAAGGGCTACGGCACTGTGTACATGCCCTACGCCTTGGCAAAAAAATACACCACGGAATCAAGAAAAGCCCATTGGCAATATTTATTCCCCTCTCACAACTTGTCGATTGATCCCAGAAGTGGTGTTAAACAGCGGCATCATATCCATGCACGCACCATTCAACGGGCTGTTAAGCGCGCAGCCTACCAGGCAAAAATTCACAAGCCGATCACCAGTCATTGTTTTCGCCACAGTTTTGCCACCAAGTTAGCAATGGATGGTGTGCATTTAACGCAAATACAAAAACTCATGGGGCACAGCAATCTGGAAACCACTGAAATCTATTTGCATTTGGCCGAGCAAATGGGGCTTAAGGTTTCCAGCCCGGTTGATTGTTGACTTTGTTTTGCTCTCTTTTTGATCAATAGAGTCACTGTCATTGATTTTTAACCCTCCGGCGAATTCAAGTTGCAAGTGCACCAGGCGGATTTAAGAGATGAATCCCCTGGGCCAAACATGCCGTGCAAAGCCCGGCCGACAGGCTTTAACTCTTGGCCACTAAGTTATCAGCGGTATTTTCGCAGGAGGTTTCTCCAGCAAGGCACTAGCCACTGCCGAATTATTACGATGACCGAGTTTGTTGGTAATAAATTCCACAGCTTGCACCAATTTTTCCAGATTAATACCGAAGGATATAAGGAGTGGTAGTGCATGACTTCTTGGTGGTTGGTAGAAGGCTCATAGGGGTTAATTGCCTCTGTAGATAGTTGGCCTATGAGAAATTTTAACGACATGAACAATTAATTTCTCATCCTGGATTTCATAGATAATTCTATAATAGACCCTGCCTGGTTCTATATCGCTCTTGAGCGGATAGCTTTACACAGCCTTCACTTCTTGGGTTAACTGCTAGTAGATCAATTTTTTTTTAAGATTGTCTTTACATCAGGCGATGGAATATTGCGTAAGTCTTTAGCAACAGACTTTTTAAAGCTGATTTTATATTTTCCATGCTTTTTCAGGTCATTAAGAAGGGCTTCGTAGCTGATTTCTTTCTCGTTTTCTCTTTCTGAGAAAGCAGCCAAATCCTCCTGATCCTCGTTCATGAGTAGGCGGACAGCCTCATCGATAAGCTCGGATACAGAAAGGTGAGATAAAGCCGCCTTGACCTTCAAAGCCTGATGAATACTGGGCTCAAAGTAGATGGTGGAACGCTTAGATAGACTACTCATTATGACCTCTTGATTAGCATTGCAACATCGTAACGTTATAACGCTATAACACCACGATGCTCAAGAGGCAATTAAAGCTTATCCAACGTCATACCCATGCATTAAATAAGGAAGGCCTGGCTGCTATAAGCTCTGTTGATGAGCCGCACTGATAGGCGCCTGTTTACTTCACTTGAACATATGCTTAGCTACATCCAGCATACGATTGGAAAACCCCCACTCGTTATCGTACCAGCTCATTACTTTGCACTGCTTGCCCAAAACTCTGGTTTGCAGTGCATCAAAAATGGAGGACGCAGGGTTATGGTTGTAGTCGATGGATACCAAGGGTTCTTTGTTATAGGCAACAATACCTGCATAGTCGCCCTTTGATGCCTGTTTGATCATGCTATTAATGGCTTTTTGAGTGGTTTCCTGTTTGGCAACAAATTGAAAATCTACCAGTGACACATTCAGTGTTGGCACGCGCACAGCAATGCCGTCGAGTTTTCCAAGCAGTTCGGGTAAAACCAGGCCGACCGCTGCCGCAGCTCCGGTCATGGTGGGGATCATTGATTGCGTGGCTGAGCGCGCCCGGTAAGGGTCTTTATGCGCTCGGTCTACCAGGCTCTGGTCGTTGGTGTAGGCATGGATGGTGGTCATCATGCCCTGCTCTATGCCCAGTTGATCATTAAATATTTTCGCCAACGGTGCCAGGCAGTTGGTGGTGCAGGAGGCATTGGAAATAATTTGATGCTCAGGCAGAATTTTTTCGTGGTTGACGCCATAGACCACGGTCAGGTCGGCATCAACACTGGGGTGACTGAGCAAGACTTTTTTAGCCCCAGCCTGTAGGTGCTTTTCACACATGGCGCGGTGTTTAAAAATGCCGCTGCACTCAAAAACAAGGTCTATATCGAGGGATTTCCAGGGCAGTTCCAAAGGGTCTTTTTCGGTGAGCAAATGAATCTCATGACCGTCGATGCTTAGGGTGCTGTCTTCTTCCGAAAAGTTCACCTCGGATTTAAACGGCCTGTGGGTTGAATCATATTTGGTTAAATGCGCAAGAATGGCATTGTCGGCAAGATCATTTATGGCGACTATTTCAATATCATTCTGCCAACCGTTTTCGTAAATAGCCCATACAATACAACGCCCAATACGTCCATAACCATTAATAGCAACTCTCATGTGTTTTCCTTTTTAATAGCAGTTTAGATGAAAAAATAACAAGGTTAAATGTCGAGAGCCTCCGAGGAAGCGTCAGTCCAACGCCAATTGCGGATCTCCGGCATGTCCTGCCCCCACTGCCTGATATATCGCTGATGTTCAATAAGCTTATCACGGCAAAACTGCTTTAGGTAAGCCGCGCGGTAGCCAAGTTGAGGAATTCGATCAACGACATCGGCCACAAGATGAAAACGATCCATATCGTTTCTCACTACCATGTCAAACGGTGTTGTAGTGCTGCCTTCTTCTTTATAGCCCCGCACATGAAGGTTGTTATGATTTGTTCGTCGGTAGCTTAATCGGTGAATCAACCAGGGGTAGCCATGGTAGGCAAAAATAATCGGTTTATCTACGGTAAACAGTGCATCAAAATCCCGATCCGACAGGCCATGTGGATGCTCTTCTTTGGGTTGCAGGGTCATTAGGTCAACTACATTAATCACTCTGACTTTTAGTGTTGGTAATTTTTGTCGCAGTATGTCCACTGCTGCTAAAGTTTCCAGGGTTGGCACATCACCAGCGCAAGCCATGACCACATCGGGCTCGCTTTGATAATCATTATTCCTATTATCATTGCTGGCCCACTCCCAAATTCCAATGCCTGCGGTACAGTGTTTGATAGCCGCGTCCATGCTCAGCCACTGCAACTGCGGCTGCTTTCCAGCAACAATTACGTTGATAAAATCCCGCGAACGCAAACATCGATCTGTTACATACAGTAAACTGTTGGCATCGGGTGGTAGATAAACTCGAATAACGTCGGCTTTTTTATTCACAACGTGATCAATAAAACCGGGATCCTGATGGGAAAAACCATTGTGATCCTGTCGCCAGACATGGGAGGTGAGTAAATAGTTCAACGAAGCCACCGGTCGTCGCCAAGGTACTTCCTTGCTAACTTTTAACCATTTGGCATGTTGGTTAAACATGGAGTCGATGATGTGAATAAAAGCCTCGTAACAGGAGAAAAAACCGTGCCTTCCGGTTAACAAATAACCCTCCAGCCAACCCTGACAAGTATGTTCGCTGAGAATTTCCATCACCCGGCCATTGGGGCTAAGGTGATCATCTTCTTCTGTGTGCTCAGCCATCCAGGCACGATCGGTTTCCTCAAACAAATGCCCCAAGCGATTGGAAGCCGTTTCATCGGGCCCCATTACCCGAAAGTTTTGCCGCTGTTGGTTGAGCTTAAACACATCACGCAAAAATGCCCCCATAAAGCCAATGCTCTCTGCCAATTGCTCTCCCGGCGCCTGAACATCAACGGTATAATCCCGAAAGTCAGGCATGTGTAAATTGTGCAACAGCAGCCCGCCGTTGGCATGGGGGTTTGCCCCCATACGCCGCTCACCTTTGGGCACCAGTTCACGCAGCTCTTCGATCAGCGAGCCCTGTTCATCAAACAGCTCTTCTGGATGATAGCTTTTTAGCCACTCCAATAATAATTCCAGGTGGGCTTTGTTGTTAATGACGTCTGAAAAAGGCACCTGGTGAGAGCGCCAACTATTTTCGGTTTGCTTTCCGTCCACGGTTTTAGGCCCGGTCCAGCCTTTTGGACTGCGTAAAATTATCATCGGCCATAAAGGGCGTTCTACTTGAATATATTCCCGAGCCGTTTGTTGAATGGCCTGTATCTTTGTTATCACAGTGTCCATAACTTCTGCCATCCGCTGATGCATCAGTTCTGGTTCATAGCCTTCAACAAAATAAGGCTGGTAACCGTAACCCAGAAATAACTGCTCCAGTTCTTCATGGGGAATACGTGCCAACAGCGTGGGGTTGGCAATTTTGTAGCCATTGAGGTGCAAAATGGGCAACACGGCTCCGTCACGGACGGGGTTCAAAAACTTGTTTGAATGCCAGGCAGTTGCCAAAGGGCCTGTTTCTGCCTCGCCATCGCCCACCACACAGGCGGCAATCAAATCCGGGTTATCAAATACTGCTCCAAAAGCATGTGACAGTGAATAACCCAGTTCACCACCTTCGTGAATTGATCCGGGCACTTCCGGGGTGACATGACTACCAATGCCGCCGGGAAAAGAAAACTGCCTGAACAGTTTTTTCATGCCGTCGGTATCTTGCGTTACATTAGGGTAAAATTCTGTATAGGTGCCTTCAAGGTAGGTATTGGCCACTAAGCCTGGCCCCCCATGCCCAGGGCCGGCTATATAAATAACATTGAGATCCCTGGCTTTAATCAGGCGATTTAAATGTACATAAATAAAATTCAGCCCCGGTGTTGTGCCCCAGTGTCCTAACAGCCTTGGTTTAATATGCTCAAAGCTGAGGGGTTCCCGTAACAAGGGATTTGCCAGCAGGTAAATTTGCCCAACCGAAAGATAGTTTGCCGCACGCCAGTAAGCATGCATGCGATGCAGCTCTTGCATCCCCAAGGGTTCGCCTGCAATTTTTTTTTGGCTTGTTGTTGCAGCCGTAAATTCCTCGGATTCCTCTGTACTTCTCTCCATGATAACCTCCTGAATCTTTTGCTTTCTATTTAAGGCTGATCAAGGCTTGCATGGCAATTTCCCATTCTTCATTGGCAGGTATCAGCAGTACTTGTATTTTCGATTGCAATGAATCATCCAATGCCATAACCGCCTGGTCAGTATTTACTTGATCAGCCTGCTGAGCTTGATCAAGCACAATCCCCAGCTCTTCCAGTCCTTCACAACTTTGTTGCCGTACCTCTTGGTCATGTTCACCAATGCCGCCGGTAAATACGATAGCATCGACCCGGCCCAGCACGGCCCTATAAGCGCCAATATATTTTTTGATACGGTAGCAGAACATCTGCCGCGCTAATACCGCCGAAGCGTCGCCTGCATCGGCTTGTTGCTTTACATCACGCATATCAGTATAGCCACAGATGCCTTTTAAACCACTTTGCTCATTGAGCATTTTTAATATTTCAGCAGGATTTTTTTTGCTGTTCTGCACCAAAAAAATCGCTATTGAAGGATCCATGTCACCACAGCGTGTACCCATCATCAAGCCTTCAAGGGGGGTAAAACCCATGGTGGTATCAATGCAGCGACCATTTTTTATCGCCGCCATACTCGCGCCATTACCCAAATGAATAGAAATAACATTCAATGTTTCAGGCCTTTGCTCAAAGTACTCAGCGGTTTTTCTTAACACGTAAGCATGGGATGTGCCATGGAAGCCATAGCGGCGCAAATTAAACTCGCTGTACACCGCTTCCGGCAGCGCGTAACGAAAGGCATATTCAGGCAGGCTTTGGTGAAAGGCTGTATCGAAAACCGCCACTTGAACCACCCCCGGAAAAAATGTTTCTGCTACCTCTATGCCCAATAAATTCACAGGATTATGCATGGGTGCCAGTGGTATTAACTCGCGAATTCGCGCCTTTACCTGTTCATCGATTTGGGTGGCACTGGTAAAATATTCACCACCGTGCACCACCCTATGCGCTATCGCCAGCAGATTGTCAGCAAGGGGCAGTGTTCTGTTTTTAGCAAGCGCTTTAATAATCAACTGGTTGATCAATTCCAGCGCGCTGCGATGATCAACAATGCCCACCGCTGGGATAATTTGTTGATCCACATCGGCTTGCTCATGACGCCAAAGCGTATCAGCCATGCCAATGCGCTCTACTTCGCCCGCAATCCATATCTGGCCAGATTGGGGCTGGAGCAGCTGATACTTGATTGAAGAGCTACCACAATTGATCACTAAAACACTGTTACTATTCATCTCATCGCCACCGCTATCAATACTCGACAATAACAGCCCTTACACTCATACTCCAACAAGGCAGCACTAATTTTTACTTTTATCTACTTTACAATGCCGCTATATTTAGTTTTGTACTAACCGGATGATTGATGATTATAGGAACAGCGAATCACCATGATCTTGTCCAGAGTCAATTAATCCATATCAAAATTCATTATGCTGGCTGTAACAATAGTTAAAAATGTTAAGTGCTAAAGTTAAATACTGAAGTTAAACACTAATGACTCCAACTATCAAAAAACCTTAGCAACTTAAAAACCTTTTCATTCACCATGGCCCACATGGAGGGAGGCTTTCAATGACAAAAGTACTATTTGTAACCAGCGAATTTTACCCGCTGATTAAAACCGGCGGCCTGGCCGATGTTTCCAGTAGCTTACCGGCTGCACTAAGCCACTTGGGGCTTGATATAATTCCTGTTTTGCCTGGCTACCCGGCTGTCATGGAGGGCCTGCAAGCGCCAAAGCAGTTAAAAGTATTCACCCCCGCCGAAACGCCTTATGCAACCACCCTCTATGAGGCCTGTGTTGCACCAAGCGGACAAAAGATCTGGGTGGTCGACACTCCGGAATTATTTAACCGCGATGGCGGCCCCTATGTGGATTCGAACAAACAAGACTGGCCTGATAATTGCCTGCGTTTCGGACACTTTTGTGACATTGTCAGCCGACTGTCCTTAGGTCAGTGCGGCTTGTCCTGGGTGCCAGACCTTGTCCACGGCAATGACTGGCAAGGCGGCTTGGTTTTCGCTCATCTGCACCACTATGCTAATCTACACCCGCAGAAGAAACGACCAGCTACGCTGATAACCATTCATAATATAGCTTACCAGGGATTATTTTCTTATGCTGAATTTGAAGCACTGTCATTGCCCCACGAATGGTGGGCATCGGGTGGTGTAGAGTTTCATGGCCACTTTTCATTTCTAAAAGCAGGAATCAACTATGCTGATGTTATCACCACTGTTAGCCCACATTACGCCCAGGAAATTTTATCCCCGGAACAAGGCTACGGATTTGAAGGGCTGTTAAACCACCGAAAAGAGCATTTAATAGGCATACTCAATGGTGCAGACTACACGCAGTGGAATCCAAAGACAGATGCTTACATTCCCCATCAATACGGCCCCACTTCATTACAACAAAAAAACCTTAACAAAGTTGCTTTACAGCAAAGCACTGGCCTGGCAAGCAATAAAAAATTGCCTTTAATTGGTATTGTCAGCCGCCTTGCTTATCAAAAGGGAATGGATTTCTTACGCACCATGATCGAACGTTTTATTGAAGACGACGTGCAGTGGGTCGTACTGGGCAGTGGTGATCCGCACATAGAGCAAGAGCTGTTGGCATTAAGCCGCCTGCACCCGGAAAAATGCCAGGTAAGAATCGGGTACGACGAAAACATGGCGCACCATATAGAAGCCGCAGCCGATATCTTTTTTATGCCGTCAAGGTACGAGCCTTGTGGCCTCAATCAAATCTACAGCCTAAAATACGGCACCATTCCCGTGGCAACCAAAACCGGAGGCCTGGTTGACACCATCATCAATGCCGACGATGCCAACCTTGCAGCAGGCACAGCAACGGGTTTTCTCGCCGACAACGACCACATTGACGTCCTCGAAATGCGCTTGCGTCAAGCTTTGTTAGCCTTTCAGAATAAATCACTCTGGCTAAAATTAAGGCGCACAGCCATGGCACAAGACTTTAGCTGGAACAACAGTGCCAGGCAATATCTAAGCGCGTATAATCAGGCTCAAACCTTGAACCAGAAAAAAGCATTGGAATTTTCGTCTTGAAAAATTTTTTTACTGATACTGAGGCCTTTACACCAGAAATGATTTTTCTTCCAGGTATCAAAAGTTGGCGCTTTTTATTTTTTAATTTTTTATTATTGACAGCTCAGTTTATCTTTCTATCTGCAGCGACAGCCGCCACGCCTAAAAGCCCCATTGCAAGCAAACAAGTAATGACCATTGGCGTGATCTCCGATGGCTCTATAATCAAGGCCGCTGACGATAAATCCGATACGCTTTCGGTTTTTATCAATGAATTAAAGGTCTTGACTGAGGGAGAATTCAGCTTGATTTTCCCTGAATCAAAACACATAAATGGTGAGTGGTCGCGTAAACAAATCAGCCAGGGATTACAAAGTCTACAAAACGATGCCGATGTCGATATGGTATTAGCCCTGGGGTGGATGGCCAGCCAGATTGCGGCCACCAGCCATGAATTGCGCAAGCCCACCTTTGCCCCTTTTATTCCCAATACCGAAGTAATGGGCTTAGCCCCCCAAGGCAATGCCAGCGGCATTAACAAGCTGAACTATTTAAGCACTGAAACGCGGTTCGAAGATGAGCTGGACAGTTTTTTGAAAGTGCTTCCTTTTACCCGGCTCAGTTTTCTGGTTGATGAGGCCAACTATAAATTTTTTGCAGATAATTTAAAACAAGTAGAAAAAACTGCCAGACAAAAAGGCGTGACAATACATTTTATAAGCCATAAAAATGCGGATGATGATTTGCTTAGCAAAATTCCGCAAAACGCTCAAGCTGTGATGCTTACCTTCTTACCCAAGCTCACCAGTGAAACAAAAAGGGCGCTTATCGATGGGCTTATTACCAGACAACTGCCAAGCTTTAACTGGTTGAGTAACGTCACCGTTGAAGATGGACTGTTAATGTCCATCCATCCGCCAGTCAATGGGCAACGTTTAGCGCGGCGCAATGCCCTGAATATGCAAGCGGTACTGCGCGGTGAGTCAGCCAGTAAGCAACCGGTTTTTATTGAAAGCAGTCCACAATTAACCATTAATATGGCAACTGCCCGAGCAATCAATGTATCACCTGCGTTTAATATTCTTAACTCGGCGAATTTATTGTATCAAAACCCTAAAAGCGAAGCAGCCGCTATGGATCTTTCCCTGGTGGCAAGGTCTGCTATTCAGGCAAACTTGAATATTGTCGCCGGTAAAATCGGCCTGGAAGCCAATGCGAAGAACATAAGTGAAGCACGCTCAATTTTATTCCCCAAAATAACCAGCAATCTGAGTTATATTCAGGCCAATGCCGATAACCCTTTTGTAGAAATTGGTTTCAGCCCTGAAAACCGCACCCAAGGTTCCATACGCCTGGAGCAGGCGTTGTTTTCTGAACGTGCGCTTGCTTACCTGGCGGTGCAAAAACAGTTGCAAATTGCCAAAGAAGAACAGCAGCGTGCCCTGGAATTGGACATAGTCCAGCAAGCAACCAACACTTTTTTAAATATTCTTATTGCCCAAAGCCAATATAGTATTTTACAAAATAACCTTGAATTAACCCAAGCCCATTTAAAGCTGGCCAAAAATCGTGTTCAGGCAGGCACCGCCAATATGGCCGACGTTTACCGCTGGGAAAGTGAAATTGCCAAAGTTCGTCAACAGGTTTTAAATGCAAGGTCACAGCTTGAACAGGCAAAAGATATTCTTAACCTGATTCTGCATCGCCCGATCCAGCAGCGTTACAATTTTCAACCGGCAACCATGGCTGAGCCCTCATTATTAATCAGTAACAAAGCCTTGTTAGGCATGGTCACCAATGAAAGAGATTTTGAATTAATGAGCCAGTTTTTTGTTGAAGAAGGCCTTACCTCGTCACCGGAACTGGCTACCTTAAAAGCACAAAGCAATGCGCAAGCAAGGCAACTGGATTCTGACAAACGCGCCTATTGGTCACCGGATATTGCCCTGTTTGGCGAAGTGTCCGAAGTTTTCGATGAAAGTATTTCCAAAAGCATGGTAGGTTTCAATATCAGCCTTGAAGATCAAACCACCTGGCAGGCCGGTGTTAACCTGTCACTGCCTTTATTTGAAGGTGGTGCTCGCAAATCCCGTATTGCTCGCTCCAGGCTGGGTTTGCAGCAATTGAATACCCAGCAACAATTTGCCCATGATAAAATCGAACAGGCTATTCGCAGCCGTTTACATGCAATCCACGCCAGTTATCCGGCTATTCGCTTATCCAAAGAAGCGGCACAATCGGCATACAAAAGTTATGAGATAGTAAAAGACAATTACAGCAACGGGACTCTCTCGATCACAGACTTGCTGGATGCGCAAACCGCCAGCCTGACTGCGGAACAATCGGCCGCGAATGCGGTGTACCACTTTCTGATCGACTTGATGAATTTGCAACGCAGTGTCGGCCAGTTTGATTTCTTTTTAAATGATCCACAAGGTGAACAGATGGCGAAGCGCCTGAGACGTTTTATTGCCAGTGGTGGTGAACGTGCAAATTGAGAAAATCCTATGAATAAAACCTGGAATAAATCCATTGTTAGCATATTACTTTTTGTCATGCTGGCAATCATCTTTACCGTGACCGACAAGTATATTAATGGTTCGACAATACCTGAGGGTTTTGCCTCGGGCAACGGTCGCCTGGAGGCGAAAGAATTTGATATTGCATCCAAGCTTCCTGGCCGTATTGCCGAGGTACTGGTACAGGAAGGTGATCAGGTTGAGGCAAACCAAATTCTTGCCTTACTCGACACACGGGAGCTGGATGCACGCCTTAATCAGGCCGAGGCACAAGTTGCACAAGCCCGCCAAGCAAAAGCCTATGCCCTTGCGATTGTAAAACAACGAACAAGCGAACTCGCGTTGGCGAAAAAAAACCTGCAACGATCAAAGAATTTGTACGAGAACAGAAGCATTCCGCTGGTGCAATTACAGCAGAGCGAAACTGCACTATTGTCGGCTGAGGCCGGTGTTAGCGCAGCTGAAGCTCAAGTCGTGATGCAGGAAGCCGTTATTACAGCTGCTATTGCCCAGGCCAATACCATCCGATCCAATCTTCAGGACAGTGTCTTGCGGACACCCATTAGTGGCAGGGTGTTGTATCGCCTGTTTGAACCCGGTGAAGTGATTGGCATGGGAGGACGGGTATTAACAGTGCTTGATCTTACTGACGTTTATATGAACCTGTATTTACCCACAGTTCAGGCGGGAAATGTGGCCTTGGGTGCCGATGCCCGAATTGTACTTGATGCCCGACCCGATGAAGCCATTCCGGCAAAAGTCACCTTTGTAGCTCCCCGCGCCCAATTTACCCCCAGAGAAGTTGAAACCCGAAGCGAGCGGGAAAAATTAATGTTTCGGGTTAAAGTTAAAATTGATCAGGCCTACCTTGTAGAAAATATCAATCAGGTGAAAACCGGCTTGCCCGGTGTTACCTACGTTCGTCTCGACGAGAATAAGGAATGGCCTGACAACCTGGGAAATCTCTGAACCCGTCATGAGCAATGTTCACACTGGCACTGATTTCGATGCTGACACTAATCCCCAAGGCGGAGCAGATAGTGTCAGCCGTGTTCAGAACTTAAGTCATTACTACGGCAACACCCAGGCGCTTGTAAACATCAGTCTCAACATCCCTGCGGGGTGCATGGCGGGCTTGATTGGCCCAGACGGCGTTGGCAAATCCAGTTTGCTGGCCTTGATTGCCGGTGTACGCAAAATCCAGGACGGTAATGTAATAACCCTTGAGGGTGACTTGCGCCAAAGGAAAAGCCGTGCGGAGGTCTGCCCACGCATTGCCTATATGCCCCAGGGTTTGGGCAAAAACCTGTACATGAGCTTGTCGGTTTACGAAAACGTGGATTTTTTCGGCCGCCTGTTTGGCCAGCAAAAAAACGAACGGGAATTGCATATTAAGGAACTGCTTGAAAGCACCGGCCTTACTCCTTTTAAAGACCGCCCTGCCGGCAAATTGTCAGGCGGCATGAAACAAAAGCTGGGCTTATGCTGCGCACTGATTCATGATCCCGACCTGCTCATTCTAGATGAACCCACAACCGGTGTTGACCCCCTTTCCCGACGCCAGTTCTGGGAGCTTATTCAACGCATTCGCCACCGTAACTTAAATCAAAACTCAGCCATTAACCAGAACATGAGCATACTGGTTTCAACCGCCTACATGGAAGAAGCGCAGCATTTCGACTGGCTGGCAGCCATGAATGATGGCAAAATTCTTGCCACCGGCTCTCCCCAGGAGTTGATGTTACAGGCCGGAGAAGAAACCGGGCAGCCCATTGCCGACCTTGATCAAGCCTTTATTCAACTTCTACCCGAAAAAAAACGTGGTCACCATAAATCGCTGATAATACCGCCGCGCTCCATTCAAGGAAACGGCTCACCTGCAATTAAAACAGCAGGCTTAAGCAAACGCTTTGGTGATTTTACTGCCGTCGATCAAGTCAGTTTTGAAATTGAGCGTGGTGAAATTTTTGGTTTTGTGGGCTCCAATGGTTGCGGCAAAACCACCACCATGAAAATGATAACCGGCTTGCTGCCTGCCACCACCGGTGAAGCAAGCCTGTTCGGTCGCACCGTAAATGCCAAAGACCTTGAAACCCGCAAGCGGGTGGGTTTTATGTCGCAAAGTTTTTCCCTTTATACGGAGCTTACTGTACGGCAAAACCTGCTTCTGCATGCTCGTTTATTCCATATATCCAGTGAAAAAATCCAGAGCCGTATAAATACTCTGGTAACACGTTTTAATCTGACCGACTATTTAGATGAGCTGGCCAACAAGCTCCCCCTCGGCATTCGCCAGCGCCTGTCCCTGGCCGTAGCCACCATTCATGAGCCGGATATTCTGATTTTAGACGAACCCACTTCCGGCGTAGATCCCGTGGCAAGAGACAGCTTTTGGGAATTATTAATTGAACTTTCACGGAATGACGGCGTAACCATTTTTGTCTCGACCCATTTTATGAACGAAGCCCAGCGTTGCGATCGAATCGCCTTGATGCATGCCGGTAAAGTGCTTGCCACGGATTCGCCAGCGGCATTGATAGAACAGCGCAATGCAAAGTCCCTTGATGATGCTTTTGTTGCTTTCCTTGAAGAAGCAAACGCAGCAAGCAATCAACAAGTCGGCAAAGCTGCTGCTGAAGACATTGACCCTGGCTTTAAAACCACTGAAACCGTACAACAGCAAAGACGCTCGAAAAGAGACGCCTTTAGCGCACCACCAAGCAAACCTTCCGCGTTTAATTTTCTGCGCCTCTTTGGTTACGCTCGACGGGAAACACAGGAAATTTCCCGTGACCCCATCCGCTTGGGTTTTGCCTTATTTGGCACACTGATTTTAATGTTTGTATTAGGATACGGCATTAATATGGATGTAGAAAATATTCCCTTTGCCATTTACGACCAGGATAGAACACCTGAAAGCCGCAACTACATTCAAAACATAGCCGGTTCACGCTATTTTATTCAGCATACTGAAATTCTGAATGAAAATGAAATGGATCAACGCATGCGTTCTGGAGAACTCA
The DNA here is from genome assembly GCA_040235475.1 of Pseudomonadales bacterium. Lineage (GTDB taxonomy): Bacteria > Pseudomonadota > Gammaproteobacteria > Pseudomonadales > UBA3067 > JBECKY01. Next base: position 14,412 of record JBECKY010000091.1, read on the forward strand.
GTCTAACACTGGAAATTCCACCTGGCTTTGGCAAAGATCTGCGCCGTGGCCGCGCCCCCGGAATCGGCGCCTGGATAGATGGCGCCATGCCCTTTCGTGCAGAAAATATCAGTGGCTACGTTCAGGGTATGCACTACACCTACCTGGAGGATTTAATGATCCAGAATTATGGTCAGGCCCCAGAGGCCAGTGCCGCCAGGCTCCAAACCCATTATCGCTATAATCAGGATTTCAAAAGTCTTTACGCCATGGTACCCGCTGTTATTCCTCTGTTGCTGGTGATGATTCCTGCCATGTTAATGGCCCTGGGCGTGGTGCGAGAAAAAGAGCTCGGCTCCATCACCAATCTTTATGCCACACCGGTAACACGCCTTGAATTTTTACTCGGCAAGCAATTGCCCTATATCGGCTTGGGGATGATCAATTTTTTTATTCTGCTCGTTGTCTCTATTTATATTTTTGGCATTCCGCTAAAAGGCAGCTTTATTACCCTGACTCTGGGAGCGTTTTTTTATATCACCACCACTACCGGCCTGGGTTTGTTGATGTCGTCTTTCACCCAAACACAAATAGCGGCCATGTTCGGCACCATGATTGCCACCTTGTTACCGGCGGTTTCTTTTTCCGGTTTAATCAATCCGGTTTCATCACTGGAAGGTGCCTCTGCTGTCATAGGCAAGCTCTACCCTACCACCTACTTTCTTACTATCAGCCGTGGTACTTTTACCAAGGCTCTGGGCTTTGCCGACCTGCAATTTCAATTGCTGGCCCTTATAGCCTTTATTCCTGTCATTACAATAGTGAGTGTTATCCTGCTGAAGAAACAGGAAAAATAGCCATGAATAAGTTAAGTAATATATTCAATCTGGGCATTAAAGAATTGCGCAGCTTGTATCGAGACCCGGTATTGTTTATTTTTATTCTGTTTGGCTTTTCAGTGATGATCTTCCTTGCCGGCAAAGGTGCGTCCCAGGACCTAAACAATGCGCCTATCGGCATTGTCGATGAAGATCAATCTTCTTTATCATTCCAAATTATTAATGCCTTTTACCCCCCCTACTTCAAAACCCCGGAATTAATAAATTTCGCTGCCATAGACCAGGGTCTGGATAAGGGCAAGTACACCTTTACCATCAATATTCCAGCAAACTTTCAACGCGATGTTCTCCGCGGCAAAAACCCCGACATTCAAGTGAATGTTGATGCCACACGCATGAGCCAAGCCTTTATCGGTGCCGGGTATATTCAAAATATTATCATCGGTGAAGTTAATGAATACGCCCTGGGTTATCGTTCGCAGCCGGAACTGCCTATAAAGCTTGATATTCGCATGCGTTTTAACCCCACCCTTACCAGCGAATGGTTCGGGGGCGTTATGGAGCTGATCAATATCATCGCTATGCTGTCGGTGATCCTTACCGGCGCGGCGCTGATTCGGGAGCGAGAGCATGGTACCCTGGAACATTTACTGGTAATGCCCTTAAAACCCGTTGAAATAATGCTTTCAAAAGTATGGTCCATGGGTCTGGTGGTATTGGTCGCGGCCGCCTTGTCATTGCATTTTGTGATCCAGGGTCTATTGCAAATGCCCATTGCCGGATCAGTGCCGTTATTTCTATTAGCCACCTCGCTCCTGCTGTTCGCAATGACATCGCTGGGTATTTTTCTCGGCACCGTTGCCCATACCATGCCGCAACTGGGTTTGCTGATGATACTGATTATCATGCCCTTGCAAATGCTCTCCGGTGGTATGACACCCTATGAGAGCATGCCCAGTTTCGTGCAAACTATTATGCTGGGCGCACCCACAACTCATTTTGTCAGTATTAGCCAGGCTATTCTTTATCGCGGAGCAGGCTTTGAAACGGTGTGGCCAAACTTTTTAGCGATTATTGTGATTGCCGCGGTGTTGTTTTCCATGTCCTTACTTATGTTTCGCAGAAGTTTGGCTACGGTGAGCTGACAGCTTGGGAGGGTTGAGAAAGGCCAGGTAACCTATGAGCAAGTTTGGCCGAAGCAGGTTGCGATTCAACCTATTCAGCCTCAAGGCGAAAATTGCACAACTGCTCAAGGAGCAACTCATTTTTTCAACCGCACGCTTGTTTTATGTCTAAAAACGATACCCGCCATTGATAATTTCCGTATTTAACTCCGCCGTTAAAGGTACGTACTTGTTATCACCAGGCAAAAAGGCGTACAAAGGTTCAGTGATTACCGAAGTATCATAAGCCTCTTTTTTCAAGTCTGCTTTTTTGTACTTAAAGGTGCCGGTGATATCAATTTCAGTTTTAATACGTAAAAATACCGGCATGGCATAAGGCGGGAGGTTTTCCCTCATATAGTCGTATAGCTCGGCGAAATTGGGTTCTTTATCTGGGTGGGGAGTTATCGTGGCCATACCTGCTTTGCCATTTGTATTGGGAATCTCCACACCGTAGACAGCGCAGCCGGCAATGCTTGGATGGCTGCCTAACAAATTCTCTACCTGGGTGGAGGATACGTTTTCACCTTTCCATCGGAAGGTATCACCCAAGCGATCAACAAACTGGTAATGGCCACAGCCAAGGCCTCTAAGCATGTCTCCGGTATCAAACCAGGCATCACCTTTTTTGAACGCATCTCTAAGAATTGCTTTTTCGGTTTTGTCTTTTTGGGTGTAACCAATAAACGGGGTTTTAGGGGTAATTTCGCCTATCAATAAGCCAGGTTCGCCTTTTTCAACCTTAATTAGAAATCCATTTTCATCGCGGACTACGCATTCTTTTTCTTTATCATATTTAACCAGTACAGCCTTACCAATGCCCACGGTATTATCAAGATTAAAAATATTCATAAAGCCGGTATTGCCTTCACTTGCACCGTAGAACTCCAGAATATGTGGCACTTTAAAACGCTGTTTGAAATCTTTCCAAATGCCAGGACGAAGACCGTTGCCAAACATTTTTTTTAAAGAGTGCTGGCCATCGCTTGGTTTAAAAGGCTGGTTGAGCAGGTAGCGGCACATTTCGCCGACGTAGCCAAAAATTGTGGCCTGGTATTTGTTAATGTCAGCCCAGAATTCTCCAGCACTGAATTTTCGTCGAATCACAACTGAGCAACCAGAACTCAATACTGAACCCCAGCAGGCTAATAAACCAGTAGCATGAAATAAAGGCAGCGGCAGGTAATAAATATCATTTTGATTGAGATTTTTTATGACGTTTATAATATTAAACAACTTTGCAAAGCGATTATGGTCGGTGATGGCTGCCTTAGGCATACCCGTTGTACCAGAGGTATAAATATAAACAAAGTGATCATCACGCCTTAAGGTCTTGGTCACTTCCAGGTTTGTATCCGGCATGTCTTTGACTGCTTCAAAGAGGTTGATAAAACCTTCAGGCACATGGCCTGGATCAATCAGCACATCGCTATCGGCTACGCAATACGCTTTGTTCTTGGCCATATTGAGATCATCCTGCACCTCAAGAAAGGGCTCAACCAATTCTTCACCCACGATACACATCATGGCATCCACTAAGTTGAGACTGTGAATGAGGACTTTACCCGTTTGAGCGGTATTGATTAGGGCAGTACAAGCCCCCGCTTTGGCAAGGCCCACCAGACAAATCAAAAACTCAGGGCGGTTATGCATGAAAAGCCCCACAGTATCGCCTTTTCCAACGCCTTGGCTTTGCAGGTAATGGGCTATCTTGTTGGCTCTACGGTTAAACTCAAGATAAGAAATAGTGCGATCTTCAAAATAAACCGCGGTATTACCCGGGTAACGGGCAGCCGTTTTTTCAAAACAGCCTGGCATGGAATCGTTGTCTGATTCATTACGTGAAGCACGAATGGCTCTGAAAATAGCAGGCATTCTTTCAATAATTTTTGGCACGCCTTTTATAATATCTAACGGGCGGATAATATCGTCTTGGTTCATATTATAATCACTATTTAATTTTAATTAGTATTGTTCTGTTCTAGAGATCAAATTTTAAGCTCGATAATGGCCAAATGGCAACAAAGTGTTGCACATTCAATGGGCCTTGGATAGCCTTGTTTGTATTAGCAAAGCTAAGGGGCCAATCGCCCAGGCAGGGTATCAAATAAACACAAAATCTACTCTCCCAGAAAATCATATATCGCTCAAACCCATAAAAATAACACAGTACTACACTTGAATGAACCTGCAACAAGCAGGTTACAGATTCCAAATAATAGCCAATATATTGAGGTAAGCTATGTATTATATTGTTGATACAAATAAATCTTTCGACCAGGCATCTGCTTCCCTGGAACTGTCGGTTACACGTAATGGCTTTGGCGTCTTACATGTTCACGACCTGGGCTCTACCCTGCGCAGTAAGGGTATTGCGTTTGATGAGCAGTGCAAGATTTTTGAAGTTTGCAACCCGGCTCAAGCAGAGAAAGTCCTGTCTACTGATATGCGCCTCAACATGGCGTTACCGTGTCGTATCTCGGTGTTTACAGAGAAGGGCAAAACCAAGATTGGTCTTATCAAACCAAAACAGATGCTGTCTGGATTATCTCAAGATCCTGACTTGATTCAAGTCGCCACAGAGGTTGAAGAGCAAACCATACGCATGGTTGACGAGGCGAAATAGGTCTGCACCCTTTAGCAGGAAAAATAGTTCATGAATAAATTAAAATTGTAACAACACCGGTAATAAAATGGAGCCATCCTATCAATTTCTTTTAACCATTGGTGGTATTTTGCTGCTTGGTCTTCTGCTTTCACAGCTGGCCATTCGAACTTTTTTACCCAGAGTTACATTGTTACTGATTTTTGGTGCCCTCATTGGTGAAGAAGGTCTTGATGTTATTCCGCACATTTTTTCTGAGCGTTTTGAAATAATTAGCGATATGGCCATGCTTATGGTGGGTTTCCTATTAGGCGGAAAGCTCACCAAGGGCTTCGTGGAGGAATCTGCAAAAGAAGTATTCTGGATTGCTATAAGTGCCGCAGTGGTAACCACGGTGTTTATTAGCCTTGCTTTAATTGCAATTGGCGTACCAAAAGAAATAGCCATTATTCTTGGTTGCATTGCCTCGGCAACGGACCCGATTGCAGTGATGGATGTTATTAATGAATCAAAAATCAAGAGTAAATTTGGCAATATCCTGCTTTTAATTGTGGCGCTCGATGACGTCATTGCGTTGATTATATTTGGTATTGGAATGGCCCTGGTGAAAAACTTGAATGGTCATGGTGGAGACAGTTTTTTCTTATTAATGGCAGCAAAAGATATTGGCGGTGCAGTGCTGCTGGGGTTGGTGGTTGGCCTGCCTGCTGCCTACCTAAGCGGTAGAATAAAAAAGGGTGAACCTGTTTTATCCGAAGCGTTGGGCATCGTTTTTGTCTGTGGCGGCCTTGCCATTTGGCTGGACGTATCTTTTTTGATTGCCTCAATGGTAATGGGTGCTGTCATTACCAACCTTGCCAAACACCACGCATACCCTTTTCATGCCATAGAAGGCATTGAATGGCCCTTTATGGTTACTTTTTTTGTATTAGCGGGCGCATCGCTCGAATTAAGCACGCTGAAAACTGTTGGCTTTATTGGAATTGTTTATATACTTTGCCGCTGCTTCGGAAAATACTTTGGGAGCATGCTTGGCAGTCATATCAGCAAAGCCGAACAATCTACAAAAACCTGGATCGGCCCTGCTCTATTACCTCAGGCTGGCGTGGCCATTGGCATGGCGCTTGTGGCATCAAACCAATTCCCGGAGTATCGCCAGATACTCTTATCCATCGCCATCAGTACAACGGTATTATTTGAAATTATCGGGCCGGTATTTACCCGCTTGGCCATACAACGGGCACAGTGAGCATAGTGATTGCTTCGCGAACTGAACTCATTGAGCTTTATCTTCGCCTCAGCTACACAAAATGAGAAGAGAACAGAGCCAGGAAAAATGTTAAGAAAATACTCTAACAAGCCTCTATCCTGAAACCAACAAACTTATAAATTCTGATACCTGTTCATATCCAGGATACCCGCGTTCACTGGATCCTGTTCTTTCAGATACTCCGATAAGTCAGCGAACAATTGCCAAAATTCAGGGTGTGTCCGCTGCACACCCCAGCGCTTAACCACCTTGTTAAATCTTTCCGGTTGATCGGCTTTATTCAGCTGATCAACAAACTCTTCCAATTCCGGTTTAGCCACATTAAACATAAAATTTGGATAGGAACCCATAATGCCGGGCATGATTGTGAGTTTGTCTTCATCGGGTAGATAGCGCAACGATTCGCCCAGCAAAAATGCCACATTGGTATGAGCACGATCGCGCACAAGCGAGTACAGCTGACGCCCTCCCGACTGATCATAAACCCTTAATAAACTGATATCTGGCAGACGCTTGATAAAGCCTGACTTGCCCGCGGTTTTTTCTGTCAGCACCGACAAGGCTGCCATTGACTGCACGTGGTGAGGACTTTTTGCCAAACCTTTATTCTTTGTTTCGATCCAGGCATAGCGTCGTTTTAACGAAGCAGAAAATTCTGAAAAGGCATTTTCAGAATGAAAATCGATAGCTGTGGGAATACTCAAATCGATTTTCTCGTAGGTCATGTAAAGCTTGAGCTGAGCTGCATCCTGATACCAGTTTTTTATCAGGCCGGTCCGTTGCTCAGACGGTATAAAACGAAGCAGGTTTTGTTCAGCTCCATTGCGAATCAAATCAAAATACATCCGTGTTAAAGCATGATGAGCAACATTGCCAAATACGTTAAAATTGGCTACCAGAACATAGTAACTGCGTTCGAGCAATGGGTAATCCATTACCCACATGGTTCTGGGTGTGGAGCCCGCCAAACCTGTCGTTACCTTGGCATTGTTGTGGTGACGAAAAATTGTTTGTGCTGCGCTGGCATTATTTCCCTCGCCATTCCAGATATGCTCGAAGTCAGGTCCTTGTGGCCATTTTTCTGCATACCCTTGCTGCCGGTGACTCATATAAAGGTTGTTATTTTTTTTGTAACGCGGCCACTCAACAACAAATTCTCTGATATCATCCTGAACACCTGGAACAGCCAGCAATTGCAAAACCTTTTGCTGGTAGGCAGCATCTATTACAAAAAGATCCTGGTCGGGTGCTTGAAATAATGTCCAGAACCGATCTCGAATAACATCGGTTGCAAGCTGGCCATTACAAACCGGGCCACGAATAAACGTGTCAACAAAATATGCTGCAGAATCTAATAAAAACAAATACCGCGAGCGAACAGGAATAGACTGAAAGGTCAGAAAAGGATTCGCTTTTTCCACAAAACTGTAACCCGGCAAAGCGGCAACAAACCACTCTGGCTGGAGAAACAATTGCTTGAATCGTGCCATTTTTTTAGCATTCAAGGCATAGGTAATATGGGTTTTAACCGTAATGGCTTCATTGACTGGAATAAAGCGATAATAAAATTCACTGCCAGGGTCATCGTTGGGCCGTATAGACGCAATAATACTCACTGTTACACCCGGCGGCGTACGCGATCGTACTACTTTAAAAAACCTTGGCTTGCTGAGTTCGCTAAAATACAGGTGCCCCATAAAAAGGTGTTCGTAAAGATAACGAGCCACCAAACGCTCTTTTTTACTTTTTCCATTGAGAAAAGTTTCCCATACATTTACCTGCTGTATTAAATCATTATCCAAGGGAGAGGAGGCCTGGGGCATAACGGCACCGCCAGCAAGCCAAGAATGCAGCTTGTGGTATTCTTCATTGCCCAAAGCCGTACTCACAAACGGCATGCCTCCATGGGGGTGCGCAGAGGCATAAGCTTTAAATTCCACTGTCGTTGGACAATCGTTTGCCCTGGATGTGCCCATAGAAATGTCCTCATCCACCCCGGCAGCCTTGCCAGCCGTACGACCCAGATCGAGCATTTTTGCCATCAAAGACGGCTCCTGATTAACGCTATCCAACACAGAAAAAAAGCCCAACTGCCGCCACTCTTGCTCTGAACTGGCATCAATACCTAGACGCGTTGGAGTGGCCGCCACCAGGCGCTTGCCATTATAAACCGATAACTTATGAGCACCACGACGAAGACCATCCGGGCTGGACAAATTAAGTTGGCAGGGGGCATCGTAACAGGCGTGACAAACTACACATTTTTGTTCAAAAATCGGTTTGATATCCTGCTCATAAGAAACAGGCAATACATGCCGAGGGAGGGTGGCCTGACTCTCTGAACCTTCATTACCAAGCTTGCTGGACATACAGGAAACCAGAAACAGCAGGAAAAATAAAAGCCCGACCTTGTTATTCATTCATCACCTTTGTCTTATTACACAGCCATTAACCTATCGCCCGGAAACTCTATGACAACCAGGTGCAGGAACAAGCGCTTCATTTTACCGTAGATTGCATATTCTAACCATGCCTTTAGAAACTGGTCAGCCTGTAACGCTTATCCAGTTCTTAGCCAATTCCCTAATATAAATATAGGGTTGGGCTACTATAGAACGTATCAATGGAATTGTAAGAAAGCATCGCACTTGTTAGACTGACTGGGTATACTTCTTGAAATAAAAACTCAATTTTTAGTTTGCATAAAATAGTAATTATCATGGGCATAAACATTATCACCCCGGAAAATGCAAAAATAATCAGTGATAACACCGCTAACTGCATTATCGATATTCGCGACCATCAAGCCTACGAGGCCGGGCATATACGAAATGCCAAACTGATTAACAACAGCAATATTGCTGACTATGTTCAATCTGCAGATAAAGACACGCCTCTGATCATTTATTGCTACAGTGGCAACTCCAGTCAAAATGCAGCTCACTATTTTAGCGAGCAGGGGTTTACGGAGGTCTACAGTCTTCAGGGAGGCTTTAATGCCTGGAAAAATCTGTATCCAGACCTATGCTCCACAGAGGAATAAAAACCCTTTATCATACTTGCAGGCAAACCATACCTACCGATGCCAAACTTTGCTTACCAGAAATATTTAACTACTTTTGTTATCGCAATCTTAGGCCTGTTCACCTTGCTTTATATATCTGGTGAGTACCAACCTGCACGTTACCATGCCCTGCTGTGTACAGATGAAAACGCCGCCCCCGACGGTAATTGGCACCATACCTATGATGGTTATTTTATTGGTGCTGATGGCTGCCTTTATAATCCGGAAACCACAAAGATTACAGATGTACCACCCATTATTTTTTTTAAGCAAGCTACCGATAACATGCCTATCTGGTATGTAAATGGCATTAATCACCGAATAGAATGGGTCACGCTTGAGATGCAGTTGTTATCGAGAAAGGCTGGCCAGCCAGTAATTGGCATCTATAACGCAACTAAAGGCGGACGTATTATCGATGCCATTGCGACAGCCAAGAAAAACAGCAAAGTGGCAGATACCCTGGCAGCTGCGGTGGCGCAAAATGCAGCTAAAGGTAATCCAATCCTTATTCGTGCCAATAGCCAAGGTGCTTTATACACCTCTCAAGCACTGGAAAAAGCCCTGGAAGCCTTGAGCATGGCTTTTAAAGATGAAAATTTCCAAACGCTTGTTGCTAAGATCCAGATAGAAACCGCTGCTGCGGCAACAGCCGCTTTCCCACCGGGTCCAAAATATATACATTACGTAAACGAATACGATCCCATACCTAAAAAAGTCGGCGTATTATCAAACCAGGCGGAGCAAACAAAGCAGAATACCCAAGTCCAGGACACGGTGATCGCCCGATTTTCTGATAGAGATACAGACCCTATAGAACCTAAATATCATTGGGTTGGCCCCTTGTCTAAACGATTTATTCGTGTTCACGGCTTTAACACCTACCTGAAACACCGGCAAGCCTTTGCAGAGCTGCTTCAACAAAGCAACGAACAAGCATCAAGCTTTATTGATATACCCTAGATATGTCCTAAATAAATGCTTAGACGAGCAAGCTCAAATAAAAAACCAATGAAGCCCCACAGCAATAGAGGTGAACAGACAACAGCGTTACTTTGTCATAAATCACACTGGACAATTGCTTTGTTATGTTTTTAAATCAGCAAACGACCTATTCCAAACAAAAATACCCTAATAGAGAGGTCTTAAAGGTAGCCACTAAAGATCTCGCATAAAAAAAACAAACATATATATTATGGATACAAAAACCTACCCTCACCTCATTCAACGCAAAGGCATATCCACTGAAGTTGTTATACAGTGGAATGGGGAACCACTGACTGGTTGTTATCTGGTTAAAAATACACTCAGTGACAACAAAACCGGCGAAGAAGGAACATCTGTTATTTTGTGCCCCGGGGGCTTTGATCCTAACCAGGGCAGCTTCAGTCAGAAAGCCATAAGAAAACTGCTGGCTAAACCCAACATCAGCGCTGTATATGAAGCCCATTACTGTTCAGAAGGTCAAGCTGGATATCTGGAACCGGAACCGTATAAAGAAGATTTGAAAACTATTTATACCAAAAGTATCAACAACAAACCCATACTGGTTGGCATGAGCGCCAGCACCATCATATTGCTGACTTCGCTCTATGAATTGGACAAAGAAAATGCCCTTATCAATGCACAAAGCACGCTCTTAATCGGCCCATTTTTACCTGACCACCGCAGTTTTCTTGGCAAAAACCTGAGGCGCTATTACGACCGGAAAAGCATGAGAGATAAAATCATCCACCACTGCGGGCACATACATGTTTTTGAGAATGGCGTCAGGCTTAGAAAATGGTGGGAATCGAACCCAGAGCTAGGGCAGGCTATTAAGAATAAAGCATTTAAAAACCTGGCCAAGAATTTAAATTCGTCTTTAGATGCCTTATTTTTTCAAATTGATACTTTATCAATCGGTGGGAAACGGGTTCTTAAAAATATTTTTGGTGCAAACATTATAAAAGAAAAAATTCCAAAACATCATCGTTCGCTGTTATACATCCCAGAATTTGATGACATGCTGGCAGACTACTGCGAAAACATTGCCGCCTCCTCAGCCGTAATTAAAACTCAAAACAAAGCCAGGGAAGAACAAGTTTCTGCTTCACTCTGAGCTTTTTCTGGTGAAAAAAACATGGTCAAGCAATTTTAAACCAATGCTAAGACTTATGCTCACTATTAGAGGGATGTAGATTTGATAAGCAAATTCACTCAAATCAGTCACCCCATTGGCCAAAGCATTAAAAATGACACCTCCTGCCCAGGCATATAATAATATTTTTGGGATACCTCCTAGAAGCGTTCCCCAAAAATAATCCCTATAACTAAGATTCATTACGCTTAAAAACCAATTCATTGGCGGCACTGCAAAAAATAATATTCGCAAATGTATTACCGTGATCATGCCGCGATTCTGAAAATGTTTTTCCAAACGTTCTATTGAGCGCCCAAAAACACTAAAAATAAAGTCCCGCCCCAGGCGCTGGCCAATAAAGTAAATACACGTTGTAGCCACATTCAACAACACAAAACCTAGAGCCATGGCACCAGCAACACCATACAATGCTGAAGCAACTCCAATCACAATGGCTGTAGGAACATTTAAAATAACCACCGCAATACCACCGACCAGAAACACTACCACGCCTAACCAACCTCTGGCCTGACTGTAAGCTCTAATATCATTAATAAACGAGCCAACGTTATCAATGGAAGAAAGCTGATCAAGTTGCAGACCTTTATAGGCAATATAAGTAAGGATAATGATAAAAGCCAGCAACACGAACCTTAGCAATACAGCGTTACTATTTTTGACAACGGCACCTGGTTCAGTCATAACTTCCAATTCTTCATATACTAATTTTTATTAAAAGAATCTATTACCTATTAACAGTGCCTGGTAATAGCGCCTGGAATTATAGGTTATAGCATCCCATCCATTATAAGCAATTTAATTCGGCAGCAAAAAATTCGCGCTACTGATTTGAGAGTGTTTCCCCAGCACTTGTTCTATGATGCCAAGATCTTTTTCACTCAGTACTTTTTCACCTTTGCTGGACATTTCAGATCCTGCTTGCGAATTCTTGGCAAGGGTTTTACCCATTCTTTCTTTCGCAGGCTCATCTATGCCCCCAAGATCAAGAGAAGCCATCACACCCGCCATAACTTTAAATGCATCTGACTGGAGTTCATCATAACGCACCACACACTTAAAAAACCCTTGGTCAGCGTTTTGCAGTGCCAAAACTTTATCCAAACTGGACAGCCAGGCCAGGGTGAATATCGAGGTTCCTGTTCCTATGCCCACACCTTTATAAGCAGGCTGCTTGATCAAAGGCGCTAATATTTCCACATTATTTTTTAAACCAGGTATATAAGAAATAAGACCGATCGGAATATAATTTAACAGTGGCAAGAATCTTGAATTCAACAAGCGGGCCAAAAACAATAGCGGGTGCACCGATAATACAGACAGAAAGGAATTAATAGTGTCATTCGCATTTCGATATAAAAAAATATGATCTGCTTCAGGTACTGATTCGGCAATCATTTCAGCCGCTTCCAGACACATACTGCGAAGCTTAAATACAGTAATGCCACCATTGGAATGAGTCTTTATATGCGCCTGAAGCAATAGGGTTAACGCCCTGCTTAGCTGAGTAAGCTCATGATCTATTTCTGCACCGTATTGGTCACGCAAATACGGTAGCTGGGTAAAAAAATCAGGCTCCGACACCGATACAATATCGGCATTATCAGCCATTAAATTGCATAATAAAGTCGAGCCGCAACGGCCTGTACTGAATAAAAATATAGGCTTGCCGTCAAAACCTTCCGTCTCCTCCATTAAAGATTTGACACTATCAAACGACACCAGATAAAGCTTAGTTGCATGCTGACGCTGGGCCTCATAAAAAAAGGGGTGGGCTGTAGCTAAATTAATATGCTCAGGGGTCTCCACAAACACAACCATTTGCTTTCTATAATCGAAGCAAAAAGGCGTTAGGCAATTTTTATTTTCTTTCCAGTAAGCAATAAAATCCACTTCACTTTCATAGCGTTTGACAAAATCATTAACATTGGCAATGCCTGCTATGTATAATTTTCTTAAGCCTTTGATGCTATAAACTTTGGTCATACACAATCCTTTAATCGATACACCTCTAACTGAAAATACCCATATGTTGGGAAATTGGCTAAGCACGATAGCAGATTTTTCCATCTCTATCAGCAAGCACTACAAGGTTTTTGGTAACCGCCTTAAGCATGACAGGCAAACGCCAGGCTCGCTGACAACAATACCCACAGAGTCTGTCATCGGGTATAATAAGCCCCAACTCACATGCTGCCTAAAAACCTTCTAATGCAATCATAAGCAACTGATTTAATGAAGAAAAAAATAACATCATGGCTGCTTTCGGCCACGTCCGCCTTATTAATTGTATTGATTTTAAGCAATGCCGGCACCATTATGCGCAAAAACCACGTAACTCCCTTGCCCCACGTGCAAAAGTCAATGGGCCACTCGCCAGCCGATGCTGCCATACCCCTGGCCACCAATACCAGCCTGAATTTAGCACTACCGCAAACAAATTCGCCTATTGATTTTTCAGCTAATGAAAACCGGGCACTTTTTTCGATGCTCGAAACAAATAACCCTAAAACGAATTTAACAGTAGTTGAACATACAGCTGAAAATACAGCTGTAGATAATCTAAAACCTGATTTTCCAAATCTGTTTGACCATGAAGTCAATCCTAAGACAATTCTCAACAGCCCTCTGGGTGCCAAAATATTATTTGACGATGAAAATAAAATCGCAGGCCTGGAATTAAAGTATAAAATCAAAAAAGACCTCTAAACTCAAACTTTTTTATTTTACCCCCCCCTTTTGCTTTTAACGTTTATTACAATATGTCGTTCAAACTTCAATACCAAACACCGACCGCCTGGACAGAGGCCGTTCTCAATCAGCTGGATATGTTTTTACAAGACCATGCCGCTGCGGAAAAAAAAGCCTCAAGCATGGCCATGTCGATGGTAAGCCATTACCCCGACAAACCTGCACTGGTTAGCGCCATGGTTGACCTTGCCATAGAAGAATTAACCCATTACAAACAGGTCACCAGAATTATCTACCAACGGGGCTTAACATTATCGATCGATGCAAAAGACCCTTATGTTAACCAGCTTAGGGCCTTAATGCGCTCTGATAAAGAACCCTATTTTATGGACAGGTTACTCATAGCCAGTATTATAGAAGCCCGAGGCCATGAACGCTTTGCTCTAATTGCACAAGCTCTTGAACCTGGAAAGCTTAAAAATTTTTATCAGGCTATAACAAACTCAGAAGCAAGGCATAAAGATCTATTTATTGATCTTGCCCACCAGTATTTTAGTGCAGATGAGATAACAACAAGATTAGCAGAGCTGCTTGAATACGAGGCTGCCATTGTGAAAGTATTACCCATTCGCCCGGCATTGCATTAGCTCATAACAAAATAATTAAAGCATCGTAATGAAAAAAAATTTCCCAGCCATAACAAAGTATCTGAATCATTACGCCGAAAATGAGATTCATCAGCTTCCCGCCATCGAATACAGCTACCATCACGTACTCGTTATACCGGTTTTTAACGAACCGCTTGCGTTCTGGGAAAATTTAAAAACGTCCGATGCTTTGAACAATAAAGAGGAAAATATATTAATTATCCTGGTGATCAACTCACCTGGGGAGAGCAGCCAAGCATGCAACAACCAACAACTTAACAAAGCCATCCTGACCGATACCCTAGTGCTAGCAACTACAGCGCAGCTTACATTGCTGCAGCTCCAGCAAAAAAAGCACATTCTTCTGGTTGATCGTTTCAGTCCTGGCTATGGAATTCCCAAGAAACAGGGTGTAGGTTTAGCCCGAAAAATTGGTGCCGACATTGCTTTGAAGCTAATCCATAAAGGTATAATTCTGTCACCCTGGATTCACACCACCGATGCCGATACTCAACTGCCACAGCACTACTTCAAAGCCAGCCGGCAAGAAACCCAGGCTGGCGCCTTACTCTATCCTTTTTATCACAGCCATTTTAGTGAAAGCAGTCGGCTTTATGAATTTTCACTGTTTTACTACGTGGATGGATTAAAGTGGGCAGGCTCGCCCTATGCATTCCATACGCTGGGCAGCATTATCGCGTGCCACTATCAATCCTATGCCCAAGTACGTGGATACCCGAAGAGAGCTGCTGGCGAAGACTTTTATTTGCTTAACAAAATTGCTAAAGTTGGCAGCATTAGAAACCTGGTTTCACAGCCTATTAAAATTCAGGCACGCCTTTCAGATAGGGTGCCTTTTGGTACGGGTCCGGCAATTAATAAAATTGAGAATATGATCTCACCTCAAAATGAGTATTTATTTTATCACCCCATTGTTTTTATCTATTTAAAAACCTGGCTGAACACGATAAAAATTTTATGGCAATTTAATACGCTTGAAACAAACCAAGCCCTTGAAAAAGCGGTGGCGACTGCAATTACCACAAACACCACCCACTCTACTGAAATTGAAAGTCGAATTGATCAGGCACTATTAATACAATGCCTGCACAGCCTCAATATAAATACTCAAATTCACCACGGTTTTGGCCAGTGTAAAACGGAACAGCACTTCATGCGACATATGCACCAGGCCTTTGATGGATTTCAAAGTTTAAAATTTATTCACTATTTACGGAAGCATAAATTTAGCAGCATCCCTATAAATGAACTATTTAATAAACCTGTAAACCCTCAGCATCAAGAAGCCCCTCAATGGTTTTATAATAAAACTTTTCCACTTAAACCCAGGCAAGCCCAAATAACTAAAACTTTTATCACTAAAAATTATGAACAAGCTAATTAATCTTACAGCCCACCAGCTCGAAAAAACCGCCTTGATTTTCATATTATCCAGCGGCTTATTATCTTTATTGTTCTCGCCACTGGCTTTTTCAACCCCGCTCACAGACGCCATACGCGATGGTAATTATAAGCTTGCTGAATCCTTAATTGCACAGGGCGCCTTTGTTGACCAGGTTGATAATCCTAGAACACCCACCGCACTGATCACTGTTATTTTGAAGAACGAGACAGCCATTGCAAAATACCTGATTGAGCAAGGAGCAAACGTAAATGCCATACACCCCGGCACCCAATGTTCAGCCTTGCAATTAGCAGCTGGCTCGATAAATATTAAAAACCCCATGGAAATTGTTAAGTTACTGGTAGAAAAAGAAGCTGATATTAATCGCACGGGTAACTATTGTGGCCCAGCCATTATGGAAGCCGCTATTGCTGGCCATTTGAATATTGTGCAATATCTTTTCGAAAAAAAAGCTGACATAAACCAGCAAAATGCATCCAGCTACCCCTTGTATGAAGCAGTTATTAATCAC
Organism: Pseudomonadales bacterium; assembly: GCA_040235475.1. Classification (GTDB taxonomy): domain Bacteria; phylum Pseudomonadota; class Gammaproteobacteria; order Pseudomonadales; family UBA3067; genus JBECKY01. Next base: position 30,747 of record JBECKY010000091.1, read on the forward strand.
CACCAAGATGTTGCCCAATGGTTAATTGAGCAAGGCGCCAATCCAAATATTGCAAGCAAAGATGGCTCAACTGCTGTGCACATAATTGCACAATTCATGCCGGCATTGTTTGAAACTGTACTGGCACAAGGCGGGAAGTTTACTCTGGATAATAATGGCCGCGGTGTACTGGGTTATGCCTTATCCGGTAACAACCAAGCCATTGTTAAAAAGATGCTTACCATGGAATTATCTCAAGAAGAACTGGACGACGCGCTACGCATTGCCACCAGCACCAAAAACAACGACATGATTAAAGCCCTACTTAAAAAAGGCGCAAACCCCAAAGCAAAAGACCCTTGGGGAGAAAGTGCCGTGTCGATCAGTAAAGTGCTAAACAATGAAAAAAAGCAAAACAACTTGCAGCAAACAGCTGACTTGCCCTGGTAACAGAGAATACTGACAAAACTTTATCTGAAAATGTTAGCGCAATGGCTGAGCCCTATCAAAAACAGGAAGCCTCATCACCTGCCAGGGCGTATATGCGTGCCAGATGAAGTGTTTCAGGATCAACTATTTATACAGTCTCATCTAAAACCGAGTAACTGTCAGATCAAGACTGAGTTATTTACCCGAAGAAAACACCTGAAAATTAACTGGATCGGGATCGTTATTACTCAGTTTATTTTTTTTTAGCATATTGATCAACTCATCAACCTCCAGAGCTTCACTGTAATAAAACCCCTGAACGACATGGCAGCCATTCTCCTTTAAATACTCCAGCTGCTCAATACTTTCAACACCTTCCGCAACCACCTCAAGATCAAGGCTTTTGCCAATACCCAAAATAGCATTAATAATGGCTTCACATTGATGGTCAACACCAATATCTTTAATAAAGACACGATCGATTTTTAATGCATCAATAGGCAAATCTTTGACATAGGCTAAAGACGAATATCCGGTACCAAAGTCATCGATAAAAATTTTTATACCCATTGCTCTCATATTCTCTAGGGCCTGGATTTTCTCCTGCGCGTTATCCATAACCATGCTTTCGGTTATTTCGAGGCTTAAATAATGCGGATCTAAACCGGTTTTTTTCAAAGCAGCCATTAAGGTTTTCTGTATATCCTGATTAACCAACTGCCTGACCGACAAATTAACAGACATGATCAAAGGCGTGGGGGTTAGGTTCAATGAGTGTAATTTAACCGCCTGGTTACAAGCTTCTTCCAACAGCCATTCGCCCAAAGGTACGATTAAACCAGACTCTTCAGCCAAAGGAATAAATACATCGGGTATTACTACCTCTTCACCTTCAGGCTGCCAGCGAAGTAAAGCTTCGACACCAATAACGCTGCCAGTATCAATATCAACTTGTGGTTGATATAAGAGCTTGAACTCCTTGTTTTCCAGACCGTTGCGGAGTTTATTTTCCAAACTAAGGGAAGAGCTAATTTCTTCCTGCATATTAGCTGAATAAATTTGATAATTATTTCGGCCAAGATTTTTTGCATGATACATGGCAATATCTGCACACTTTAGCAAGGTATTCACATCTTCCGCAGAATTTGGGTAGTTTACAATGCCTATGCTGGCACCAATAGTCACCTCATGATCGACACCGTCTTCCGCCAAATAAAACTTATTACTCAAGGTAATGAGGATTTTTTCAGCGACAGTATTGATATGAGCCGGATCATTAATGGACTCAATAACAAAGGTAAATTCATCCCCGCCCAAACGGGCAATAGTATCTGATTCCCGCACACATGCAGTTAAACGCTGCGCCACCTCCCGAAGCAGCATGTCACCCACATTATGACCCAAAGTATCATTAACCTGTTTAAACCGGTCCAGATCAAGAAACATTAAGCCTACATACGTGTTATTTCGTTGCGCCCTGGCAATCGCCTGATACAAAACTTTCTCAAACAGATCTCTATTAGCCAAACCGGTCAAGGTGTCATATCTGGCTGAATAGAACAATTCCATTTCAGTTTTCTTTCTTTTAGTAATGTCCTGCAAAGCCAGGACGGCACCATGTCTTTGTTTATTTTTTCTTATAATTGGCGTGGCTATGTATTCAACAGGAAACAATCTGTCCTCGCATAAACCATAAATGCCGTCATCCTGCTTATAGCTTTCACCTTTTTCGCAGTACTCATAAGCAGGTGTTTTCTGCCACGTAAAAGGGTGCTGGCGATACTCATCGTGAAACAACAGATTGGCAATATCTATACCAATTAATACTTTTCCCTCTACGCCAAATATCTTATTGGCTGCCGGGTTCACAAAGGTAATCAAGCCCTGCTCATCAAGCCCAATCACACCTTCGCCTACGGATTTCAATAGAATTTCATTGTCTTCTTTTAGCTTAATGACTTCATTATAGCGCCGTTCAAGCTCACGGTTTTTATTGTCCAGCTCAAGAAAAAAATTAACTTTACTGGTAAGAATATGAGGATCCAAGGGCTTAAACAAGTAATCCACAGCGCCACAGTCATAGCCTTTAAAAACATACTTTTGTTCTTTACTGATGGCGGTGACAAAAATAATCGGCACAGAACGAGCTTTTTTATTTTTTCTCATCAACTCAGCGACTTCAAAGCCATCCATCTCGGGCATTTGAACATCTAACAGCACGAGGGCAAGATCTCTTTTTAAAGCCACAGCCAGGGCTTCATTGCCAGAGGTAGCCCTTATCAAATTTCTTTCAGGTGCATCTAAAAGAGCTTCAAGCGCTATCAGATTCTCCACTCGATCATCTACTAGAAGAATGTTCTGCTTATCCATTCAAGACTCAATGAAAAAATGCTGGGGTATTTGTTTCTTTGTATTCATCACTTTTTTCACTTAAAGGTGCGCTTTTTTAGTTAGCTCAACGTTGAACTAATTCGATATATTTTTATTATCAATAACAAAACATTAAAGTGATCAATACCCTCACTCAAACTAATTGGTCAGATAACAATAAAATCAGGCCATCACATACCACAGCTATCTACCAATTTATGAATTAATTTTGTATCGCCCTGGCTAATATCGGTTATTTTCAGACCGGAAGCATAATTAGAGGAATAGCCGGATTTTTTTGTCCAAACCACACAGGCATCAAAATTTACTTTTTCAGCAGCATCAAAGCCACCGGGGAGAATCAGGCTCAAAGCGAGAGTTTCATTGTTCTTTATACCTTCAGCACTAACAATCATCATGCCTTTTGTAGTCATATCCATAACCCGGCCCAGGACATGCCCGCTTGTGCGGTCTGTTAAACGCAAAAACTTATTCATCCGTTTTCTTGACTGGCTTCTTTTGTCCATAAAGTCTCTTTCATTTTTATCTTTTACTTGTAGTGCCATAATTAATGTGTCCATTTTCAATGCTATGAGCTAGTTCTTAATACTATGTAAAAGCCAATAAGCCACCCTTAAGATTCTCTAAATGGCTCTAGGATCCTAATAAAAAAAACAGCTTCACCACCAAAACTGTTTTATTGTTAAATCAGCAAACCCACCAAGAACAAATCATAACCTTTTGATAAGTGGGCTGACTGTTAAATAGATACCAATCCGCTTTAAAACATACTCAAGGTATCACTTTATTTAACAATGGGTCTCAAAATCTTACGCTGAAATAAACACATCAATTAATCCATTTATTTTTAACATTTAGAGCCCTCATAGTAAGTTTTGCTTGCGCAGTGCCCATACTTTACTAATTAGATGCACCGGTTACACATTGTTACATTTTTATTTCCTACGCAAGGCTTTACCCTTTTCAAATAGAACCCTTGTATTTTAAAGAAATATACATGCTTTTGCTGGACATTAATGTCGCAATACTCCTATTAATAAATTATTTTCTATGATTGTTGCTTCATAGGTATTGCATACAAGTGTTTTTTTTGAAACACTTCCGCCCTAAGCGTGCCAGGCCTCACATTTTTTTAGGGTTGGCAAATACATCGGCTATTCCCTTAACAAAATCTGTTTAGGCAGCTCATTTAAAAATAAAAGAATAGACAATTAACATCGTGAATATTGGTGCCCTGGCCTGTACCAATATTTGAATAACAAAAAAAACAGCGGAAGCAGAATGAAAAGAATTTTTTTAAGCTGGGGAAGAAGCATTAATCTCGCTGCCGACGATAAACATAATTCAGATAAAACAGGTAAAAACCGCTACGTTTTATTACTGAGCAAGCTTAGCCCCTTGGCTACGCTGATGGTTTGTTTGTTTACTGCTGTATATGCTCACGCAGCAGGCCCTAAAATGGGGCAGTTCTATTTAGGTCTCGGTGGTGGTGTTTATGATCCACTGTTTACTCTTGATGCCAGTGAATTTGATATTGATGGACCAATTCCTACCACAACCCTATTGATTTCTTTGCCAGGCGTATCTGAACCTTTAGAACTCGACATTCAGGCTACAAGCTCTGAACTTCAGGTGCAAACTGAAAACCGCCCGATGATTTCTCTGGGCGGCTTGTTCGGCTACCAGATAACTCCGGAATTTGGCGCTGAAATTGGCCTGGACTTATCGATGCTGGAAATAGATATACAAAACCTGTTTATCTTGCAGGACGTTTTGCCAGGAAACCCCGAAACGGTCAATGTTCAGGTTCTCCCCCCCGATTTATTGCCGATTAGCTTCTCTGGAATCTATACATTTCTACCCAACAAGCGTATCAGCCCCTACCTGGGCTTTGGGGTGATGATTGCCCTGCTGGACAACCGTCGCTCACAAAGCGTTGCCACCGATATTCTGGTGCTCAATGGCGGCGTAGAGCTTGGCTACATTGCTCATGCAGGTATTAAACTCGCGGTTTCGGACACCATGTACGGTTTTTTTGATATCAAGTATGGCCGGATCAGCAACCCTGCCATTGAGGATCGGTTTAACACTGCCATAAAAGTTGAAAAATACGAGGTTAGGCACATGCGTTTTGGCATCTCCTACCCTATTGATTTATTTTGATCATGCTCACTTGTGATCAACAGGTCGCTTTTGCAGCTTAGTCAATTAAGTTAAAAGCATCATGAGATTGCTGGATTTAAAACAAGAATTAAAAAGATATAAAAAGGTACGAGACATAATATGAATTTATCTCATGTCAATGGCATAGGCAGACTCTTGGAGACATCCGAGCGACTGAGTTGCGGGTGGCAAGTCCTGAACAAAAAGTGCATGATTTCTTTGTTGGGAACTTTGTTGTTGATGCTGGCAATTGATTCAGCAAACGCTGCTGGACCACGCCCTAAAGATTTATACCTAAACCTGGGCGGAGGTGTATTTACGCCGGAATTCACCCTGACACCTAATGCTATCGTGGATCGCGTTGACGGGGAACTTGGCATCACAACCATTGTATTGCCTCTTATTGGCCAGGTTCCATTGATAGGCCTGGCCGGCTCCACAGACAATGATCTCAGTCGCCCGGAAAACCGCACCATTTTATCACTGGATGCCTCGCTGGGTTATAAATATAACCGGCACTTCGGTATCGAAATCAACCTTGACCTGGGCTTTCCCAATATTCTGATTAGGGATGTTGGCATCGATAATGTACTCACCAGTGATACCGATAGCACCGGCAGAATTCAAATTTTGGCACCGGATCTACTGCCTATTGGCGCTTCGTTTTATTATACCCCTGCTCCGGACTTTCTTATCAGCCCCTACGCAGGTTTTGGCGGCATGATGGTGTTTTTAAATAATCGCCGGGCCTCAAGCAGTGCCACGGAAATACTGATCCTGGAAGGTGATGTTGAATTTGGCTGGATGTTTCAGGCCGGTGCCCATGTGGATATCTCCCAGGACTGGTTCGGTTTTTTTGATATCAAATATGCAAATATCGACGAACCTCAGTTTGAAACAAAGCAAGGCATACCCGCCCCGGTCGACAAACTTGAAATTCGACATATTCGGGTTGGTGTTGGACTGAGGTTTTAAGCTTAACCTTCTCCCCGCCAGGATAAATTTCGAACACTAGTTTTAAGCAAATCCTGGCTTCTTTGTAATACTGTCCCCCCAGGCAAGTGCGGCTCTTATCACTCGTATTGCATTAAGCATTAAATAAAAACTTGCCTGTAACCTTTCAAAGACCTTGCTAGAATTTCATAACGTAGTATTCTAGGATACATATTTGCCCTTTGCGATCTACAAGCTGCTAAACAAGCAACTGATTTTAATAACAAATTAATAAGCGCATTAAAGCAGGATGCCGGGAGGCTACCACCGTGAGTACTAGCAACACTGAATGGGATATTTTAATCAAAAACGCTTTGGTCTTTGACGGCACAGGCTCAGCCCCAAAAAATATCGACCTTGCCACTTTAAATGGCAAGGTGGCGGCTTTGGGTAAGGATCTAAACCCCGAAAAAGCCGCAGAAGTCATTGATGGCACGGGGCAATGGTTAATGCCTGGCTTAATCGACATTCATACCCACTTTGACCTTGAAGTGGAAGTCGCGCCGGAACTGCCAGAAGCCGTCAGGCACGGCACAACCAGTGTGGTAATGAGCAATTGCAGCCTTGGCGCTGCGTTCGGCGCACAACTCAATCCAGAAAAGCCTGAGGAAAACCCCATATTGGATTGCTTTGCCCGGGTGGAGAATATCCCTAAAAGCGTGCTCAGGAAGTGCGTAGACGTTATGAACTGGGATGACACCGGCGATTATCTGGATCACCTTGACGACCTGCCCTTAGGTCCGAACGTTGCCCCGATGCTGCCACATACCATGCTGCGCATCGAAGTCATGGGCCTTGAAGACAGTATTTCACGTGAACCCACGGATGAAGAAATTAAACAAATGGAAGTGCTGGTGGAAAAAGCCATGAAGGAAGGCTATGTCGGCTTTTCTTCTGATGGCTTGCCTTTACACTACTTAGCCAACGACCCCCATCGAAATGCCAAAATACCTGCCCAGCATGCCCCGTGGAAAGAAATAAAAGCCCTTGGCAATGTCGTAAGGAAATACAATAGAACCTGGCAAGCCACACCCGACCCAGACAACTTGCTAACCACCATCCGTACTTTTGCCATGACCAGCGAACGTTTGTATGGCCAGGCACTGCGCATGACCGCCACTGCTGCCATGGATCTTCATGCCAATAAGCGCGGCGCGGCTGGCTTACTTAAGTTCAGCAAACTGTTAAATTCAAATTTCTTAAAGGGCGACTTCACCTTCCAGGCCCTGTCAGCACCGTTCAAGGTCTTCGCCGATGGTGTAACCACACCGCTGCTGGAAGAAAAACCAGCGTTCAGAGAACTTAATGCCTGTGAAGTTGAGGATCGTGAAGGTCGGCAAAAACTACTGAATGACCCGGCTTTTCAGCAACGTTTCAGAAAAGACTGGCGCACAGGCAAAGACGGTTTTAATCTGGCACGCTTACAGCGCAAACTACAGATAGAGCCAACTACTTTTTCCCGAGACCTGGACGAAATGTTTATTGACTCCTGCCCAGTAGCAAGCTGGGCACAACAAAACATAGGCGAGATCTATCGCAGACTCGAAACTTATCAGGCCAGCAACGGAAAACAAGGCGCATTGAATGACGAAGAGGCTGCGGCCTTTGACTTATTCCCCAAGCCCATTGTGGATGACGCCGAATTCATTATGCACATGCTCAGAGAGTATGATAAAAAATTTCGCTGGTACACTACAACGGCCAATGGTAAACGGCCTGATGTATTAAAAATGCTGGTGTTTCATGAAGAAACCATTCCAGGATTTAACGACAGCGGCGCCCATCTAACCAATATGGCCTTCTTTGACGGCAACTTGCAAACCCTGAAGATGGCCGCAGAAGATTCCATTGAACTGGTCAGCTTCGCCGTTAAACGTTTAACCCGAGATGCAGCATCCCTGTTTGGTCTTGATGCTGGAAGTCTAAACATCGGTGCACAAGCCGATATTGTACTCATCGACCCAAAAGCCTTGTTAAACTACAACTCCGAAGCCAGCACCATTACCCATTACCGGGAAGTTTTCGAATACGACCAAATGGTTAATCGCTCTGATGGCGTAGTTAGCAAAGTTATTATTGCCGGCAAAATTGCCTGGGATGGTGAAAACTTTGCGGCAAACTTCGGCAAAGAAAAATTCGGCAGAGCCTTACGCAGCGTCTATTGTGCTGAGCACACAGAGCAACGACCGGTCTTAACAAAGACTGAAAGAGTAAGCTTAAGCGCCTAGGACTCAGCTAAAAAACGTTACGCACGCATGGAAACAGCAGATAAGCTACGATTCCATGGATGGAACCAGTAGAATAAGATCGGCAACGAAAACTGAGTGCCAGAAGCAAGATCTGTTACCGAGTAGCGTTTCAACACAGCCAGCCAGGACATACTCCATAAAACTATGGGGTAGGTCTGACACCCATATGTTTAGCACTCTGATTTGCCTGAACGGCAGATAGTGGCGCCCCCTGCGCCACACCCCATCCAATGCACTAGCAGCTTATCTGTTTTATCAGCCTGTTATCGAATTTTACAAGCATCCACCGCCAAACTCCTGCAGTATAATGCTAATAGGGGCCTTTAAAGCGAAACGAATCGAGCCGCCAAGGCCTATGTTATAAGGATATGCAGTGCTTCTTTGAGTAGGATAAATTTTGGTTTTACTGCCTTACGAGGTCTTTATTTATGAAACCAGCTTACAGCTCCTCCACAAACACCTATCTTGACAGTAAACATTCAACGTCCTTACGAAATTTACTGGCAGCCACTTTGTTTGCAGGTGTTGCGCAGGTATTATTGATACAAATTATTCCTCTCTATGTTTACATAGGGCTGGTTTCATTAAGCGCATATTTATTATTTGGCAAGAATAAAGTGGCAAGAAAACTAAAAGGTATTGATAGCAACCAATTTGCCCAGAGCACACAGCATGTTGAGCAAAAAATCAAAAGTCGCATCAGATACCTGACTTCGAATGAACTCAGGAAAAAAAACACACAACAATCTTATACCAAGACAAGCTTCACTAACATACAGGAAGAGAGTACAGCCCAAAAAGCTGACAAGAAAAACTTTAGTACAGGCTGCAGCATTATTGACTTCCCAGTGAGGTCGTAGAAAAATAACCAAGCAGTCGAAACAATGCAATTAAGCCGAGCACAACAACTATTGCGCAATCATTTTTGCGTAACGACTACTCTGTAATTGCGACAACAACAAGTGTGGTGGCTGGGCTTTACCATAAATAAAACCCTGTATTTCAGCACAGCCTAAATCTTTAAGGTAATCAAGCTGTGATTTTGTTTCTACACCCTCGGCAATTAAATTAAGTCCCAGCCCCTTGCCCATATAAATAATCGCATTGACGATACAGCGATTTGAGTCTCCTTGCTTAATTTCATTTATAAAGCAGCGATCAATCTTAAGGGTATTAATTGGGAATTTTTGCAGATAGCTCAATGAGGAATAACCAGTACCAAAATCATCAATCGCTATTTTAATACCATAATAACTCAATTCCCTGAGTTTCTTGATCACCACTTCCATGTTTTTCATGATAGCGCTTTCGGTAATCTCAACCTCAAGACTTTCACCCGGTAAATTGTATTTTTTCAATATCGCCAATACGGTAGGAACCAAGCCAGGATGATCCACTTGATAAGGTGAAAAATTAACGCCTAATTTGATATTGGTATACCCTTGCATTCGCCATGTGCCTAATTCAGCACACGCCGCATCAAGCACCCAGCTACCGATATCAATAATCAAACCGGTTTCTTCAGCTAAGGGAATAAATTCGTCTGGGAAAATAATACCCCGATCAGGATGATTCCACCTGACCAAGGCTTCCATACCAACCACCTCACCAGAATTAGCACTCACCTGTGGCTGGAAGTAAACTTCAAATTGTTTATTCTCTAATGCCTTCCTCAGATCCCTCTCCATGGTTAAGCGCGAATGTACACCAGCTTCCATTTCCTCAGAGTAAAACTGGTAACCATTTTTTCCCTGACCTTTGACATGGTACATAGCCGTGTCGGCATTTTTAATCAAAGTTTCAAGGGTTGCACCAGCATCCGGATACAAGGCAACACCAATACTTGCGCCAACAAAGACCTCATTACCACCAAAAACAAAAGGCTGCTGTAATTCTTTATGGATTTTTTCAACCACGACGACCACATCAGCACTGCCGGATACATTATCCAATAACAAGGTGAACTCATCACCCCCAAACCGGGACAAAGTATCTTCCTCACGTAAACATCTTTGTAAACGCTGACCCGCAATTTGCAATAAACGATCACCCATCGCATGACCAAGGGTGTCGTTAACAACCTTAAAGCGATCCAAATCAAGAAAAATAACCGCCAACATTTGCTGATTACGCTTGGCATGACTAATAGCCAAGCCAAGCCGGTCTTTAAACAAGGCTCTATTAGGCAGGCGCGTCAATAAATCATGGTAGGCTTGAAAATTAATAACCTCTTCAGCTTCTTTCCTTTCGGTAATATCCCTAGCGGTACCGTACGTACCAATGAAGCGTTGATTGCCATACTGATCAGGTCGGCTATAGACACCCATTGCGGTTAACTCTATATACAGACTAGTACTATTGAGGTAACAAGCTTTACCTGCACCCTCCTTACATTTTAGCCTTAACTCAACATTCATCGCTGAGCGATCATCGGCCCGCCGTTCATTAAAAACAAATTTCGCCAGGTGCAAGTCCTCCGCTTCCACTATATAGGTATAATGCCTGCCCATTAACTCCTGCTTGGAATAACCCAGCAACTTTTCTACTCGATCATTCAAAAAAGTAAAATTACCTTTTTGATCAAGCATGTAAACAATATCAGGAGAGCTGTTTACAATATAACGGTGAAGTTTGTCAGATTCGTTGATCCGATTTTGAAAGGCTTTGTTTTCTTTCTCCAAGCGCCGGTGCTTAACCGCGTTAGCCACAGTGGTGGTGACCTCTTCAGGAGCAAAGGGCTTGCGAATATAGTCGTAGGCGCCAAGGCGTAATGCCTGGGCAACACCATCAACCGACGTATGACCACTGATAACAACAATAGTAATATCTATACCACTGTTTTGAACAAACTCCATGACCTGATGCCCACCCAATTCAGGCATAGACCAATCCAATAACATCACATCAAACGCATGCTGCTTTAGCAAGGCTATTGCCGGGGCTCCTCCTAAAGCTGTAAGCACCTTATAACCTGCATCGCTTAATAGTAAAGAATACGCTTCAAGCAATCTTTGTTCGTCATCAACGGCCAATATTTTAGCTTTAAAGGCGTTGATGACGTTTCCTCCCCCAGCACCCGATGTCATATCGAGATACTCCTATAAAAATTATTTAATTTACAGGGTATTTGCAAAACAAATAATTTTATTATTGTTAAATTTTTTATTTTTAATAATTCATACAATCCCTGTCTTTGCTCCTTTAAATAACCCTGATTAATGCAAAGATGAGCTAACAACCTGCTTTCTTGGTAATAAAATCTGGAATAGCGTTCCATTATCAGCACTGGTTTTGCAAGTTATAAACCCATTCATTTCCTCCATTAAACTTCTAACGATGCTTAAGCCCAGTCCTTGATGGCCATAACCTTTAGTAGAATCAAGCGGACGAAATAAGCCCTGCATCACCTTATCAGGTATGCCTCCACCATTATCCTGCACTATTATTTCAACATAATGACTGCCATTAACTACAATTTCATCCCGAGTGGACACGCGTAACTCTTTCCGGTAAGAAGAATCAGATTTTTTTTCGCTTGTTTTGCCAGCATTCGGGTTAAACGCAACTAATTCTTCAGCAGCATTTTTCAGCAAATTACTAAACACTTGCTTAAGTTTATCGGTGTCAATATCCAAAACAGGTACTTGTGTATCAAGCTCAAGCATTACTCTGATTGAATGAGGCTTCATTAGCGACTGGTCAAAAAAGCCCACCAGATTTCCAATAACCTGATTAACATCACAACCTGCTGAAGCAATAATTGGCGTTTTTATTTCTCGAGTGGTCGATAATATATTTGCCGCCCTTTGAAGCTCTTCTTTTAGTACCGTAATTTCCTCGTCAAGATCTACAGACTCAGGAAGTTTCTGCTTTAAAAGCTGCAAGTAGTGCTGAGCAATGGTAAGCGGGTTATTAACTTCATGAACCATACTGTCTATTTTCGCCTGATAGCTCATCAGCTCATTCGAGAAATTTTCTGATTCCTGATACTTTTTTTTGCGATAGACTGCAATGGCTGCGGCAGATTCTTGAAGATAGCCATAAAGTAGATTTTGTTGCTGTTGGACATGGGAGAAATACGGCTGGTCAAGACCAAATACCAGGACACCAATTTTTTGGGTTCCTATTTGTTGTATATCCACCAGTGGTAAACATACGATGCCTGGTTTTTCGAGAAACCGGGCTATTTGTAAATCAACAATTTTTGCTGTATCAAAATCAGCAGGGCTATCGGTAAAATTATTAGGCAAACTAAAGGAGTCGGTAATTTCATTCCTGATCAAGGCATTTGCAATCAAACTTCTACCCTCTTCCATGGGCACAGTTAAATTTTCAATAGCCGTGACTTTATTGGGCGAATAAACTTTGCCAAGAGCGTTTGATTCGTCGTATAGAAAAAGCAACCCTTGCTTTAGACCAAACAGTACGTTTGCGCCTTTAAGCACGCTCTGATACAGCGTATTTTCTGTGCCTGCATCAAATAGATGAGATGCTTGATCCACCAAACCGATATCAAGCACCTTAGCAGATAATAACGCTTGCTTTTTAAAGTCTGCTTCTCCAATCACAGCTTGCACCAACTGACCGCGTAAAGGATTCAAGGCTGATTTCCCCCCAGCACCTGCTATATATTCCAAGTCAATTCTTTCAACAATGGTTGATACCTTCTCCTCTACCATGACTTGAATCTCGGCAAGCTCTTGCTTACTCAAGCCAAATAAAACCTGGCCTGACTTTATGCTTAATTGATCATTTTTAGTGGCCACGCAATTTGCGAAATGTACAATTTTAACCAGCTCATGGGCATCTTGAACAGCTTTTAAAGGCGCGTGATGGTATTGCACTGCATCGGCAACAAACGATGACCACCCCCACTGCCTTATTAAATCACTGCCTAATTGCGGATGAAACTCACCAAACACTTGTGTTTCAAGCGCCTCCATATCTACAGGGTCTTTTTCAACAAGTTCAAGCAAAAAATTTGTGTAGTTAGCGCCCTGTTTGTTTTCAAGCACTATTTGTCCTATGTTGTGCATTAACGCTGCCAGATAAGCCTCTTCTTCGCTGTGGTAGCCAGTGCGCTGTGCAATCAAACCGGCACTCAAAGCTGTATAAAGCGTATGTTCCCAATGCAGTTTTAAAAAATATAATTTACGACTATCTCCGGCTTGAAAAACCTGTTTTAGCGCAGCAGTTTTGATCACAGTCTTAACCGCACTTAAACCCAACTGATCCAATACCTGAACTACCAAGCCCACAGAGCCTTGCGTATCGACTTTAGAAAAATCAGCCAATGAAAACAGACGGCCCACTAATACAGCATCCATACGGATGATAGTTGCTAACTGCTCCGCATCAACACGGGGCGCCTGACACATATCCAGGCAACGCAACAACACATGGGGCAGCGAAGAATATTCTTCTAGCGCAAAACCTTCACGTTGTTGCTCAGGCAATCCAAAACCAGCAGCCAGCTTATTCACTATCAATCCAGACAAAATAACACCTCTTTAGTCCATGGTGGCTGCTAGCCCATGCGCTAAGTCAAGGTGTCAATATTTGAAAGCTTGGGTTAATGGTCAATCCAGGAGCCCAAGCTCATTTAATTAAGAAGCCAGTAACCGTTTTTAACCTTTAATTGCTAAAGGTCTCTGATTAATCCAGATATAAATTATTCAGACCCACTGTTGTAAAAACAGGTCGAAAAATAATAAAAAACGGCCTTCAAGATTGCTACCACCCACATTCATTTGAAAATAAAGGAGTAACAATTTTGGCAGTTTGTATCTATAGCAGCCACTGGCTATTATATGACCTAACATGCGATTAGCAATGTCATTTATCGGCTGCTTAAAATACTATGCCCATCCTTAATGTGCTTTTTTTCACTTATCATACAAAAAAGCAAACTGACTTCAAATTAAAGACTTAACGCATTGAAACAGAAGATAAATAGTATAGCAATACAACAAGTCTGGTTGATCAGGACTTATTGTCGCAATTTGCCAATTTGTTCAAGTTTTTTACTAACTGAATGGAATATAAACGGCTGTTTATATTATATTTGGATAGATTCTGATCGTGGATGATGAATATACACATCAAATCGACTGGTTTTCCCCGTAAAACAGACTTCAGGTTTGATAGCGCCCAAGGGCGGGTCGTGTCGATGCCGCTTCACTACAAGCCTATGAGCACCAAACGCCATAGCCATTTCAAACAAATCTGAGCTATCAAAATCTTCTCCCACCAAAAGCCGAAAGGCACGCATGTCTTTTTTAACCAATCTTGATTTTTTATTTTCCGGAAACATCGGGTCCAAATAGATACAGTCAAAACCTGGTGCCAAGGCACGATCAGCATTGTTGTTATTTGTTGTTTGAAGAAACTCGATTGCATCCATTTTAAAGAAATGCATACGCTCGACAATGGGCAATAAGGCTATTTCTTTAGTAGCCCTATCAAGGCCATTTTGTAAGAGTGCCGCAACAATGGGTGACCGTTCAAGCATCGTAACCTCGCAGCCTAAGCTTGCCAGGATAAAGCCGTCTTTACCCAGCCCGGCGGTAACATCGAGCACTGAAAGTGCATGATGTTTTTTAACGCCTACAGCTTTCGCGAGCAACTCACCCCGGCCCTGACCGTGGTGTTGCCGATAAGCCATTTTACCGCTGGAAAAATCCACTTTAATCTTATCCAGATTTTTATTTTCAAGACTCCTTAACATCAGCACGCCGGTCTCAAAAGTAAATACCCATTGATAACCTTTTGTTTTTGCCTCTTCAAGGCAGGAAACAACATCCCAGGCGGGAGGGCCTGCCTGCTTCCAGCTTTGTTCCAGGTAAATTTTAGCATTCGGCAAAATGGCAAGTTTTGGCGGATCCACCATGAGTTTCACTCAACAAAGGGCATACTTAAAATAACCAAAACGGCAATAGGCTTATTTAAAAATTTATAGCAGCATATAGCCAAAAAGAACCAAGCCAAGCAGCATTCTGTATACTACGAAAGGCATCATGCCAATTCGCTCAAGTAAGGCAATAAAACCTTTTATGGTCAAATAGGCCACTATTGCAGACAATGTTGTTGCAGACAAAATGGCAGTCCAATCAACAGCTACCGAAGATTGAGCCAGCTCAACACCTTTTAAACTACCACCAGCCAGTATTAGAGGTATGGATAATAAAAAAGAGAATCGTGCAGAAGCTTCACGACTAAAGCCAAGAAACAGCGCCGCAGTAATCGTAATACCACTTCGAGACGTACCTGGAATCAAAGCCAAGGCCTGGGCAAGACCTACAATCACACCGGTTTTCCAGTTAATGTTGCTTTCGGCTTGTACTTTTTCACCTTGCTTATCTGCAATCCCCAATAAAATACCAAAAATAACAGTCGTCGTCGCTATAACCGCAATGGATCGCAGGTGACTTTCAATCCAGTCATTAAGCAACAGGCCCGTGAGCCCTGCAGGCACAGTACCAACAATCACCGCCAATATTAATCGGGCTTCCTGATTCCATTGGCGTAAGCGTACAGCTTGCCAACCACTTTTAGCCATGGCCACTAAATCAGTTTTAAAATAATACATCACTGCCGTCAAAGTACCCACATGCACAGCGACATCAAAAGCCAGGCCTTGATCATTCCAACCAAATAACTGTGAGGGAAAAATCAGATGGGCTGAACTGGAAATAGGTAAAAATTCAGTAACACCCTGAATCAATGCCAAAATCACTACTTCTAACCAATCCACATTTAATCTCCAAATTTTTACTGCAATTAGTGCAAAAAACTTTTTACAAACCTGATCAGTACTCCAACTAGGCAGCAGTGATAGCTATCTTCCGGGCAATTTTTTCCAGTTTGTTGCCTCACGTAAATAAACCGGCGCAGCCTGATCAGGCTCCAAACAACGACCTTGAAAGTATTCAGCTTCGGCTAAATCAAGCAAATCAATTGCCTCGGGCACACAGTCCAAACGCCAATCAATTAACTGGGGGTTCCTGCTTTTAAAGACTTCAAAATACACACCACCATTGCCCACGCCGGTAGTGACATTCTCAGCATCAAGTATGGCCTCCTCTGGCATACAAACTGTTTCCTGCCCATTTAAGGTCATTAGTCCCTGTTTATTTTTGCTATAAACCGCCCAATAAATTTCTTTCATGCGCGCATCTATTGCTGTTACAAGGTGCTCAATACCATGTTTTCGCATTGCTGTTTGAGCCAGAACAGCCAGCGAAGAAACCGCAACCACCGGCAAACTGCTGCCAAATGCCAAACCCTGAACCATAGCACTGGCAATGCGTAGGCCAGTAAAGGAGCCAGGACCACAACCAAAGGCAATAGCATCCAGCTGCTTCAATTCAATACCAGCCTCAGTTAATAATTCATCCACCATGGGTAAAATCAATTCTGAATGAATCCTTGGCTGCAAGGCTGACTTTTGTCTGCTATGCTCATTAATACGCAAGGCTACTGAGCATACATCGGTGGCACTTTCTATAGCCAATAGTTTAATAGTCATTTAGTATCGTCAATCATTGATAATTTTTAGCAAGGGCATTTTAACCGCCTGGTGCTATATTACCAGCTAAACTAGCACACCTCGGTTTAAGTCAGATCCAGACCAGGCTTAAACCCCGAACTTTTACTTTCAAGCAACTCATCATGCTGGCAACTGAAGATATCACCGCCATTATCCTTTCTGGCGGTCAAGGCGCAAGAATGGATGGCAAAGACAAAGGGCTGGTCAACTACCAAGGCTTACCAATGATCGAGCATGTTATAAAGCGCATTGCTCCACAGGTAAAAAATATTGTTATCAGTTGTAATCGCAATTTTGCTGCCTATGGGGCTTACGGCTTTCCATTGGCTGGCGATAAGAGGACTACAAACACCTCGCCATGTTTCGAAGGCCCTCTAGCAGGCATACAGGCTGGATTAAACAAAATAAAAACCAAAGCGGCCATTATTGTGCCTTGTGACAGCCCTAATATACCCCAGGATTTAGTTAAACGCCTGCGTCTTAAACTCAACGCAAGCAATAGCTTAGCCGCCACTCCATTTGATGGCAAAAGAGTTCAGCCCTTATTTTCCTTAATAACAACAGCTGCGCAAAAACCACTGGATGACTACTTAAACTCTGGACAACGAAAAGTGGATGTTTTTTTTCTACAATTAAAAACAGAAATCGTGGATTTTTCCGATTCAGCGGCTCATTTTCTAAATTTAAACACCCTTGGCTCATTGCATAAACCTGCTATTTAAATCCGCACAAGTTAGTAGTCGCTTCTATTTCAAGCTTTATATTTTTGGATAATACCTTTTTAATAAACAAACAAAAAAGCCACCCCATCAAAAATGAGGTGGCCTTTAGGTTTTCAACACTTAATCAATCAGTGCTGGTGAAATAAGTAATTCGCTTATTTCATCTCAGCAGCTGCTGTTTTCTTTGGTGCGGCTTTCTTCTTTGGTGCGGCTTTTTTCTTAGCTACCGCTTTTTTCTTTGGCGCCGCCACTTTCTTCTTCGCCGCTTTTTTTGGCTTGCGTGGAGCATCTAAAGCTTTAATTTTAGCGGCAGCTCTCTTTTCAGCCAGCTTAAGTTTTGAAGCTTCTTTTTTGACAATCTTAGCAAGCTTTTTAGCGTTTGCGGATGCTCTTTGCTTAGCCCACTTGGCTCGAAAAGTTTTTACAGCAGCTTCGACATCAGCAGTGGCTTTTTTAGCTAATGCAGCGTCAGCTTGTTTAATTTTTGCATCAGAAGCGTCTTTAGCAGCTTTTATACTAGCCTCGATTTTTAGCTTGGCCAACTTCAGTCTAGCCTGGGCAACCTTCATTTTTTCACTCGCGACTCGCCCTGCGGCCTTGGCAGAGGCACTTCTGGCTTTAACAACAGCACGTTTGTCTACTGCTTTACCACTCTTAGCAGCTTTGGCACGAGCTGAAGCAATGGCTTTTCTGGCAGAAGCAGATGCACTGGCAGCTGATGACAATGCTTTTTCAGCATTCTTAACGGCAGCATCAGCACTTTTAACTGCGGGTGTTACCACTACAGCTTTCTTTGTTGCCTTTTTAGCGGTTGGTTTCCTTTTAGCGGCTGGCTTACGCTTGGCCACAGCTTTCTTGGCTACAGGTTTTTTGATTTTGGCTCCCGGCATCTTAAATTTCCTCGGCTTGATTAGCGAAATATTTAAATACTTTTTAAAATTTATATTTTACGGATACTCCTGAATGCAATATTAAGTATAAAAAGAATAAAGTCCAGAGCTTACGAGCTATATTTTAAAAAAAACTCAATTAAAACGGTTTTTTTTTACAAAATTTGTCCAAATCGAGAACTAATGCACGAGTTTTTTTATTCATTGATATTTTCAGATAAAATTTTTCAAAATAAATTTCCTGGGAAAAAATACTTTTGAAAATATAATCATTAAAAAAATCATCAAAAAACACTCTCCCAAGGCCTCTATAAAATGAGATTTTACTCTGTAATTTATCATAATTTTTGAAAAGCCAGCGTCATAAAAAAGCTATTTATAAATTCGGCTGGTTTTATTAACCGCTTTAAGAATTCGTCTCACATCATTCAAAAAACCAATCTTACCCTAATATCAAATAATAAAGCTTTCAAAGGGAAATACTCAATATATTTACTCTAAAGCTTCAGCAGCCTTAAAACTTGTTTTGCGTAAAACCTAAAGACAATGGACACAAAAAAGGGAGCGCTACGCTCCCTTTAGGTGTTTTCCCTTATCTTTACTCTAACTTTGCCTCTTATTGGTGCTTTTACTAAACGTTTCCC
>JBECKY010000105.1:0-8745 GCA_040235475.1 Pseudomonadales bacterium
AGTTTATACATGGCGCTGCCAGCCTTGCTCACAACCTGGGCATGTCCACATTTATTATCGGCCTGACCATGGTTGCCCTGGGCACTTCCACGCCTGAAATCCTGGTTTCAGTGATGGCCGCTCTGGAGAATGCGCCGGGACTGGCCATTGGCAATGCTGTTGGATCCAGTATTGCCAATATTGGTCTTGTTTTGGGCGTCACCGCCTTAATCGCCAACCTGCATGTCCAACAGCAAATTATCAAAGAAGACCTTCCCATTGCCCTGTTAGTCTGCTTTGGCGTAGCCGCTTTGTTTTATGATCAACAACTTAACGTGTTTGACGGTTTCCTGCTGCTGATTGGCTTGTGTATCTATATACTGTTCTTAATCCGCCATAAAGCCGCTAAAAATAAACTTTCGATCAGCGCTGACGACTTGGCAAGCGCTGATCCAACGGTCATTACGGCATTAAGTGAAAAAATTGGTCAGGCCCAAGACACGCTGGAGATCGAAGAAGAACTTGAAGAGGCATTTACCAAACCATCACTGTCTACTTTGCAGGCTACTTATTATTTTATTGTTGGGCTGGTGATACTATTGCTCAGCTCAAGGGTACTGGTCTGGGGCTCAGAGAACATTGCCCATCACTTTGGCATCAGCGAAACCGTTATTGGCCTGACTCTGGTGGCCCTTGGTACCAGCCTGCCAGAGCTTGCAACCTCGATTTCAAGCACCTTGAAAGGCTATCATGACATTGCCATTGCCAATGTGATTGGCTCAAATACTTTAAACATGCTAACGGTGTTGGCAATACCCGGCCTGCTCGCTCCCAGCACGCTTGAGCCAGGTGTCTGGAGCCGTGACCTGCCGGTTATGATCGGCCTGAGTGTATTATTATTTTTAATGGTATTTATTGGGAAAAAGCAAACCCTCACCTGGCCTAAAGGTTTACTGCTGCTAAGCGTGTATATCGGTTATTATATTGCTCTGTATCAGCAGGGCGTTAATTTTTCTACCCCTAAAGGAGGCTAAGGCTCCTGAAACATTTTATTTAACGGGCAAGCAAATGAGCCAAAAAAAGACCTTTCAACAATCTGGTAAAAAAGTCATTGAAGTGGAAGCCCGTGCTCTTTCAACCTTGATTGATCGCATTGATGCCCGCTTTGATCAAGCCTGCGAACGTTTATTGTCCTGCAAAGGTCGTATCGTGGTCACAGGCATGGGCAAATCTGGCCATATCGGTAAAAAACTGGCCGCAACTTTTGCCAGCACCGGCACAGCTGCTTTTTTTGTACACCCTGGTGAAGCCGGCCACGGGGATCTGGGTATGATCACTGCCGATGACCTTGTATTGGCTATTTCCTATTCCGGGAACACCGACGAAATTATTACTTTGCTACCGATTATAAAGCGCTTGGGCGTACCCCTAATCAGCTTAACCGGCGCACCAAGGTCGCGACTGGCTGAATTTGCCGATATTAACCTGGATGTTAGTGTTGCCGAAGAAGCCTGTCCGTTGGGCCTTGCGCCCACCGCAAGCACCACCGCCACGCTAGCCATGGGTGACGCCCTCGCTATTGCCTTGCTTGAAGCCCGAGGCTTTACCACAGAAGATTTTGCCATGTCACACCCGGCTGGCACCTTAGGCAGAAAATTACTGCTAATGGTTCAGGATGTCATGCGCACAGGCAACAACATCCCCAAGGTCAATCCAGAAGCCACCATCAGCAATGCCCTGGTTGAGATATCCGCCAAGGGCCTGGGGATGACAGCCATTGTGGATGGACAACAATTAAAAGGTGTCTTTACCGACGGCGATTTACGCCGCAGCCTGGATCAGGGTTATGATTTAATGAGCACCACAATTACCGATGTAATGACCAGCAGTTGCAAAACGGTAAAACCCCATGACCTGGCAGCTGAAGCCGTAAAAATTATGGAAACCAATAAAGTGACGGGGCTGTTAGTACTCGACGATCAGCAACAATTGGTTGGTGTCCTGAATATTCACGATTTATTTCGCGCCGGGGTTATGTAGATGCCAGGCGTAAGCAACTACAGGAGGCAGGCAAAAGAAGATGATAAAAATTCGCGAAAAAGCCGCCAATATAAAGCTGGTGGTGTTTGATGTTGACGGCGTATTCACTGACGGTACGCTCTATTACAATGATGATGGACTGGAAGTTAAGGCTTTTAATACCCAGGATGGCCACGGGGTAAAAATGTTGCACCAACAAGGCATTGAAACCGCCATTATAACCGGCAGAACATCTAACATTGTCAAACATCGCGCTGAAAACCTGGGGGTAAAACGACTCCTGCAAGGACGAGAAGATAAACTGGAGGCCTTGCGCGAAATATTAAACGGCAGCAACCTGCAAGCCGAAGAAGTTGCCTACGCTGGCGATGATTTACCGGACTTACCGGCCATATGCTATGTTGGTTTGGGTATTGCCGTAGCCAACGCTCATAGCTTTGTGGCAAAACATGCAGACTGGCAAACCACCCTGTCCGGTGGAAAAGGTGCTGTGCGGGAAATTTGCGACTTTATTCTCGACGCTCAGGGACTGCTTGACGCTATGCAAAGCGATTATTTAAATACCTCCAGGGAACCTTTGAACAAGCCATGAACGCTTACCTTGAGTCTAAAATATCCAGCTGTTACGAAGTGATGCTTTGCTATAGCTGGATATTAAGTGCATTTTGCGCCTTGTATTTGAAAATTTTAGCCCTCAATTTTTTGCACCCGGACTTATTCAAAGGCTCTCTGCTTAACTCTGCGCAAGCGCTATGATTCGATTAAATTATTTTGCTGTCGCCA
Organism: Pseudomonadales bacterium; assembly: GCA_040235475.1. Lineage (GTDB taxonomy): Bacteria > Pseudomonadota > Gammaproteobacteria > Pseudomonadales > UBA3067 > JBECKY01. The sequence continues at coordinate 2,803 of JBECKY010000105.1, forward strand.
TCTTTACATTGTCAATAATATTGCTGGCCACCTGGTACCAGTGGCGCGACCACTTTACCGACACACCCGATGCCACTATTACAAGCATTCAGCCTGATTACACCATTGAAACCTTCCAAAGCCAGGTATTTACCGAAAGCGGCCAACTGCATTATGAAATGAAGTCGCTGACACTGGCGCATTACCCACAAAACGATACTCTTGAAATGCAGAAACCCTGGATAAAGCTCTATGAGGGTGAAGGCGCCCCCTGGGTTATTGAAGCGGACAAGGGGCAATCACCTTCACGAGATGAGATTTTTTTATCCGGTAACGTTAAAATAAACGGTACAGTTGGCAATGACCATAACAGCGCCAACAAACCCCTCTTTTTAGAAGATACCCTGGAACAGGAAAAACCAAACGAGCCCTTCTCCCAGGCGCAACGCAAACAAATAAAAATGGAAACTGAAACCTTAGCCCTGCAAATTAACAATGAATTTGCCGAAACCCATGACCCGGTTATTATTTTTAGCGACAATGACCAAATTGAATCAATTGGGCTTGAAGCCGACCTGCGTAACGATGTCCTGTTACTGCAGTCTAATGTAAAAGGGACATATACCGTTGAATAAACCCAATGTTTTAACTTATCGGCACAGCAAAACGGGCTCCCTGATAAGCTTTTTAAGCCTGCTCACTTTGCTGAGCTTTTCAGTGACCGCTTTTGGCCTTGAAAGTGACAAGAAACAGGCGGTACATATAGAGTCTTCGCACGCAGAAGCGGATTATAAAAAAGGCACCACCACCTACACGGGTGATGTCTTGCTCACCCAGGGTTCACTAAAGATTCAAGCTGATCAGTTAATTATCTACCGTGGTGACCAGGGAGTTAAATCCGTCATTGCCAAAGGCCTGCCTGCGCGCTTCCAACAGCAGCCTTTTATTGACAAGCCGCCCGTTTATGCTAATGCTCTCACCATTACTTATGATCTTGTCAGTGAAGTTTTATTGCTCGACGGTGATGTCTTGATTGAACTGGACGGCAGTACTCATCAAGGTGCCCGGTATGAATACAATTTACAAACTCAAATGCTCAATGCTTCAGGCGATGGCGAAAATCGTGTTGTGGTCACCTTTGACCCCATGGCCGTTAAGCCTTCATTAGACCAAAACTCATCGCCTCCAGAAACTAACAACACACCCAATCATCAGGTAAATCCAAAACCTGATCTAAAACCTGTACCCGGCAAGCCTTAACCCAAGTAGGATAGTATCAATGGCCATTCTTCGTGCAGACAATCTTGCTAAAAGTTACAACGGCCGCCAAGTCGTAAAAAGTGTTTCTCTGGAAATTCGCAGCGGCCAAATTATCGGACTCCTCGGCCCCAATGGTGCGGGAAAAACCACCTGTTTCGATATGATTGTGGGTCAGGTGCCACTCGATAAAGGCCGTATTACTTTAAACGACGAAGATATTTCCTTGTTACCCATACACGGCAGGGCCAAGCGCGGCATTGGCTATTTACCCCAACAGGCATCGGTGTTTCGTAAGTTGTCTGTGGCTGACAACATCATGGCCATTATCCAAACCCGGCCAGAACTGAATCACGCCCAACGCCACGACCTGCTTGAATCCCTGCTGGATGAATTTCATATTAGCCATATCAGGGACACCCTGGGCCTCAGCTTATCGGGAGGAGAACGCCGACGGGTTGAAATAGCCCGGGGGCTGGCTATTAAACCCGCCTTTATCTTGCTGGATGAACCCTTCGCAGGCGTTGACCCTATATCAGTCAGTGATATCAAACAGATTATCCGGCAGCTAAAAGCCAAGAATATTGGCATCCTGATTACCGATCACGATGTTAGGGAAACCCTGGATATTTGTGAAAAAGCCTACATTGTTAGCAATGGCCAAATTATTGAAGAAGGAAATGCCGCAACCATTTTAAACAATCAACAAGTTAAAGATGTTTATCTTGGCCATCAATTTCAACTTTAGGCGAAAAGTATTGTAGACTAGGCATATATATTGCTAGAGCTCGACGCTAAGGCATTTGCACTGTCCTGATGTAGTGTTTTAAAGAGACAATTACGCATTTATGAAGCCATCCTTGCAACTCAGAATTGGTCAGAGTTTGACCATGACACCCCAGCTACAACAGGCCATTCGCCTGCTGCAGCTCTCCACATTAGAACTACAGCAAGAAATTCAAGAAGCGCTTGATTCCAACCCCTTGCTGGAACTGATCGAAGACGGATCCGGCGATCAGAATGGCGAAAGCTCCGAAGCAAATTCAGACTTAGCCGATGGTTTTAACGATAATACCAGCAGTCATGATTACACTGACGCGAACGGGCAAGCCATTGCCGAACCCAATCACCCCGACAATGTTGATGGGCCGGTGGAATTTGATAAGAACAGCAATCTCCCTGATGATTTGCCGGTAGACAGCCAATGGGAGGACACCTACGACACTCTCAGCACATCCTCCGTCAGCAGCAACAGCAACAATGACGATAACCTTCTGGAAACCCGCAATGCTGCCGCTGAAACCCTTTACGACCACCTGATCTGGCAACTAAATCTCACGCCTTTTTCCGATCTGGACAAAATCATTGCCTACACAATCATTGAAGCTCTGGATGATAACGGCTTCTTGACCCTGACGTTGGAAGATATCCGCGACACCCTGGAAAATGGCAGTGGAGATGATATCAGCGTAGATATAGATGAAGTGGTGGCGGTACTGCACAGAATTCAGCAGTTCGACCCCCCTGGCGTTGCCGCCACCAGCCTGGGAGATTGCCTGCTTATTCAATTAAATCAGTTGCCTGCAGACACTCCCTGGCTAAAAGAAGCCAAATTATTGATCTCAAACAACTTGGATCTGCTGGAAAACAGAGACTATAATCAAATTATGCGGCGCCTGAAACTCAAAGAACCAGGCATGAAGTGTGTCTTACAGTTGGTGCAATCATTAAACCCGTACCCAGGCCAATCAATCAATACCCAAACCACCGATTATATTGTGCCCGATATCATTGTCAGCAAAGTAAACAACCAGTGGCGGGTAGAACTCAATCCAGATATTGCTCCAAAATTACGCATTAATAATCAATATGCCAGCATGATCAAACGCGCCGACAACAGTGACGACAATGTTTTCCTTAAAAACAACCTTCAAGAGGCCCGTTGGTTTATAAAAAGCTTACACAGCCGCAATGACACACTGTTAAAGGTTGCCACTAAAATTGTTGAGCACCAAAGAGGCTTCTTTGATTACGGCGAAGAAGCCATGAAACCCCTGGTACTCAATGATGTTGCTGAAAGTATTGAAATGCACGAGTCGACCATCTCAAGGGTCACTACCCAAAAATACATGCACACGCCTACAGGCATATACGAATTAAAATATTTTTTCTCCAGTCATGTCAGCACCTCGTCTGGGGGAGAGTGTTCTTCTACTGCAATCCGTGCCATCATCAAGAAACTGGTTGCCGAAGAAAACCCGCAAAGACCGCTCAGCGACAGCAAAATTGCTCAAATCCTGCAAAACCAAGAAATTAACGTTGCCAGAAGAACTATTGCTAAATACCGGGAGGCGCTTTCAATACCACCGTCAAATGAACGCAAGAGGTTGTTTTGATTCACCAAAACCCTTCAATTCACACTACAACACAACGAGGATAAACTCTATGCAAATCACTATCAGCGGCCACCATGTAGAACTCACATCTGCTCTTAAAGATTATGTTTCAGAAAAAATTGAGCGCTTGGCACGCCATGCCAGTAAAATCACCAGTATCAACGTGATTTTAAGTATTGAAAAACTGGCACACCAGGCAGAAGCTACGGTAAGATTTGAAGGTGGGGAGGTCTTTGCCAATGCTGACTCTGAAGATATGTATGCAGCCATTGATTTACTCGCTGACAAACTGGATCGTCAAGTGATCAAGCATAAGGAGAAAAAACACAATCGCCATCACCAGCATGGGATGGACACATATTAAGCTTCTCAAACTATGTTAATGAATGAAATTTTAAGCCCTTCGCGCATACTTGCCAAGGTGCGCGTGAACAGTAAAAAACGGTTACTGGAACTGCTCGCCAAAGAAGTCAACAAGGAAATTCCCGAAGCAGATGCAAACAATATTTTTGATGCCCTCCTGTCTCGGGAACGACTTGGTAGCACGGCAATGGGTGAAGGTATTGCCATCCCCCATTGTCGGGTTAAACAATGTAAAAAAATCCTGGGATTCTTTGTCCAGCTTGAATCAAGCATTGACTTTGATGCTATGGATGGCAAACCTGTAGACCTGATTTTTGCTGTGGTGGTTCCTGTTGAAGCCAATGATGAACACCTACAAGTGCTTAGTGAGGTTGCTAAAATTTTTAGTCAGGCAAATATACGCACCCGCTTACGTAATAATGACGACACAAAGCAGTTGCTGCATATTCTTACTGAGGAACATGACTCTTCTGAAATAGCTAGGAAACCACCGTCTAAGGCATCGATGAATTAGCCGGCAGCTCCCTCCAAGGAGCCAATATATAAACTTTGTATCTTCGACAGGGTAGGATAAGTATGTTTAGGTGATTAAAGCCTAACAGGTTGTTCAGCATCTCTGAAAAGTCATGGCCAAAAGCAGGTGCCTTTAGGCGAAGACTTTGTCAGGGTTAACTAGCCACATGTAATACAAAGAACATAAACACTATGAAATTGGTGATAGTCAGCGGACGCTCCGGATCTGGAAAAACAACCGCATTGCAAGCATTGGAAGATATCGGTTATTACTGTGTTGATAACCTGCCGGTAGGCCTGCTCCCGGAACTGGCACAACAAATAACCGACTCAGATCCTAGTGATTTACAAATGATGGCGGTAGGCATAGATGCTCGTAACGTACCCAGTCAGCTGGAAAAATTTCCCCACATTCTCAAAAAAATCAAGCTACTAAACGTTGACAGTGAAATTATTTTCCTCGATTGTGAGGACAGAATTTTATTGCAACGCTTTAGTGCTACTCGGCGCAAACACCCCTTGACTAATGAAAACGTCCCTTTGAGCGAAGCCATTAACAGCGAAACAGGCTTATTGTCGGCCATTGCTACGCTCGCCGATTTACACATCGATACCAGCCACTTAACCTTGCATCAACTCCGTGATCTGATTAAAACCCGCATCGGCCAAACCCAGCACCAGGGTATTGCTTTGCTTTTCCAGTCCTTTGGCTTTAAGCATGGGGTACCTTCTGATGCAGACTTTGTCTTTGATGTAAGATGCCTGCCAAACCCATACTGGCATACTGAGCTACGCTCGCTCACTGGCAAAGATCAAGAAGTGATAAAGTTTCTTTATAATGAAAAAGCCAGCGGTGAGATGATCAAAGATATCGAGCAATTTGTTGCTAAATGGCTGGTTGGTTTTTTAGCAAATAACCGTACCTACATGACCATCGCCATCGGCTGTACCGGTGGCCAACACAGGTCCGTATACGTTGCTGAACAATTAAAAGCTGTTTTTCAACAGCAGTATCACAATGTTCAGGTCAGGCACAGGGAGCTTTCCTGATCAAGGCAGGGCGATCAGGATTAACCAAGAACATAAAAACTTTGAGCTAAAGCTTACAGTTAATAAGGTGTTAAGAGGAGGCTGTTTCAAGAAATATGTAATCGTCCGATTACGTAACCTCCATATAATTCAGTTCTTCTGGATAATTATGATTAATTAAAAGCTTCTATGGATATAGCACAACACTATTTTGCAAGATACAATTGATCAATTAGCCACAAGCAGCTACAAAAGCCGCTGAACTTAAAACCACAAAAATAATCATGCAAAGACGATCTGTTATTATCATTAACAAGCTGGGCTTACATGCCAGGGCTGCCTCAAAACTGGTGGCAACAGCCTCATCGTTTGAAAGTAAAGTGCTGATCAGCAGAGACGAGAAGTT
>JBECKY010000114.1:0-30911 GCA_040235475.1 Pseudomonadales bacterium
AGCGTTCAGCGGGATCGACTGTAACAAGTTTGGAAGGTTTATTTGTGAAGGTTTATTGAATTGTTTTTTAAAGTTTTATTGCAGAAATATTACAGTTTGATGATTGATTTTTTTTTGACCCGGGCTAATCACCAACGGGCCAACGACAGGTTATAGGATAACGGCGGTCTTTTCCAAAGCCCCGACGGGTTACCCGAACACCGATAGGGGCCTGGCTACGCTTATATTGGTTTAGATCAACCAGCCGCAAAATATGTTCCACCGTAGCCAAATCAAACCCTTCGTTAGCAATAGCATAGGCACTGTAATCATATTCAATATACAGTTCAAGGATGCGATCCAGTTCGCTGTAGGGGGGCAATGAATCTTCGTCCACCTGGTTCGGCGCCAATTCTGCCGAAGGTGGGCGATCAATCACCCGCTGCGGAATCAATGGCGTCTTAGCCAGGCTGTTACGGTACATTGCCAGGCTGAAGACCTTGGTTTTATAAACATCTTTAAGGGCGTTAAAGCCACCCACCATGTCCCCATAGAGGGTGGCATAACCCACAGCCATTTCGCTTTTATTGCCGGTGGTTAATACCATATGGCCTTGTTTATTGGACAAGGCCATGAGCACAACTCCTCGACAACGAGCCTGTAGATTTTCCAGGGTCTTGTCTTTTTCGTTGTTTTCAAGGCCGGCAAATACAGGATCCAAGGTACTCATAAAGGCTGCGTAAATATCGGCAATAGGCAGAACCCGGTACCTGACCCCCAGGGCTTGCGCTTCTGCTTCGGCATCCTCAAGACTCATTTGCGAAGTATAGTGGAACGGCATCATCACAGCTTCAACCCGATCGGCCCCCAGGGCATCAACAGCAATAGCCAGCGTTAAAGCGGAGTCAATGCCGCCAGACAGGCCAAGCACCACACCCTTAAAGCGATTTTTGTCAATATAATCCCGCAAACCCAGTTTTAGTGCTTCATAGAGTTTGGCATCATCTGACAGCTCAGCCTTGTTCGCCGCTAAAGATCCAGCAACAACTTCAAGCCTATTAACCTTACTTTCAGCACCGCCATATTGAAATTCTACAGGGAATAAGCCCTCTGCAAAAAAAGGCGCAATAAAACAAAGGTCACCGTGTTGATCACAAAGCATCGAACCGCCATCAAACACCAGCTCATCCTGGCCACCGACCATATTCGCATAAACAATGGGCATGGGGCTTTCCTGAAAACGCTGCCTTAAGGTTTCAGAGCGCTCCTGATGCTTGTCTTGATGGAATGGCGAGGCATTCAGGTTCAGCATTAACTCGGCACCTTGAGCCTTAGCTTTGGCCATGGGCTCTGGAAACCAGATATCTTCACAAATGCTAAGGGCTACACCAACACCTTGAAAATTAACCACCATCGGCGACTGCTCTGCTGCATTGTCATCCGAAACGTGACCTAAGCCATCAGGGGTAAAATAGCGTTTTTCGTCAAACACCTGGTAGTTGGGTAGATGTTGTTTGTAGTAGCGATGGAGAATCTTGCCTTCGCTGATCAAAACGGCCGCATTAAAAAGATCAGCCCCATCCTGCAAAGGGCAGCCCACTACAATGGCCACGCCAGATATATTTTGCTGCAAACGCTGCAAAGCCCGGTCGATACGCGTTTTTAAACTGGGCCGCAACAACAAGTCTTCGGGTGGATAGCCGGTGAGGGTTAATTCTGGAAATAACACCAAGTCCGCCTGATGCTGATCCCTGGCTTGATGCGCCCAGGCAATAATTTTTTCAGCATTGGCGTCAATATCCCCAACCATGACATTGATTTGAGCGATTACAATTTTCAGCTTGTTTGTCATAACCCGTTTTAAATCTCAATTTACTGGGCCCTAATTTGCCAAGGGCCACACGGCCATTAAAAATACGATATTGTCCTGCAGTTTGTATTATTTCGCAAAAATAGTCCTGCAAGGGAATTCTTGTATAAATATACATGAGGCCGCTTCCAGAATATAATGCCAGATGTATCTCTGATTAATCACAAGACATCCTTTATTATACAATCAAAAGCAGGAGCTTGATTATGATACGCTTAATAATATTAGCTTCCCTGGTATCAATAGCAGCCTTGCTGTTTCGAAAATTTGTCTCGCAGCTAAAGCTCAACCGGCCCACTTCACGCACTAAAACCGTAAGCAAACCCACTGAAGAGAAGATAAGCAAGTGCGAAACTTGCGGCCTGCATGTACCGGAATCTTCCGGCCAGATGCATCAAGACAAATTTTTTTGCTCAGAAGCACATAAGCTGGCCTTTATAGAAACACATTCAAAGGAAACGCCGTAATATTGTATGTCACCAACCATTGCAAACAGTAAGCCAGACACAGGATCATACGCCAAGGAAAGCATTAGCAATAAGGCAGCGCCCGACTTGAATAATTGGCGACTGCTGCAGGTTTACAGTTACTACCGACTTTTTATTTCTGCCACGCTTGTTTCCCTATTGTTAGCAGATTTTCGGCCCAGTGATATCGGCCAGTTTCAGCCGAAATTGTTTCTCTATACCCTGGCTACGTATACCTTGTTTAATATTTGCAGTTTACCTATTACTCACCGGCGAATTTTCGATTTTAACATTCAAGCATTTACTTTTGTTCTGTTTGAAATCACCTGTCTGATATTATTCACCCACTCCAGCGGCGGCATTACCAGCAACCTGGCGATTTTACTCATGGTATCTGTTGCTGCCGGCAATATTTTAATTGCCAGCCGCCTGGCAACTTTATTGGCCGCCATTGCGACCCTTGCAGTTATTTTTGAATCTTTTTATTTCACGCTGCACCTCAATGTAAATAATACTTTTAGTTATAGCGAAGCGGGCATTATGGGCATTGCCTTCTTTGCTACTGCATTTTTGGCTAACGGGGTTGCCAAACGTCTGCGCGACAGTGAAATCCTTGCCAGCGAGCAGGCGCTGGACCTGGCCAGTCTGGAAAAACTGAATCGACAAATTATTCAACGGATGCGCACCGGCATTATTGCCCTGGATAAGGATAATAATATCAAGCTCATTAATGAAACCGCTTTGCACTTATTAAATAATCCACCAGATGCCTTGAACAAAGCGCTTAAATCCGTCTCCGCTGATTTAGCCACGCAGCACCAGCAATGGCAATCAAACCCATTGGAACGCAGAACTTCTTTCCGAGCCAACCCCAACACTCCTGAAATCATCGCTAATTTTGCCCCTCTGGAGCAAGAACCCTACGATGGCACATTGATTTTTCTGGATGACAAAACGCAACTGGCGCAACAGGCGCAAAATTTAAAACTTGCCTCTTTAGGCACGCTAACGGCAGGCATAGCCCATGAAATCCGCAACCCACTGGGTGCCGTGAGTCATGCGGCACAATTACTTAATGAGTCCCCCGAGCTGAACAATAGCGATTCACGTTTAATACAAATCATTCAGACAAATTCGACCCGCATGAATGCTTTTATTGAAAATATTTTGGAACTTTCACGTCGCAAAACCTCACAACAACAACTGTTTCCACTCAAAGACTGGCTGGAAAAATTTATCCTTGATTTTACTGAAAACTCTGCTGCCGACTCATCAATACAGTTAGACATCTCCCCAGATGATATCGAAGTCAGAATTGATTCCAACCAGTTGATACAGGTGTTAACAAATTTATGTGAAAATGGTTTACGCTACAGCAAGGAGAAAACCGGCGAGGCCCTTGTTTATTTACATGCCTCACTTAATACTGAAAACCTGCCACAATTGGATATTATAGATCGCGGCGATGGCATAGAACCCGACCTGGTGGACCATGTATTTGAACCTTTTTTTACCACTGAAAAAACCGGTACTGGCCTGGGTTTGTATATTGCCAGAGAGCTGTGTGAATCAAACCAGGCACGACTGTACTATATTCCTGCCGCCTCTGGCGGCGGTTGTTTTAGAATTACTTTTGCGCACCCCGGACGCATAGCTCAATAGCACGCAATAATCCAAAGAGATCTTTGTCTAATTATGAATAAACACAAAGTACTTATTGTTGATGATGAACCCGATATCAGGGAGCTGCTTGAAATAACCCTGGGGCGAATGAACATTGAAACCAAATCAGCAAAAGATCTGCAATTAGCCAAGCACCTGCTTGATACCGATGTTTTTGATCTGTGCCTAACCGACATGCGCCTTCCTGACGGCAATGGCGTTGAACTGGTCAGCCTGATTCAAACTCAATACCCAGAGATGCCCGTTGCAGTTATTACCGCCTTTGGCAATATGGATACCGCTATTACCGCTTTAAAAGCCGGTGCTTTTGATTTTGTTTCCAAGCCTGTGGATTTACAAAACCTGAGGGATCTTGTTACCACGGCCTTGAAGCTTAACCACAGCAGCGATACATCGAAGATAACACCTCAAAACGAACCCTCTGCTATTTTGGGGCAATCGCAAGCAATCCAAACATTAATTCGACAAATTCATAAACTTGCCCGTAGCCAGGCTCCAGTGTATATCAGTGGCGAATCAGGCAGCGGAAAAGAATTGGTTGCCAAGGAAATCCATCTATTGGGCGCGCGCTCAGACCAGCCGTTTATTCCGGTCAACTGTGGAGCCATTCCCAGCGAATTGATGGAAAGTGAGTTTTTTGGCCATTTAAAAGGCAGCTTTACCGGCGCCCATGACAATAAGCAAGGGCTGTTTCAAGCCGCTAACGGTGGCACACTTTTTCTTGATGAAGTGGCCGATTTACCACTGAACATGCAAGTTAAATTATTACGTGCGATACAGGAAAAAGCCATTCGCCCTGTGGGCAGCCAGGAAGAGATTCCTGTGGATGTAAGAGTACTGAGCGCAACCCACAAAAACCTGGAAGAAGAGGTCAACCAAGGCCGGTTTCGACAAGACCTGTTTTACCGTATTAATGTCATTCAACTTGCGGTACCTCCACTAAGAGAGAGGAAACAGGATATACCCATACTGATAGACCATATTTTAAAAAAACTGGCCATGCAATGGCATGCCAACACACCCCATTTGCATCACGATGCTGAAAAAATAATGTTAGCGCACAGCTTCCCTGGCAATGTCAGGGAATTGGAAAACATACTTGAGCGAGCGTTCACCCTTTGCGATGACAATATTATTCATGCTGAACATTTACAACTTACAAACCAAACTAATACCCAGGCACGCTCTTCTGCTCATGAAAACACTGAAAACTTTGATGTTAAAGAATTTAATCAAGGTATGTCATTAGAGCAGCATTTAACCGAAATTGAAAAACAGGAAATTCTAAAGGCACTGGAAACCACCCACTGGAATAGAACTGCCGCCGCGAAAAAACTCGGCATGAGCTTTAGAGCACTGCGATATCGACTGAAAAAACTCGGTCTCGACAGCGAAGGCGAACAGTAACAGGATTAAACCCCAGCAACCCACAATAAAACAAAAATGCTTAAGACTTAATCAAGAGCGCGCTAACTGATAGGGCAAAGGGTCAATAAACGGAGAGTTCCCCAGCATCAAGTCCATCAGCAAACGCACCGATGCCGGAGCAAGCACTAAACCATTGCGATAATGGCCAGCATTGATAAACAGGTTTTCAGTACCTGGAACACAGCTGATAATCGGCACCCCTTGTGGCGACCCGGGCCGCAAACCGGCCCAATGTTTTTCCACCGGAAAGTCACTTAATGCGGGGATTATACCCAGGGCCGTCTCCACTAATAATGTTCGTGCTGATTGGGTAATGGATTTATCAAAACCAGTCTGTTCCAGTGTGCTGCCCACCAATACTCGACCATCTCTTCTGGGGATAAGGTAGCGGCCATCAGATAAAACAATGTGCTTGAGGATGCCTGGTCTTGCTTTAAAAATCACCATTTGGCCACGCACCGGTGTAATCGGCACGGCAAGACCACAAGTTTTTAACAGCGTGCCAGACCAGGCGCCTGTTGTTACCACAAACTGCTCAGCATAATATTGACCCAGGTTTGTCGATACCGCACTGATAGCTGCATCACTGCGCTCAAAACCCGAAACCTCACAGTGTTCAACAATGTTTGCCCGCCCGCTTTGCAGCAAACTTTTGTGCAAGGCCTTTAACAAACGCGGATTACGAATATTACCTACGTCAGGCATCCATAAAGTACTGTCGAAACCGGGCGCCAGATTCTGCTCCAGCTCATACACTGACAGATGGTCAAGCTGCTGAATGTTTCTGCTTTGCTTAGCGGCCCAGCTTAGCGCCTGGTCGCTGTCGTCAACCCTAAGCATTAATAAACCACTCGGATTAAATTCTGGATCAATGCCGGTTTCTTCGGCAAGCTCCTCGGCCAGCTTCGGATAGGCCTGTTGCGCCCAATGAGACAAGGCCGACACCGGTGCAGAATACCGCCACGGGTACAATGGCGATACAATACCACCCCCAGCCCAGGATGCTTCTGCACCGACCTTCCCCTTGTCCAAAACGGTAACCTCAGCACCTTGCTGAACCAGTTCTCGAGCGGTGAGCAAACCCATAATGCCAGCACCGATCACAACAATATCACTCATCTTTTTAACGCTCTTATTTTCGCTGGTTTACTGCTGGATGGTTTAAAGTTAAAGTACTCTTGCCAATCAAATACACAGGTGTTTACTTCTGGTAAAAAACAGCAATCAAGCAATTTTCAGCCGATTCAAAATCTTGTGAATAAGTTCTTGCCCGATAAAAAATTGGATAAAACCAAACTTCGGTTTCAATCAGGCATAACGCTGATTGAGCTGATAACCATTATTGCCATTATAGCAATCCTCGCTACCCTGGCAGCACCCAATTTTGCTTCTTTAATTAAAAAACGCAGCGCCGATACTGCAATCAATAATATTTTCCGCAATATAGAGCTGGCCAGAACTACCGCTGTCAGTCAAGGCGTCACCGTTACGCTGTGTACCAGTAAAGACAAGCAAACCTGTACGGCCAGTGGTGGCAATTTCTTTCTCAGTTTTTTAGATCCTGACCAGGATGCCGCTATGGACAGCAGTATACCCCTAAACTCCCAGATTATCAGAATCACGAAAGCCGGAAAAAAAACGTCGAACCTGATCATCAAAAATTTTTCCGGGATCAAAGGCACAATACAGTTTCAGGCAGACGGTATGACGATAGGCAGTGTGCAAACCGGATCAATCACTTATTGCCCCACCGACAAAGTTGAAACTTATGGCAGAATGATTGCCATTGCACGAACCGGAAGGGCTCGAATAAGAGCGCAGGAAGAATTCGACGGCAAGACAAATTCAGGTAACGTGACAGAAAGTGAACCCAATATCATTGCTATTTGCAGTTAATCTGTTAATTTTTTGCGCTGTTTTAAATTTAAGCTAATTTGCCGACGTCAATCTACCAACAACCTGCCACGTCAATACCTTGCTTTTGTGCCCCGGTATTACCAATGCTGTCGAGCCACAAGCTGGGGCAGGCGTCGTCTGCCTGAACAGTACCGGCTATGGCAACAGCAGCGACTTTGTAGTAGTTTTGGCTGGTTTCTTTATCAATAAACAACTGATAAAACTTTTGTTCTTTGTCTTTTGGCAGGGCATTGGGAAAGATGCCGTCACTGCCCAATGTGGCCGTACTGTAATCATTAGAAGCCGTGTAATAACGCTCCATGGCCTGAGCGAGATCGTAGAGCGCCGCCTGGGCGTCAGCCCTGCGGCCCTTGCGCAGCTGATTACTATATGTTGAATAAGACAGTGCCGCCAAGATAGCGATAATAACCAACACGACCATCAGTTCAATCAGCGAAAAGCCTTTCACTTTGTGAGGCGCTCGATAAGCGCTTTTAGTAAACTTATTTTGCCAAGCAGCCATGTTTCACTTTTATTAAGCAGGGAAAGGGTGAAATGTTACTAGCGTAATTGCCGCCAGGCTTGTCGCCCGGTGTCGCCCGGTGGTGGTTGCTCCGCCAGGGATGATACGCTGCCACTGCCAGTACTGATAATTTTATGCTCAACGCCACTAGCTCTGTCATAAACAATGGCAGGAATCGAATAGCTGCCCAAACCAAGTCTTTTCCAGCCTGCGGTATAAGCACCGTTATAATAGTCTGCGGTGTTGATCAGGCCGTCACCATTATTATCCAAAGCCTGAGCAGCAGGCGTACCTCCGGTTCTGGCGTTAATTTCCAGCAGCCAACTACTGCCACCGCTTTCACAAACATCAATAAAAGGTGTTTGCGTCACTACGATAATGTTAGTGCCACGCAATATCGGCTGAGTTGTTATCCTTTCCCCTTCCTCGGTATCAAAATCAAGGTACCAGCCTAAATAACCTTCATCGTCACCTGGCAAGCCGGTGCCGGGAAAAAATTTTAAAGCTTTAGCACTAAGTGTCCTGATCTCAACATTCTGCTTACCGGCAAAAACGTCTTGCTGAAGGATTTTTTGTTGTAAAAGGTGCTTGCGCGTAAATCCACCGACAATTTGATTGTCATCGTTAGCCGGCTTATCGTCGCCATCAGCATCAACTAACAAATTAAGGTCTACTCGATCCCAAATACCATAAAGCGTCTGCACTCCGGCATTAGCGACATCAGCATCCGACAGCTCCAGGTATTTGCCCGTACCAAAGTAAACCATTAAGCCTGGCTTACCATCAAGGTGGCGGCCAACGACGGGGGCGCCGGTAATCGGCTGCGCTACTGAGGCCTGATCGTTAGCGGCATAAACCAACTCTACAAACCAATTATCAGCATTACTATCACGCAAATCAAAACGCCACAGGTTGCCATACAAATCACCGGCATAAGCCAGATCAGCTTTGTAGTCACCTTCCAGGTCAATCACTGTCGCCGGGCCTAAACCATTAGGTATATCTGCGACTACATTGAAGTCTGTTTCCATGGCATCACCGGCTTGATCAACGCCGCTGTCAGGACCTACGCCGGTATCAATCTGCCTCACCACTTCGCCGGTTTCCGGGTTGAGAAAATAAAGTACTGCTCGACCATTGACGCTGTTATAGCCATTACTAAAAGCCACCAGCCAATCACCGGTGGCCAGGTTATTTTCCAGAGAGTTTTGCGCAGTTCGTACTATTGAGGCCGCGCCATAAACATGGCCCAGATTCCTGTCGTTTGGAAAGCGGCGCTCGCTATATTCCCACAGCACCTCATTTGCGCCAAAGTGGTTTGGCTCGGTTATATTCAGGCCATACAAACCTTTGGCGCTGGATCTGAAACTGCCTACCAAAATTGTCGCCCAGCTATTGTTAATAAACACATCACCCGCCTTTTGCGGACCATCTACAAATGGCCAAAAGCTGAAATCTTGATCGCTGTAGTCATCCAGATAAGGGAAAACAGCATCGGGGATAAAACTAAATACTTGCCGCAAATCTTCAGCCAGGTAGGCATGCAACTGGCCATCGGCAGCACCGGCATAAATCATCTCTGGTCGACTTTGAATAGTGGTTAAAAACTCCGCATAGGATCTGCCCGCAGGGCTAATAAAATCAGGATAAAAACGCGTAAAAGAGCCATCGGCATTAATACCATTGCCCACTAACAGCGGGCCACCGTTGACGATTGCACCCAGGGTTCTTTGTTCATCGTTACGGGTCCGAAAATTACCGCCATTGTTTTCGGCAACCTCAAATTGCTTATCGCCCAAGACATAGTCGAGCCTTCGTTTTGCTGCAGTCACACCTTCGGCAATGCGTAAATCTTGTTTTTGCTGGTCGCTGAGCTGGCTCCAGCGCAGGCTGGAACCACCGCTGAGATTAATGCCTTTGTTAGTCAGTTCTAAAACCGGGTTATAGGAAAATACTTTTTTTTCAGCCCAATCTGGAACTGAAGCATTGTTCACTTCAATGCTGGTTTCACAGGGTGTGCCTGCGGGCCGGGTATTGCAGCTGGCAGTATTTTCAGCGTCGCTGCCAGCATCATTCTCGGAGCCATCTGAAAGTAAAAACTTTTTCAAAAAACCGGTCCAGGTAGAGCTTTCAAAACCAGCCTGGTAAAAAGCCGAACCATTGCCAAGACTCGCGGAATTAACAGTCACAGCCGCAACAGAACTTTCAGTGCGCCTAAACTGGTTAATAATGTCATTCAAGGCCTGCTCGAAACCCGCGGTTTTGGTAGTACTGTAGTACTGCCCTCTACTGGCAATAGCGGCATGCCACAAGTCATCGACTATGGCGTTCATCTTATCAACGTCGTTTGAATCAATGGGTACGGGTGATAACCAATCTTGAGTCCCGGCAAGCAGGGCCTGGTAGTCTTGCTCGCTGTTAACATCAAACTTTCCATTAACCCCAAAGGCGATAATAAAATTATTCATATTTTGCCAAGTGGATGGATCATTTGCCGGATCCCAGTATTCCTGCTTGCTTAAGTCTTCCACTGCACTCACGCTGGACCGAATAACGGGCCTTACATTATTTTCAAAGTCTTGGCCGGTTTGCAAATCATTGGCCCAATAATAAAAGGCAATATCTGCCAACGTTGAGGCGCCAGGGCCGCCAAAAATAGCCATGGCGAAATCCTGTGGGTCATAAGAAAACGCCGCCGGCCCCGGCCAATTTTTTCCGCTGAGTGCCCGCTGATCAAAATCGCCTATAGCGGAGAGTTTTTCCGAGGATTCCTCGGAGTAATAACCATCGGTAAACATCACATGAAAGTTGCGCCGACAGGAAGTTATCTCTTCCGCACCGTCAACATTGCTGCCAGGAATATTCTCATAAGCATTATTATTTTCTGAATTTGCAAAAAACTCTCCTGCGGTAATCATGGCGCTACGCAAAGGGGTAGAGCCTCCAGGGGTGATCGAAAATAACCATTGGTAAAAAGCTGATTTATTTTCAGGGCCAAAAGCGGCTATATAGTTATTATCGTTACCTGACTTTAAACCCTGCCGATTAATTGCTTGCCGCGCCAGGCGTACACTTGAAGGCAGGTTATTGAATGCCGTTGTCACTGCAGTTTTGCCTACACTTAATCGTAATGAGTGATATTGATACCAGTTGGCAAAATTTTGTTTTTCATTTTCCTGAACAATAGTTTTTTCATAGCAGGCATCGTTACTAATATTTTGATCACACCCGCTTAGGGATTCATTCCAGGTATAATAATAAGCAGGCTGGCCATTGGGGCCATCACCACTTTCTTGAGCGTATTGAATAGCGGCATCGCCAGAAAGGAAATTCCAGGGGTGGCGGTAGTGTTGGGACAAATCAACAGCATAATCACTTGCCTTCAGGTTATTGGCAACAACCCGGTAAATATCATAGATTTTTTGGCCGCCCGCTTCAGTCCTGCTTGCCAAAATGGCATTGTTAAAATCTGCTTGCGGTAATGAAGTACCGCTGGCATCTTCCCCGGGCTGGTAAACAAGCTCCGGATTGTAGGTCTGTTTATTGAAGTGAACCGATTTTACCGCTTTCAAATTAGATAAACTTTCAATGTCATCGGGCAAAAAAGCTTTCCCCATACTGCCAGAGTCATCGAAAGTAAAGGCGATATTCGGTGCAACAGGGTTGGCAACAGATGCCGGAACCTGGCTTAGGTCCAGCTTTTCAGCTTGAGCATTTTGAACTGGGAAAACAGTGGCGAGAAAAAAAATCCCGTAGAACAGCTCCACCATCAAGCAAATGGCTATACGCTGAATTTTTTCAGGCGCTCTCGCTAGACTGTCCACTTGGCACCGCTTAGGAAAAAACATTATTGATACCTAACCAACACATCGGTGCGCAGAGTGCTCTCTATATTCGCACTACGCCCCTGGGCGCGCACCAAACCGTGAAAAGCCTGACGCCCACGGAATTCTGCTCGGCTGTCCATACTTAAATCGTCTGGTAAAAACTCACCTTGCTCTATAATCATTTTCGGTTGTGTAGACAACGCTTGATAGGCCTCATTGCCTTTGCTTGAATGCAACTGACCAAAAGACGTTCCCTGGATTTGCCACCACTGACTGCGACTACCCTGACTGGTATAGTAATCGGCATTGTCAGTGACTGCACCGCGTGGCCATAAAGTGTAATCCTGGCCTGCCAGGCTTATAAGCTGATTTGCAGCTAAACTTTTCTGCTGATGATTTTTTTGCACCACAGCCAGAGGAACGCCATTACCATTTTTAAAATCAAGCAGATTTTGCTCAACAAAACTCAAGCCCGACTCAGCTGCCTGAAAGGCCACATTGCGATCATGAACATTGTGCACCATTCGTTCCTGGGTGATAGAGGCATTCAACGAAGACAAGCCCAGCAAACTAATCAACAATAAAATCATCAGGCAATAGATCAATACTACTCCTGACTGTTTTTTTGACTTGCCCGGATTAAAGTAAAACATAGAGTAAAACATCATGACCACCCGCTAACAGGTTTTAAAAAAGCTGTTCCTCAGCTCTGCGCTTGACAAGGCTACCTGTTTCTTAACCCAATGATTTCAGTAAAGGCTTTTACCGTTTTTTCGTTATCAGATTCAAGGCCAATATTCATCTTTACTGCCACCACCTGGTTCCAGTTATTTCCGCCACCATTTAAGCGCTCATCGGAAGCCGGTAAATAAATATTTATAACGCCATCATTGTCGGTATCTAATCCATATAAAAACTGTAAATCATTTACCTGATCAATAAGCGGCTGCGCTTGATAGGCTTTATCACGGCCCTCAATAAAAGAAGCGCATAACAGACTGCGTCGCGCATTATCTGCATCTAAATAATAACGAATTTGCACAACCTCCTTTTCTTCAAGAGCTACGCCCAGGCAATCGGTTATCGGCGCATCTTCACCCAAACCAGCTTGAACCCCCTGGTAACGAATAAACAGCTGGTCGCTGTTTTCGCGTGCGCCCGCAGGTGCATCACCGGCTTCTGAATTATCAAAGCCGACAACACTATGATCGGCCTGGGAAAAAATAACCCCCAAATTGTTAAAAGCAATGCTTGTATTGCTCAGGGCACTTTGCTGCTCCGGCAAGCTACCTGCGAAACCGGCATGCCTGACACTTTCGCCGATAAAACTAAAGGCAAACCGAGCATTTTCCTGCATCAGCGATTGCTGCTGAATCAAAGTGTCGGTCTGCGCGGATGATAAATAAACCTGGGTTAATGTCGCCGAAAGCAGAATCCCTAAGCCGGTGGAAATAATAAGCTCAGTAAGCGTAAAACCGTTCTGCTTATTAAACCCAGGCAGTATTGCAAGTTTCAATAATAAGGTTTTTTTTTGCGCCTGATTCATAATATCTACACGCCTATATTTGGACTGTAACCGCCATACAAAACAGTCCCTGAACATCGGCAGCACACGCATTTTTTGCGTCCACACCAGAACCTTTGTCTTGCCAGCGTATTTCAATTAAATAGGCGCCAGAAGAAAGCGTGCTGATTTTACCTTCACCTTTTGGTAATGAATGGCCAACGTTACTGATCCATTCACTCAAGTCATACTGACTCATTTGCTTCGCATTACATTGGCTTTGGCCACAATTGCTGGCAGCAGCCAATTCACTGCTCCACTCAATCACGTAACCTCCTGCTCGCGCCTGGCTTGCATTATTTCGCATCCGCTCGCCAATATCACCCAGCAAAATATCGGCCTGGGTACGAAAATAGGCCGATTGATTGCTACGCAGCCCCATGGTTTGCGTGGCCAGAACACCACCAATGCCCAGACCCAGAATGGCCAGGGACACCAACACTTCCATAAGACTGGAGCCTTTTTGCAGAATCAGGGAAGCTCTAAATACGCCTGGACGTGAAATATTGCGCGCTAAAATTTTCAAATACACGGTGCAAAATGTGCGTAACTGCCCGCTATTGCAAAGCTTTGCACCGGCAGCAGGCGCTTTAGGCGACGCGGAAGTTGGGTATTTAAATTCAAGATTAATGTTCATGACGTGTTCAGAGGGTCCCTGGAGCTCATTCCTTGTACAAAACCGCCTCGACAGATCCTTTAAGTTAATAATTGAGGCAGTTATTTTTAAATAAATAATATTATGCTTATTTTTCAAGCAGAACATATAAATTGAAAATTTTCGGGCAGGCTATTTTGCTTTACCGTAGCAATGATTGCAAGCTGGCCTGGCTTTAAAGCTTTATGAAGCAATCGTTACCCGTAGAAATAACTTACTGAGTCGCACCACGTAAGTCCTTTACTTTGGCTTGCAGCATGCTTGCATTGGCCACGGCAGGCAGAACTACGGTATCAGCCACTAACTCAACCCGCGACCAGAACCGGCGTGGCATTCCACTCAACGCAGCGCCGTTTTTGTGGCTAAAAAAACTACCCCATAAGCCTTTAAGAGCCATGGGGACTACAGGCACAGGGTCGCGTTTGAGTATTTTTTCTACTCCATTTTTAAATTCGTCGATTTCACCATTCGTTGTCAATTTGCCTTCCGGAAAAATACACACGACTTCACCGGCCTGTAATTCAGCAGAAATAGTATCAAACGCTTGTTCATAGGCCTGCGGATCTTTTGTTTGGGAATCGACAGGAATGGCTTTGCCAGTACGGAAAATGAAATTCAATACCGGCAGGTCATAAATTGATTTAAAGGTAATAAATCGAACCGGACGGCGACAAGCACCGGCAATAATCAGCGCGTCGACAAAGCTGACATGGTTACACACCAAAACAGCCGGCCCTTCGTCTGGAATATTGTTTAAGCCTTTGTGGGTAACACGGTACATGGTATGGGTAATGATCCAAATCAGAAAGCGCATGACAAACTCAGGCACCCTGCGATAAATAAACCCAGCCACAACTACATTCAGCACCGCAAGTATCAAGAAAAATTCAGCAATGGAAAGTCTCATCAAGCTTAGGAAAAAAATTGCACTCAAGGCTGACACCACCATGAACAAAGCATTCATAATGTTCAAAGCAGCAATGATCCGTGCACGATGTTCTTTTGCCGTCCGCGTTTGTATCATGGCATAAAGAGGTACTATATAAAGACCACCGAAGGTACCAATGCCAATAAAATCAATCAGCACACGAACATTATTCGCTTGGGTTAGAAAAGTCAGGTAGTTGCTTGTTGTTGCAGGCTCAAACCCTATTTGCGAAAAATACAAATCAACGCCGAAAAAAGTTAAACCAATAGACCCAACAGGCACAAGCCCAAGCTCTACTTTATGACCGGAAAGCCGTTCACATAATAAAGAGCCCAAGCCGATACCAATAGAAAACGCCGCCAACAGGGAAGTCACAACGGTTTCATCGCCGAGTAATACTTGCTTAGAAAAGTTTGGCAGCTGCGTTAAATACGCCGCGCCCAAAAACCAAAACCAGGAAACACCCATAATCGACAGAAAGACCGGCTCGCTCGCCCGACTTAGCTGAATGGTTTTCCAGGTTTGAGTAAAGGGATTAAAGTTCAGTTTGAGTTTTGAGTTGCTGGCAGCAGCAAGGGGAATACCCCGGCTGGTGAAATAGCCGAAGCAAGCAATAATAATAACCAAAAGCGAAATCCACTGGGGACCTTGTTCAAGTTTACTGAGCACACCGCCGACGATGGTGCCGGTCAAAATTGCAAGAAAAGTGCCTGACTCTACCAGGGCATTGCCCCCCACCAACTCATCCGCTTTAAGGTGTTGCGGCATAATGCTGTATTTTACCGGGCCAAAAAAAGTCGATTGCGAGCCCATAAAAAACAATGCCAACAGCAAGCCAAAAATACTTTCAAAATAAAAGGCGATAGCAACGCAAATCATGATGATGATTTCCATCAGTTTAATGCGACGGATCAACCAGGATTTTTCGTATTTATCGGCAAGTTCACCGGCAAGTGCTGAAAAAAGAAAGAACGGCAGAATAAAAAGACCAGCAGCTATGTTATTGATTAAGTTCGCATCCCCATGATACGACAAACTGCCACTGCTAAAAGCAAAAAAAATCAACAATGAATTTTTAAATACATTGTCATTAAAAGCGCCCAGAAACTGGGTCCAGAAAAAGGGTGCAAAGCGGGCTTTGTTAAACAGTGAAAACTGGGATGACGCTACTTGTGCCTGGGGATTATTTGCAATTGTCGGCGATGTCTCGAATTTACTCATAAGCGGCTTTTAATATTCTTATTCTTCAAAAACCTGTGCCGACAAAAATTAAAATTGCAGATTAGAATCAAGACTTCGCTTGCAACAAATCTCTTAGCTCTCTTGGCATGGTGAAAACAACATCTTCTTTCGGCCCGTCTATTTCACTGACAACTGTTCCGCCTAGTTCTTTCAGTTTGCCAACCACACTCTGAACCAAGTCTTCCGGAGCAGAAGCACCGGCAGTAACGCCGACTCTTTTACTGTCCTTAACCCAGGCCGGGTTGATATCGTCTGCGGCATCAATTAAATAAGATTTTGCGCCACAGCGTTCTGCAAGTTCGCGTAAGCGGTTTGAGTTTGAACTGTTTGGTGAGCCGACTACCAATACCACATCGGTTTCAAGGGACAGTTGTTTAATCGCATCCTGCCTGTTCTGCGTGGCATAACAGATATCATCTTTTTTTGGCCCCTGGATATTGGGAAATTTTTTTCTTAAGGCGTCGATCACAACAGAGGCATCATCCACTGACAAGGTGGTTTGGGTAACAAAAGTCAACTTATCGGGGTGCTGGACTGTCAATTGCTCTACGTCTTCCACGCTGTCGACTAAATAAATATCGCCGCCGTAAGAACGATCGTATTGCCCCATTGTCCCCTCCACTTCAGGGTGACCTTGATGACCAATAAGCACGCTTTCAAAACCTGCGCGACTAAAGCGCACTACTTCCATATGCACCTTGGTCACCAAAGGACAGGTGGCATCAAAAATTTTCAGGTTTCTTTCATCGGCTTCATCTCGAACTTTCTTGGAAACCCCATGGGCGCTGAAAATAACAATAGAGCGCGGCGGCACTGCTTCCAGTTCATCAACAAATACCGCACCGCGGTCGCGAAGGGTATCCACCACAAATTTATTGTGCACTACTTCATGACGCACATAAATTGGCGGGCCAAATATGTCGAGGGCAGTGTTAACAATTTCGATTGCTCTATCCACTCCAGCACAAAAGCCCCGTGGATTCGCCAGTTTTATTTCCATGATGTAACCATTGCTACTTTTTATTCATTGCTTTGAGACCGAGCCAGCTCAGCCATTAGATTAACGATTCGCTCTGCACCAACGGGCTGTATATCAATAATTTCAACCTGAAAGTGAATATCTTTTCCAGCCAGGGGATGGTTAAAATCAACCATCACGTAATTGTCACCCACGGTTTTAATAACTCCGGGTAATTCTGCCTGATTAGGATCGGCAAAAGATACAATCAGACCTTCCTCTAATGCCATATCAGCAGAAAAAATATTTTTTGGCATGCGGCGAACATTGTCAGCATTATGCTCCCCAAAGGCCTGCTTGGATTTAAAAAAAAACGAACGCTTGTCGCTGACTTTTAACCCCATTAGTGCCTTTTCAAAACCCGGCAGCAGGCTTTCATCGCCCACTGTAAAGGTCGCCGGTTTTTTATCAAACGTTGAGTCAATCTGCCGCCCGTCGGCAAGGGCAATGGAAAAATTCAATGTCACCTGTTTGTTAGGGCCAATACGCAATGCTGACATAATATTACTCTTTTACCTTTTGGCCTTTGCGTTTATTTCTTTGCGTGTTTCCTGATTGGCCGCGCCCTCATCATCAAGCACCGATGAATGATCATTAAAGAGTATATCAAGCCCCATCATTACTGCACCCAGGGTAATCGCCGAATCGGCAATATTAAACGCGGGGAAATAGGCATCGCCCCAATGGAAATGCAAAAAATCAACAACATAGCCCAACATTATGCGATCATAAACATTACCAATGGCTCCACCCATAATCAAGGCCAGGGCAATGGCAATCCAGCGATCAGTTTTTGGTAAGCGCCACATCCAAATTAACAATACAGCAACGGTTGCCAGTGCAATGGTGGTAAAAAACCAGCGTTGCCAACCGCCAGCGTCGCTTAAAAAACTGAATGCAGCGCCAGTATTATGCAACAGTGTCAGGTTAAAAAAAGGCAACACTTCCACAGGTTGGGCAAATATCAGGAACTGGGTGGCCATTGCTTTAGTGCCAAGGTCGGCCACCACCACCAATACCGTTATCCATAACCATTTCAACATACTTTGCTCCAGGGTGCGGGCTGATTGCTTAGTCTCTTGAGAGGGAATTAAATCAAGCAAATTGCCTTACCTCCCCTGGCCCGTCAACATTTTCAACACAACGACCGCACAGCTCCAGGTGATCAGCATGGCTGCCCACGTCTTCACGGTGGTGCCAGCAGCGAACACATTTTTGATGCACTGATTTTATTACCCTGATTTTTAATTCGGGCACTTCAGTGTCAACAGCATGCTCAGGTGCCAAACCAAAATCATTAAGTTGAGCTTCAGAAGTGATCACAACAAAACGCAACTCATCTCCCAAACGCTGCAAGCGCTGTTTCAAGACATCACTGCAATAGAGTTCAATTTCAGCATCAAGCCCTGAGCCGATCAAACCGTTGCCACGGGCTGCTTCCAGCTCTTTGTTCACTGCCGTTTTAACTGCAATGAGCTGCTCCCAGTATTCTCTATCCAGACCTGAGTTTTCAGCATTGAACAAGTCCAGTTGATCGTACCACTCGCCAAGAAAAACCGACGGGCTTCTTTCTCCCGGCATATTTTGCCAGATTTCTTCGGCTGTAAAACTCAGAATAGGCGCAATCCAGCGCACCATTGCTTCGGCAATATGAAACAAAGCGGTTTGCGCTGAGCGCCGGGCTACGCTATCGGCCTGACAGGTGTATTGTCTATCTTTAATAATGCTCAGATAAAAAGCACCGAGATCGACAACACAAAAATTATGCAGCTTTTGATAAATAACGTGAAACTGATACTCTTTGTAGGCCTTTTCGATATCCTTTTGCAACAGCAAGGCCCTGTCCACTGCCCATCGATCAAGCTCCAGCATTTGCTCGGGAGCCATTAAATGCCGGGCCGGATCAAAGCCGTTCAGGTTGGCAAGCAAAAATCGAATTGTGTTTCGAATCCGGCGATAGGAGTCGGAGGTACGTTTCAAGATCTCATCGGATACGGACATTTCGCCGCGGTAGTCGGTGCTGGCTACCCATAAACGAATAATGTCTGCACCCAAAGACTTCATGATTTTTTGTGGTGCCACTACATTGCCAAGGGACTTGGACATTTTTTTGCCCTTAGCATCCACGGTAAAACCATGGGTCAACACGGTACGGTAAGGAGGCTCGGCTCGGCTGCTCAAGCTGGTGAGTAAAGATGATTGAAACCAACCCCGATGCTGATCGGAACCTTCCAGGTAGAGATCAGCAGGAAATGTTAATTCATCACGGACTTCCAAGACACAGGCATGGGTAACACCGGAATCGAACCAGACATCCAGAGTGTCGGTCACTTTGCGATAATTTTTGGCCTCAGTTCCGAGCAATGTTTCCGGCTCCAGGTCAAACCAGGCATCAATGCCCTTGGTTTCCACCAGCTCTGCCACTGCGGCAATCAACCGCGACGTATCAGGATGCAATGCCTCAGTTTCCTGATGAATAAACAAGGCAATGGGCACACCCCAGGTACGCTGGCGGGAGATACACCAATCGGGCCGGTTACTAACCATGCCTTCAATGCGCGCCTTACCCCAGTCGGGCAGCCATTCAACATTGTCAATTGCTTCCATGGCTGCTTGCTGCAAACCATTTTGGCTCATACTGATAAACCATTGTGGCGTGGCACGAAAAATAATCGGTGATTTATGCCGCCAGCAATGTGGATAGCTGTGCAATATTTTTTCATCGGCCAGTAAGAAGTTATTTTCTTTTAATAAGTCAACGATTTGCTCGTTTACCTTGTTAACGTGCAAACCGGCAAATAAAGGTGTATCCGGTAAGAACGTACCATTGCCGGACACCGGATTATCAACTTCCAGATTATATTTTTGCCCGACAATAAAATCGTCCTGACCATGTCCTGGCGCGGTATGCACCGCTCCGGTACCCGCTTCAACGGTCACATGCTCGCCTAAAATCACCGGCACCCGGCGCTCGTAAAAAGGGTGCTGCAATAAAAGATGCTCCAGATCCTGCCCCTTACAGCGACCAAGGACTTCAACTTTTTCACAGCCATAACGAGCCAGTGCTTGCTGACTAAGCTCTTCAGCCAGAACAAGGTACTTTTTACAGCCTTCTTGCTCACATTTAACCAATACGTAAGAAAGTTCCGGGTGCAGCGACACGGCCTGGTTGGCTGGCAGCGTCCAGGGTGTTGTCGTCCAGATAACCAGTTGCACAGGCCCCACCGACTCATCCCTTGCCCCGAATTTTGTCATTACTGTTTTTGTATCGACAAAAGGGAAACCAACATCAATGGCGTGGGAATGTTTATTCTGGTATTCCACTTCGGCTTCGGCCAGGGCTGAACCACAGTCCATACACCAATGAACCGGTTTGGAGCCTTTGTGCAAGTGGCCGTTATCAATGATAAGGCCCAGGGTACGAATAATATTCGCTTCAAAAGCGTAGTCCATGGTGAGGTAAGGCTTTTGCCAGTCGCCGATAACACCTAAGCGAATAAAATCTTCCCTCTGGCCATTAACCTGTTTGCTGGCATAATCGCGACAGGCCTGACGAAATTCAGCAGCAGAGACTTTAACTCCAGGTTTGCCTACTTTTTTCTCTACATTAAGCTCTATCGGCAAACCATGACAGTCCCAACCCGGCACATAGGGTGAATCAAAACCACTTAGAGACTTGGATTTAACAATGATATCTTTGAGTACTTTATTAACCGCATGACCAATATGAATTTCGCCGTTGGCATAAGGAGGGCCATCATGCAAAATAAAGCGGGGTTTACCCGCAGCTGCCTCACGCACTTTTTGGTAAAGCTTTATGCTATTCCAGTGCTTGATCATCTCCGGTTCCCGTTGCGCCAGATTGGCTTTCATCGGGAAGCTTGTGTGGGGTAAATTTAAAGTATTTTTATAGTCGGTCATGGAGTTTTCTACGTTGTCAAAAAAATCATTTGTTCAGGAAACTTAAGTGCCATTTTAGTTTAAACTTGTATTCCAAAATAGCTTTTAGCCTGGCTTATATCTTTAGCAATCCATTGCTTTAACTCCTCAATGTTTGCAAACTTCTCTTCATCGCGAAGCTTTTGTAAAAAAGTAACTTTTGCATAACGGCCGTACAAGTCTTCATTGCAGCCGAACAAATGCACTTCCAGCAACTCACCATCGCCATTCACTGTTGGTCGTGTGCCAATGTTGGCAACACCGTTGTAGTGTTTTCCTGCAGCATCGTCCCAAGTTACAATATAAACACCGCGCAAAGGAGATTTTTGCCGATGCAAAGCTATATTCGCTGTTGGGGTGCCAATCGCACGCCCCAACGCTTTGCCATGCACTACTTTGCCACTGATGCTATAAGGCTGGCCCAGCAACTTTTCGGCCAATTTAAAATCGCTGTTCTCCAGCACCTTACGAATACGCGAGCTGCTGACGCGCTCGCCATCAATGCTAATGGTTCCAGTGTCCACCACTGCAAAACCTTTGCGCTTGCCCACCGCCTGCAGGTAATCAAAATTTCCACTGCGGTCATTACCGAAACAAAAATCATCTCCCACTACCAAGTACTGCACATCTAAACCGGCAATCAAAACCTTTTCGACAAATTCTGCGGCCGATAACTGCCGAAACTTCTGGTTAAAGCTGAGACACAAAATCCGATCGACCCCAAACTCTTGCAAACGCAGAAATTTTTCCCGAAACCGCATTAAGCGGGCAGGGCTTTTGCTAGGCGCAGGCAGCTCGCCATCTGAAGCTTTTTTATCATGGACAAGAGCATGCACCGAAAAATATTCCATGGGCTGCGGTTCAAAAACCATTACCACGGAAGGTAATTGCCGTGCCTTTGCCTGCTCCACAACCCGGCGAATAATGGCCTGATGGCCGATATGCACGCCATCAAAATTACCGATAGTAGCAACACTGCCTCGGTGTTCCGGCTTTAAATTGTGGATGCAACGAATGAGCTCCATTTTTAGATACGCCATAATCGGCACTGGAGCGAATATGCAGATACCGCTGAACAGATGCTGATGTTTAAATTCTGAATAGGTGCCACCTTATTGGATACGCAAAGCTTGTATTATATAAGAACTTGCTCTCAAGCAGTAAAATTAAAAGCTAAACCTTTAATTCATGCCGCCGAAACCCAGTCAGCCAAAGTGCGGAAAAATACCCACCAGCCGCCACGCCAATAAGCATTGTTAAATAGCCTGTCCGCTGCATGCCACTCCAGCCCAGCCAAACTTTGGTGTCCTGGCTTAAGGCTGACAATAAAGCTAACATAACTGCACTGCTTAGCAACAGTTGCAGCAGGAATTTGGGCCAACCCGGCTGAAGCTGATACACCCCCGCCTTGCGTAAACCCCGGTAAAGCAGACCGGCATTAAAAAAAGCCGACAAGGAAGTGGCCAGCGCCAACCCCACATGGGCCAGGGGAAAGATCAAAATCAGGTTAAAAACCATATTCAGCAACATCGCCTTTATGCCTATTTTTACCGGCGTTTTAGTGTCTTGCCGGGCAAAATACCCTGGCGCCAATACTTTGATTAACATAAAAGCCAGCAGTCCAAGGGCGTAGGCACGTAAGCTCAAAGCTGATTTCATTACCGTAAAATCATCAAAGACCCCGCCTTCAAACAGCACCACCAAAATCGGCTCAGCCAGTAATAGCAGCCCCAGGCTGGAGGGAATACCTATCAATAGCACCATCCGCACCGCCCAATCGAGGGTACGGGCAAAGTCTTCCTGGTTCTGAGAGGCGTGCCTGCGGGATAAATTCGGCAAAATAACCGTAGCGATAGCAATGCCGATCACCCCTAAAGGCAGCTCCACCAGGCGATCGGAATAATACAACCAAGAGACACTGCCGGTCATTAAGAAGGATGCCAGAATGGTGTCAAAAAGCAGGTTAATCTGGCTCACAGACACACCGAATAGAGCCGGAGTCATCAATTTCAAAATCCGCCTTACCCCTTCATGGGCCGTATTAAAAATCGGCCGCGGCAGCAAACCAATGCGGGCCAAAAACGGTAGTTGGAACAACATCTGCACCAAGCCCGCAGCCATCACCCCCCAACCCAGCGCCATAACCGGTATGTCAAACAGGCTGGAAGCCCATAAAGCCGCAGCAATCAAACAAATATTCAATAAAATTGGCGTAAAAGCCGGCACCGCAAAGCGCCCATAGCTGTTCAGTACCGAACCAGCAAAGGCCGTCATGGAAATCAGAAACAAGTAGGGAAAAGTCAGGCGCAATATATCGCCAGCCAAAGCCAGCTTGCCGGGGTCACTGGCATACCAGCCTGGGGCAATGGGAATGATCAGCCAGGGCGCTGCAGCAATAGCTATACCACTCACCACCAGCAAGGTGACGCCCAGGGTTCCAGCCACGGCATCAACCAGTTCTTTTACGGCCTCTTTATCTCTTTGCACCTTGTATTCCGACAACACCGGCACAAAAGCCTGAGCAAAGGCCCCTTCAGCAAACAAACGCCGCAAAAAGTTAGGGATTTTAAAGGCCACAAAAAACGCATCTGCTGCAGCGGTGGCACCAAATACATAGGCAAATACCATATCCCGAATGAGGCCCAATATTCGAGACATCATGGTAAAGGTACTAACAACCCCGGCAGAACGGGCCATTTTGCCCGATTTTTTATATTGCTTAGGGGCTTCTTCAGGCGGGGGGGTATTGTTAACCAAAGTTAGCTGCTCGTTAGTAGATTCAACTGATTTGTTTCTGCTAGGTTCTTTTATATTTTCAATATCTTGCAGCAAGTGGAAATGGTAGCACATTGCTAAGCCGGAAAAGCGGCTGAATTAACAAAATTCTTGCCCGTTTGCATGCTCCTGCTTGATTACAAGGTTGACAAAACAGGCACTAAAGGGCATATTACCGCGTCTTAATTCTACACCCTGATTCTTTATTTGATTAGCTAACAGGAGCAAGGCAATTGGCCAACACACCACAAGCTAAAAAACGCGCCAGACAAGCCGAAGTACGTCGTTCTCATAACGCCAGCTTTCGCTCCATGGTTCGTACTTATATCAAAAATACCTACAAAGCCGTCAGTGCTGGCGATAAAACCAAGGCTGAAGAAGCATTTAAAGTTGCCGTGCCGGTGATTGACAGCATGGTTCTTAAGGGCATTTTGCATAAAAACAAAGCTGCTCGACATAAAAGCCGCTTGAATGCGCAGATAAAGGCACTTTAATACTAGCAAGCAGCTAAAGCAGCTAGATAAGAAAACCGGCTGTTGCCGGTTTTCTTATGCGCAAAGCAAGCTTTACTTCCGGTCCTGACGTTTTCCTTGCTTGCCTAATTTTTCTCTTGTCTCCATAATAAAAGCGATAACCATTTACTCTTTGTGCCGCCCATGAGTCTAAGCAAGAGCATCGCCTACATTGCCTTGTTTGCGCTATTAATAGTGCAGCTTGGCGGTGCCCATGGCCATTATTGCTTTGATGGTCAAGAACCTGCTTTTTCTGTGCATTTTGACAACTTACTTGGCCACGAAGAGCATGATCCCAGTGAGCAAGGCCATAACGATACCGACATGGATCTGGGATCCCAGTCTTTGATCAAATTCTTTAAAGTGGATCTGTCATTACTGCTGCCAGCACTACTGTTATTGTTCTTACTCCCCTTGTTTGGCCGTTGGCAGTATTTAGCCTTGTACACGTCAACAGGCAAACGTAAACCTGCCGCTTTTCTCCCACCCCTTCGAGCACCTCCCGGCGCGCTCTAATATCTCTTCCAGATATCTTTAATAAAACACCCTGATTCACTTCTTGCTGAATCAGCTAGCGCCTGCGCTTATCGCACGCATGCCGGAGTTTAAGATGAAAAACCATAAAAACCTGATAAGGCTTATGAGCCTCCTTATTTTAGCTGCTATTGGCACCGGGGGACACGCTGCCCCCATCGATAAAAGCCAGATCACCCTGCGCGACGCCATTCGTGCCACACTGGAACATAATCCGCATTTTTCGAGTTTTCGTTTACGGGAAAGCGCCTTACAAGGCGAGAAAAAAACCGCTGGTTTGCGCCCCGCCCTGGAGTTTTCAGCAGATCTGGAAAATGTTTTTGGCGATAATCAATTTAATGATACCGACAGCGCCGAACTCACACTCACCTTGTCAAGGGTCATTGAGCTGGGAGGTAAACGGGCAGCTCGTTTGGGCATTGCCAATGAACGTCAACAGCAATTAGCCACTGAAAAACGCATTCTGGAACTGGATTTACTGGCAGAGGTGACTCGCCGCTTTATTCATGTTGTGGCGGCCCAGCATCGTTTGGCTTTGCAAGCACAGGCTATCCTTCTCGCCGAGGAAACGCTTAATGCCATTAAGCAACGAGTCGATGCCGGACGAGCCCCCAAACCCGAACTCGCCCGATCCAGAGCTGCCCTCACGCAAAGCAGACTTGCCCACAGCCAAGCGCAACGCACACTGAATATTAAGCGCATTAAACTGGCCGCCCTTTGGGCCGCAAGCCCGGCAAACTTCGAATCAGCAAACGCAGACCTGCTGACATTAGAACCACCCGAACCACTGGACAAACTACTTGGCAAACTTGAAAACAATCCAGATATTTCAATCTATGCCAACGAAGCCCGTATTCGCGAAGCCGAACTAAAGCTGACACGCAGTGAACGCTGGCCAAGCTTCGAGCCAAGTCTGGGTTACCGGCAATTTGAAAACTCAGACAATTCGGCCATGGTGTTTGGATTCAGCATGCCTTTATTCACCCAGCAGCGTGCAAAAGGTGCCATAGCCAAAGCCGAAGCTGAACATTTGAATGTGGAAAATCAGCGCAACATAGCCTTGATAGAAATGCGTGCGCAAATGTTGGCGCTTTATCAGGAATACGAACAGGCCTTTGAAGAAGTTGAAGCGCTGAAAAATGATGTATTGCCGCAACTAAAACAAGCCCTCAATGAAACCCAAAACGCCTTTAATAAAGGCCGTTACAGCTATCTGGACTGGAAAGCCGCGCAACAAGAACGGCTGGAAGTAGAGCTGACCCTAATCAATGCCGCTGCCCGTGCCCATCATTTACATGCGCAAATGGAGCGACTTAGCGGTAACGCACTCATAGCAGACAATACAAGAGGTGCACAATGAACCCATTTCAAAAAATATTAACCGCGAAAACCAAGGCCACAACAATCATCAAGGTAATTATTATCGGCTTATGCTGCCTTAGCTTTCCCACATTTGCGGCCAACGACACGGGCCTGGAAGATAACGCTACAGAAAAATACGCCAAAGTCGATGATGAAAAATCCGTAAAAGGCCCCCACGGCGGACGCTTGCTGACAGAGGGCGACTTCGCTATGGAACTGTCTATCTTCGAAAAAGGCGTGCCTCCTGAGTACCATGCCTGGGCCACCTACAAAGGCAACGCCCTGCCTCCAGAGCAATGGAATTTACACGTGAAGCTGACACGACTTGGAGGTCAGCTTGATGAATTTAAATTCTCCCCCAAGGGTGATTTCCTTCTCGGCCAGGGTGTTGTCGAAGAACCTCACTCTTTTGATGTTAGCGTTAGCGCAAACTACAAGGGTAAAAACTACAACTGGGCGTTTGAATCATACGAAGGCCGAATAGAAATGGCAGCGCAGCTGGCCAAAGAAGTTGCTCTTGGTGTGTCGGTTGCCGATTCAGGCATTCTTCATGAAACGATATTATTGTATGGGCGAACAGTGCCCGACCCACAAAAAATCAGCCATATTACTGCCCGCTTTCCCGGCCTGATTCGTTCAGTTAAGCCGCAACTGGGCGACAGTGTTAAGGCCGGTGACATCATTGCCACCATTGAAGCCAATGACAGCTTGCAACGCTACAATTTACACGCCCCCATAAATGGCATCGTAGTGGAGCTGCATGCAAACCCTGGTGAATATGCCGGTGAACAATCCTTAATGACCATTGCCGATTACAGCAAAGTCTGGGTTGACCTGAGCATTTTTCCTGGCGATGCACAAGGCATTAAAGAAAACCAGGCCGTTGCCATTCGCATGGGGCAAGCAAGCAGCGAAAGCCACATACACTATATAAATCCCGGCGATGGCAAATCACCCAACATTGTTGCCCGAGTCCCGCTGCAAAACCCCAACAAGCTTTGGACACCCGGCCTCCTGGTAGAAGGGCATGTCACCGTAGCAAAAATCCCTGTGCCCTTATTGGTAGACAATCGGGCAATCCAAAGTTTTCGCGACTGGCAAGTGGTTTTTATCAAGGTGGGTGATGTTTATGAAATCCGCCCCCTTGAACTGGGCCGAAGCGATGGTCGTTTCACCGAAGTATTGGGTGGACTAAACGCTGGGGATCATTACGTTGTCGAAAACAGTTATTTATTGAAGGCCGACCTGGAGAAATCCGGCGCCTCTCATGATCATTAAGGGGGCATATGATGATTACTTCAATACTTCGTTTCTCAATTGAACGGCCCTGGATCATTGTATCCCTTGCCGCTGCAGTCATTACCCTGGGCGCATGGAATTACCAACACCTCCCCATTGATGCCGTACCGGATATCACCAATGTCCAAGTGCAAATCAACACCGAAGCACCAGGCTACTCGCCGCTGGAAGCAGAACAACGCATCACTTATCCAGTGGAAACATCCCTGTCTGGTTTACCACAACTTTCTTACACACGGTCCCTGTCCCGTTACGGTCTCTCTCAAGTCACGGTTGTTTTTGAAGAGGGCACTGATTTATTTTTTGCCCGCAACTTGATTAATGAACGTTTGGGGCAAATTAAAAGTCTGTTACCGGCAGGCCTGGAGCCCGCCATGGGCCCCATTGCCACTGGCCTGGGTGAAATCTTCACCTACACAGTTGAAGCAGAAGAAGGCGCCACTCAAGAGGATGGCTCTGCTTATGATGCAACCGCACTGCGGGAAATTCAGGATTGGATTATCAAACCGCAATTGATGCTGGTTAAAGGTGTCACCGAAGTAAACACCATTGGCGGCTACAACAAGCAATACCATGTAACCCCCGACCCAGCCAAGTTATTAAGCTGGGGCCTAAGCATGGAAAGCCTGGTGCAGTCATTGCAAAACAATAATGAAAACCGTGGCGCCGGTTATATTGAACGCAACGGCCAACAATTTCTGGTACGGTCCCCAGGGCAACTAAAAAACTTTCAAGATATCGAAAACGTGGTAGTAGCTAACCGCGACGGTATCCCCATTCGCATTGCCGATGTCGCCGAAGTGGCCATTGGCAAAGAACTTCGCACCGGCGCCGCCACCTACAACGGCAAAGAAACCGTACTGGGCACCGCCTTTATGCTGGTGGGCGAAAACTCTCGCGCCATTGCTCAAGATGTTGCTAACAAACTCAGTGAAATAAACCCCACCCTGCCCCCAGGGATTGTTGCCACAGCAGTTTACAACCGCACAACCTTGGTTGATAAAGCCATTGCAACGGTGCAAAAAAACCTGCTGGAAGGCGCACTGCTGGTTATTGTAGTGCTGTTTCTTTTATTAGGTAACACACGGGCAGCACTGATGACCGCCGCCGTCATTCCAATCGCCATGCTCGCCACCATTACCGGCATGGTTGAAGCGGGCGTATCCGCCAATCTGATGAGCCTGGGCGCCCTGGACTTTGGCCTGATTGTAGATGGAGCCGTTATCATTGTTGAAAACGCCATCCGCCGCCTTTCTGAAGCCCAGCGCCAGAACGGTGGCCTGCTAAACCCGAAGGAACGATTAGACCTGGTATTCAACGCCACCAACGAAGTTATCCGCCCCAGCCTCTTTGGCGTCGGCATTATCACCATCGTCTACCTCCCTATTTTTTCACTAACCGGCATTGAAGGAAAAATGTTTCACCCCATGGCTATTACCGTGGTTATGGCCTTAAGTGCAGCGTTAATATTGTCACTCACCTTTGTCCCTGCCGTCATCGGCTTATTAATGACCGGCAAAGTGGCGGATCATGAAAACCGCTTCATAAACGCGGCCAAAGCGGCTTACCACCCGCTGTTGCTTAAGGCCCTGGAACTGAAAATAATCCTTATCCCAGCAGCCTTACTGCTTGTAGTATTCTGCACCTGGCTGGCCTCTACGCTGGGCTCTGAATTTATTCCGCAGCTGGATGAAGGTGATATCGCCCTGCATGCATTACGCATTCCCGGCACCGGACTGGAACAGGCCATTGAAATGCAAGCCATTCTGGAACAACGGATAAAATCATTTCCTGAAGTGGACAAGGTGTTTGCTAAAATTGGCACCCCTGAAGTAGCCACCGACCCCATGCCCCCAAGTGTGGCCGATAACTTTATAATCCTGAAGCCCAAAAGCCAATGGCCAGACCCCAAGCGCAGCAAGGCTGACTTTGTGTCAGAACTTGAAGAAGCTGTGCGAAAATTACCGGGCAACAATTATGAATTCACTCAACCTATACAAATGCGTTTCAATGAGTTAATTTCCGGCGTTCGCGCAGACCTGGGTATTAAAATATTCGGTGATGATCTGGAACAACTACTTGCCTCAGCCGAAGAAATTCGTGAAGTACTTGAAGGCATTGAAGGTACTGCCGACCCCGCTGTTGAACAGGTTACCGGTTTGCCGGTTTTATCGGTAATCCCCAATCGCAGCGCATTAGCCCGCTACGGCCTTAACGTTGCCGAAGTGCAGGAACTGCTTGCCACCGCAATTGGCGGCAAAACAGCCGGGATGATTTTTGAAGGTGACCGCCGCTTTGAATTGGTAGTAAGGCTGCCGGAAGAACTGCGCCGCGACCTGCTTCGCCTGGAACGCTTACCCGTGCCTACGCCCGCCATAAAAGAAGGCCCTGGTTATGTACACCTGAGCGAAGTGGCCCACCTTGAACTTGCACCCGGTCCCAACCAGATCAGCCGCGAAAACGGCAAACGTCGCGTAGTGGTCACCGCCAATGTGCGTGGCCGCGACCTGGGTTCTTTTGTTAAAGAAGCACAACAACGCATTGCCAATGACGTGCAACTCCCACCGGGTTACTGGCTGGATTATGGCGGCACCTTTGAGCAACTGGAATCGGCCAGCAAACGGCTCTCCATTGTGGTGCCCTTAACCCTGGTGATGATTATTGCTTTGTTGTTATTAAGCTTTGGCTCCCTCAAAGATGCCCTGATTATATTCACTGGTGTGCCTTTGGCACTGACCGGCGGTGTTCTTGCCCTCTGGATCCGCGACATGCCCCTATCAATATCGGCAGGTGTCGGCTTTATTGCCTTATCAGGTATCGCCGTACTGAATGGCCTGGTGATGGTTGCCTTTATCCGCAACCTTTGGCAAGAAAACGGCGAACTCACACCGGCCATTATCGAAGGGGCACTCACACGCTTGCGCCCGGTATTAATGACTGCCCTGGTAGCCAGCCTGGGCTTCGTGCCCATGGCACTGAACACCGCCACCGGTGCAGAAGTGCAACGCCCACTGGCAACGGTGGTTATTGGCGGTATTCTTTCATCAACACTGTTAACGCTGGTGATTTTACCTGCCTTGTATCAATTGGTGCATGGCTGGGGTGGTAAAAACAGATTGGCAGACGCAGTGAAAAACTCTGCCTTTGACTGAAAAGAATGGATAGAAACCGGGGGAGGTTCAATATGGCCCCTTAACGCTTGAGACCCGCGGATGCTGTAATTTAACCGGCGAACACGGGCGCGCACCTTTTCAAGCAGTTTCGGTTTGGCTATTGTGCCAGAGGTGTGATCGACAGGTGCTTTACAAGGTTTAGCATAGGCGATAACCTTCATCTAATCTGGCGCTGTTAAATATTAGGCACCTACAAGGTGTCATGCAAGACGCCTTTTGGGGTGTCTGATTATAGTT